>NZ_CP104694.1:0-232500 GCF_025398735.1 Tahibacter amnicola
GATCAATCAGGTAATGACTGGTCTTCGCATTGGCCGTCCCCGCCTTGCTCGTCTGACTGAGCCTGATCCCGGCGTGGTTGTATGCATACCGGGTGACCTCGCCAGCGAGCGTCTTGAGCTCACTCATCCGGTTCGCATCGTCGTAGGCGTACTCGACGGTTTCGTCGGGGGCGACTTTCTTGATCGTGTTCCCGGCCTCGTCGTAGGTGTACCTGGTGACGCCTGCGATGACGCCCGGCAGGGTGCCGCTCTTGGTGACGGTTTCCGTGTCGAGCCGATCGTTGGCGTCGTAGCCATACACCGTGTTGGCAAAACCCGAGGTGGCGCCGGCCTGGACGCTCTTGCTCTGGGTCAGGCGGTTGCCGGTCTTGCCGTAGGTCCAGGTGGTGCTGCGGGTGACGGCGCCGCTGGCGAGCTGGGCGACGGCGGTTTCGTTTTCCAGGCGCTTGACCTTGTCGTAGCGGTAGTCGACGTGGCGCCGGATCGCGCCGGTTTCGTCGATGGCGGTACGCAGGCCGGAGGCATCGACGGTGTAGACGACACCGAGGAGCAGCGAGGTGCCGGCCTTGTGGGTGATGCCGGTCAGGCGGTTGCGCAGGTTGTAGGCGTAATCGGTACGGGTGCCGTTGGCGTAGACGAGGTGATCGCGATTGCCGACGCCGTCGTAGCCGTAGTCGGCGATGACTTCGCTGCCCTTGAGCACCTTGTCCAGGCGGTTGAGTGCATCGAACTGGTAGTCGATGACCTGGTTCGGGGTGGTGAGCTTCGTGCGGTTGCCGTTGGCGTCGTATTGGTATTCCACGAACGGGGCGATGGCCTCGCCCGGGCGCACCGGCCAGGTGACCCTTTCCAGGCGCCCGCGGACGTCGTTGGCGTAGACCGTGGTGCCGTTGGCGTCCTGCACGGTGTGCAGTTCGCCGCCGGCGGTGTAGGTCAGCGTGACGTCGGGATCGGTCGGATAGTCGATCGTTTCGAGGTAATCGGTCTGGGGCTTGTAGCGGAACGCGGTGGTGCGTCCGCGGAAGTCGGTGTGGCTGTCCTTTCGGCCCAGGGCGTCGTAGTGGAAGCGTTCGGTCTGGCCCAGCGGCAAGGTGCGCGTCAGCGGGCGCTGGGCCTTGTCGAAGGTCCAGCTCGTGGTGCGGCCCTCGGCATCCTTCTGGGTCAGCTTGTTGCCGAGCTCGTCGTAGCCGTAGCGCGTGACCAGGGTGCCACTGCCGGCGGGGCTTTCGCCGTTGACGAGATCCGGGTTCGCGCCGTTGGCGGGGTTGGGCAGGATCACCTGGGTCAGGCGGCCGAGCGCGTCATAGGCAAAGCGCGTGACCCGGCCCATTTCGTCGGTTTCCTTCACCTTGCGGCCGGCGGCGTCGTAGCCCACAAACGTGCGCGGGTTGTCGGCGTCGGTCGCCGGGGTCAGGTCCGGGTGGATGGTCTCGGTCAGGCGGTTGGCGGCATCGTAGATAAAGCGCGTCGTGCGACCCAGGCTGTCGATCACCGCCTCGCGGCGGCCGGCCTTGTCGTAGATCGTCTCGGTCGTCTGCTGCAGCGCGTTGATGACGTGGGTCTGGCGACCGGCATCGTCGTATTTGTAGGTCGTGGTCTGGTTGCGCGCGTCGGTCACGCCGACCAGTTGACCCGCCTTGTCGTAGTGGTTGACCGTGCGCGGGTTGTCATCGAGCGTTGCCGGCGTGTCATCCGGATAAATCGTTTCCTTCAGGCGATTGGCCGCGTCGTATTTCATCGTCGTCACGCGGCCGTCGCGGTCGCGCTCGGTCAGGACGTTGCCTTCCTCGTCGTAGGTCTTCTCGGTGTAGGTCGCATCGGGAAAGGTCACCCGCTCCTCTTCCCCGCGATCGGTGTAGGTGTAGTGCGTCACCCGGCCGAGCGCGTCGGTCGACGTGGCGATCTTGCCGATGGCGTTGTAAGTGGCCTTGGTGGTGCTGCCGTCCGGATGACGGCTTTCCTTGACCTGCCCTTTCTCGTCGAGCACGTGCTCGGTGACGAGCTCCTGGATCGCACCGTTGACGGTGCGGCGGCGGATCTCCTTCGTCGTGCGGCCCAGGGCGTCGGGCACGATCGTCGTCTTCCAGCCGTGCGCATCGCGCGTTTCGATCACGCTGCCGCGGCCGTCGTACTCGAACGCGTTGGTCGCGCCCGATGCATCGGTCATGGACTTGAGATTGCCGGTGTTGCCGCTGGCGCTGCCCAGGTCGAGCACGAAGAAGGTCTTCTCGTTCGCCCCGTTGGTGGTCGAGCGCAGGTACTGCGTCGGCTCGCCGGTCTGCGGGTGCCGGTAGAAGTCATTGCTGACGACGAGCCGGTCCAGCGCATCGGTCTCGGTTTCCAGCTCATTGAAGTACGTCCACGTGCGCGTGGTCGTCTGCTGCAGGTGGTTCGTCTCGGTCAGCACGTTGCCGCGCGCATCGAAGGTGCGCGTGGTCGTGCGCTGCAGTGGATCGGTCGTGGTCAGCTCGTTGCCGTTGGTGTCGTAGGTGTGCGCCGTCTGCTCATCGAGCGCATTGGTTTCGCTCAGCACCCAGCCGTTGTCGTCGTAGACGAAGGTCGTCGCGTAGCCCCGGCGGTTCTTGATGATCTCCGTATGACCGGCGATATCGTGGGTGTATTCGATGCGGTGGTTTTCCGCATCGACCGAGGCGACCAGGCGGCCCTCGTCGTTGTATTCCTGGCGCACCGCGCGGATGTTCCGCGCATCGATGATGTCCTGCAGGTAGTGCGGCCAGCGCTGCGACGGCAGGTAGGTGAAGGTGGTGGCCAGGCCCGCCTGGTCCTTCACTTCCGCCAGGTCGCCCGCGGCGCTGTAGCGGTACTTCAGGCGCCGCGCATCGGGCAGCACGATATCGGTGATGCGGTTCTTGTCGTCGCGCACGAAGTCGATGCGCGTGCCCGAGCTGTGGGTCACGCCATCGCGGCTGTAGGTGATTTTGTTGCCCAGCGGATCGGCGATCGTCTCGATGCCGAGTTGCTGGTTCAACGTATAGACCATGCCCTCGGCCGTGGTCAGGCGGTAGCGCGTCGGATCGATCGGCTGGATCGAGTCCATGTCGATGATGTCCGACGCCCCGCCCGCCACGTTGGCCAGGCGCATCTGGCCGTAGTCGAGCTGTTCCAGGCGGCTGGTGGTGCGCGTGTCGACCGGCTCGAACACCAGCGTGCCGTAGACCGGCGGCTGGAACTGCTGGCACTCGGGCGACCACCGGGCGCGGAACTGTTCGACCTTGCCGTCGGGCAAGGTGACGGTGACGGCCGGTGCGCCGTTGGGCTTGACGCAGAACGGGGCGAAGCCGCCGCCGTCCTGGGCCAGGCGCCAGGAGTAGCCGAGCTTGCGGCTCTCGCGCAGGCGGATGTTCTGGTAGTCCACGCTCCAGCCGTAGCCGAAGTCGAGGGCTTCCTTTGACTGGCGCGTGTCGTAGGTGCGGGTGATGCGGATCGGAATGCCGTACAGCGGCACTTCCACTTCCTCGAAGCTGATCTGGAAGTGGCCGATCTTCATGTCGCCGGCCAGGCGCACCGGCACGCTGTACTCGGCGCTGCCGCCGTTGACGTCCTCGGCGCGCAGGATCAGCACGTAGGCGCCGTTGAGCATCAGGGTCGGATCGAGCGTGCCGAGCACGCCGTCGACCGCCTGGGTGCCGCTGGCGATCACCACCGGCGGGATGCCGGGCGAATTGCCCGGGCGGACCGCCAGGGACCAGGACCGCAGGCTGTCGTCGACGACCTTGCCGGTGACCTCGACCGGTTGTGTGATCTCCGCATCGTCGGCAGGGCTGGTGATCAGCACGACCGGCGCGCTGGTGTCACCCGGTGCACGCACCAGGAGCTCTTCGCGCTTCTCGTCGAGATTGCCGGCCGCATCGCGGGCACGGGCGATGACCGGGATGACGCCGGCGCGGGTCGGGGTATAGGTCGTGCTGCCGTTGGTGAGCGTCACGGCATCGCCGGCGGCGGTGACGAGGAGGCTCGTCACGGCGCGGTTGTCCGTGGCGCTGGCGCGGATCACGGCCGACTGGCCCAGTTCCAGCGACAGCGGTTCCACAGCCAGCGCGACGACCGGGGCCAGCGGATCGAGCAAGGGGCCCACGCTCAGCACTGGGCCGACCAGGAGCGACCACAGGTGCTGGCTGACCAGGGGATCGACCCGGACACTGCCGTCGATCACGCTGCCGGCGAGCACCTGTTCGATCGGGGTGGAGGTGCCGATGCCGAGCGGGTTCTGCGCGATCGTGACCAGGCCCACGCCACCGGCGATGACCGGATCAAGTTCGCCCTGCCACAGCGTTTGCAGACGCGGCGGCACGTCGGGGGCGAGCCAGCCGGTGAAGACGGCGCCGCGGGCCAGTGGCGTGGTGACATTGGCGCCTGTCTGTTCCGGCGTCGCATCGGCGGCCGTGCCGTAGACGAGGCTGACGCCGCCACGGGCGGCCGGGTAGTCGATCTGGAGCGCGTGGCCGGTCCAGCCGGACAGATCCTGTGCGGTACCGGTGAGGGTGGCGGTATCGCCGGCAGCCAGCGCGGCCTGGGCGATGGCCTTGATCGGGGCCGGCAGGTTCAGCGCGGCCAGCTGTGCGGTGTCGGCGGGTGCAAAGGTATAGACGTTCTGCTGGGCCGCGAGCGCGGTCGCGAACACGCGCACGGCCGAGTGGCCGGTGCCGCCGTAGAGCTGTTCGAGCAGGAGATGACCGAAGCCCGACTGCGCGGCCAGGCTCTGGCGCACGAAGCGGGTTTCGTTGCCGCCGGCGAGCGGCGCGCCCAGGTGACGCGGCGACACATCGCTCAGGCCCAGGCCCGCCGGTTGCACGCTGCTGACGATGCCGAACGGCGCAGTCACGGCGAGCGCGGCATAGGCCGTCGTCGCGCTCGGGGCGCGGTAGTAGCGTGTCTTGTTCAGGCCCGACAGCCAGCTCTGGTAGGCACCGGAGGCGGCCTGGTGGCCACTGCCGCCGACGCGCAGCACGTGATCGACCAGGGGCAGCGTGATCGGCTGGCCGGCGACCAGGGCCTGCTGCGCGCTGCGCAGGGCTTCGACGCTGCGCGACAGGTCCGCAGCGATGCCGCCGTGCGCGTCCAGCGCGAGGCTGCGCGGTTCGCCGGCGAAGAGGGTTTGCGTGGTGTGCAGCGGCGTGCCGGTGGGGCCGGCCAGGCGCAGCTCGCCGGACAGGGCCGCACCCAGCGGCAGGTCGTCCGACTGGGCGAGGCGGACCTCGTCGAGCCACAGCTCGGCGCGCACGCGGATCAGGTACGCCGGCACGCGTTCGGGCAGGTCAGTGAAGCTGCCCGGCGCCGCCGGCACCAGCGCTTCGATCGCGCTGCGGTCCAGATCCGTGGCGGGCACGAAGCGCAGGTCGACGCGCTTGCCGGCCAGGGCGACGGTCGGCTGCTGCAGGGCCAGCACGGGCGTTTCGTCGCGCTGCGCGACCTGCCATTCGAGGCGATGGCGCTGCGCATCGGGTAGCACGCTGATCGCCGGGTCGGCGCTGACCACGGTATAGGCGAGATTGCCGGGGAAGAAGGGATAGGCCGGCGTGGCATCGCTGGTGCGCGGCAGCAGCTCCGACAACGGTGCGTTGGCGAGCCCGCGGGCGGCGAGCGCGGCGTGCAGGCGCTGCGTCGCGGAATCCAGTTGCGCGGCCAGTACATCGGCGCCCAGGGCCGACAGGTAGCGTTCGTTGCGATGGACCGTCGCGGCGTTGCTGATCGCCGTGCTCGTGCCGGTGACATCCAGGGCCATCAGCACGCCCAGGTCCAGGCCCGGGGAATAGGTGAGTTCCTTGAAGCTCGGATCCAGCGCCAGCCAGGTATCGCCTTCCACGTGGCGCGCGCCGCGCGAGGGCACGAAGTCGATCCAGGCTTCCACCCAAATGTGCGTGAAGCGCACCGAGGCCACCTGCCCGCCCACCACGACCGTCTGGAACGGCACGCCGCCTTCGCTGAAGAGCTCGGTCACCGCTTCGATGCGATCGACACCGAGCCAGCGCAGCAGCCGCTCGCGATCGACATCGACGGTGCCGACGACATAGCGCGCCGGCACGCCGCTGGCACGCAGCAGCGCCACCAGCAGGCTGGCCGTATCGGTCGCATTGCCGCGACGCGCATCGAGCGTGCCCTGCGCGCCCTGCAGGGAACCGGCGCTGGGCACGTACGCGATGTGCTTGCGCACCCACTCGAACACGGCGACCGGTTGCTTGTGCAGTTCATCGGCCAGCGCCTGGATGGCCGGGGTGATCGGCGCATCGAGCGTGGCCGCCAGATCCGCCGGCGACGGATCCGGTCGCGGAGCCGACGTCGCCCGCACGGTCTGCGGCACCTGCGTCGACACCGCCGAGGGCGCAGCGGTCGATTCGGTACGGCTGACCGGCGTGAGCAACGCCGCCAGGTCGCGCAGCGCGGCATCCGCGGCACTGCCGCTGCCGGCCGCGGCGGCCGCCAGGCGCTCCGCCCGCTCGCGCGCCGAACGCAGCGCGAACTCGGCCTGGGTCTGGCGATCATCCAGCGCGGCAGCGTGCGAACCCATCGCCGCGAGCACCGCGCGGCCCGCTGCCACATCGCGATCGGCCAGCGCCGCCTGGCGCGCGCGTTCGGTGTTCAGGCGGGCGAGTTCGGTGTCGCGGGAGTTTTGCGCGTGGGCAACAGAGAAACCGGTACCCATGGCGACCAGGGTCGCCAGCAGGAAACGTCGAAAATCCATCAAGGCGGTCGACCGTCGAGGGCTGTGAAGGCGGGCCGGTCATTATCCGCGCATTGGCCAGGCAACAGTAGGTCGCAGGATCCTTCCAGTCCGTGCGTAACAGAATTTGTGCCGATCTGGTCTGGTTCTGCAGGCAACACCGTCCCACACCTACTGGCCAGACGCTGCCTTCAGGGCCACGCCTTTCTGCCTCATAGATCGACATCTCGAAATGGCAGACCCGGGTGCGCATCAAAGCACTTGTGAGTCATTGTTCACTTATACCCGCGAGGCCACCGATGGCCGGGACAAAGTACCCCGACACCCGACCTGCCAGACACGCAGGCGTCAGTGATTCTCACTCGGCGCCGGTTTCACACCACGCACCCGCGACGGCACTTCAACCGACTGCCGCTGAATGTCAGAACCGCGCGACTGCGGATCGCTCGCCCTTCGTATGCAATTGCCCATCACTGGGTGAAACGGTGCCGGGGGCGTGAATGACTTTTCGTCGACGCTGCCTGATTTCCCTCCGGCCGTGCCTGCGCCGAAGTCGAGGACGACTGGTCGCCAATCGACGTTGACTGAAAGTCACCCGGATCCTTGGTTGAAAATCACTCACGCTCGGGTGATTCCCAGCAGAACGGGAGTGAGTTTCAGCCGGTGCCGGGTGCGCCGCAGTTGACGCTGCGCGAGTGGCAGCCGGCGGTGCGTGATTTCGTGTCGCGGAATAGTGGCGCGTATCCGCCCGCCGGTGCGATCACACTGCGCGCCGCTGTTCGCGACCGGCCCGGCGTTGCGGGGGCCTTCGGTGAAGGAAGGACGTGCCTCTGGCTCGCGGTGCGACGGTCGTCGCCAGTCGACGTTGCGGTTGGTGGCGTGGCGCGTGAGGGGTGATTTGGTCGGTGCTGCGCGAAATCTGGCCGCGTCGCGAGGCTCACCCCGGGTGGACCCTTCGGGTCAACATGGCTACGCAATCTATAGCGCCGACGCTGTGGAGTAGGGCCCGCTACTCCAGGGTTTCACGTCAGGGTATTCGGTCGTATCAGTACATCCGCAGCGTGTGCGTCCAGCGGTGATCGCTGGCCGAGACGGCCCAGTTGTAGTTCACCCAGGTATAGCCTTCACCCGGCCACGGGTTCATGTAGGCCATGTAGCGGGTGCCACTGGTGTCGTTGTAGCCGTAGCCGACGATGAAGTGACCACCACCGTTGGTCCAGCCGTAACGCATGACGAACGGACGGTTGTTGCGCACTTCGTTGACCACGGCCGACCAGTTCAACGCGTAGTTGTTGCCGTAGCTGTAGACATTCCAGCTGCGCAGGATGGCCTGGATATCGCCGTAGCCGCCGTAGATGCCATTGGGACGGTTGGCGTAGCTGTTCCAGTAGAAGTTGGAGTTGCCGCAGGCATAGTTGATGTTGAAGGCCCAGTTGACGATGCCGCACTGGCTCGGGCGGTGGCCGTACCAGTTGAGCACCGAGGCCGAAACACCCGCCCAGCACCAGTTGCTGTGTTCCTGCCGCACGTTATTGATGGGCAGATAGCGGTATCCGTCGCCGGCGAACGCCGACGTCGACAGCAGCGTCAGGCACGCGAACAGCGCGCGATGGAAGAAGGATTTCATGGTGAGCTCCAGGAGATGTCCGTTCGTCATTGGGTGAGATTGCGCGAGACGGTGTCGCGCAGACTGGCGGCAAATGCCGACTCATCCACGGCCTGTCCCTGCTTGGTCACCAACGCCTGCTGGATATCCAGCGAACGGCGCGCAGCATCCAGCGGCACGAACTTCGCCTTCTGGCCCGCACCCTTGATCTCGACGAAATCCGACGTCGCCTGCGGCACGCGGATCACGCGCAGCGACTGCCCCTTCTGCATCTGGGCGACCGCGTCGTTGACCTCGTTGGCCAGGCGCGCCGCACCGATCGACGCGACTTCCCACTTTCCGCCGACGTAGGCCATGCTCATCATGCCGACCGGCTGGCCATCGACCAGGACCGTGTAGCGCCAGGTGCCGCTCGGACGCGCGGCTTTCTCCAGGCTGTCGCCCGCCATCAGGGCGGCCGGATCCGCCGTGAACTCCTCGTAGCCGAATCCGATCGTGGCGCGACGCAGGTCCTGCACGTCGGTCACTTCCAGCGGGAATCCGGCAGGCAGGCTGCCCTCCTCCGCTGCCAGGGAGGCGCTCAGTTGCCCCAGCGCCGCCTGCGCGGCCAGCGCCGCCGTGTTGTTGCCAAGCTCCATCCGTGTTGTCAGATCAGTAGCAGCCTGCGCCGTCACGGCGCCCCCCGCCGTGCACGCAGCCAGGATCAGGGTCGCTAGGACCCGCTTCATCGTAAACATGACACTCCCCCTCACTGAGGTGAATGAGTCTGGAAATAAAGCCCGTTCCGTTCCCGGAACGGACGCCACGTCCGCAAGCCCCTGCCCGTGTCGTGCGGACTTGTCTCCAATACCCAAAATCAACCGTCGCACCGCCAGCGTTTTGACGCCTTTTGATGCTGCACGGCAACGAACCCTTGATCTGTCGCGGCGACGTCACAATCCGTAACAGATTGGGGGATCAAACGGGCCGCGGAACGCGGGAGCAGGCGCATTGGCGCGTTGGCCGCATTGTTGCTTTTTGGACGCACATCAATGCCGGCCGGCGGCCGATTGCGCAGACACTCCACCGTTTCTCCATCGTTTCTGCGCAATCCTCCGCGATCGTCTGCGCCGACGGTCCATGGCGGGCCGTTTCGTGGAGCACGCAGATGACCAAGACCCTTTCCTCCCGCTGGATCGGCTACCTCGCCCTCCTGTGCGCGTCCGCTGCCTGTGGGCAGGGCGCGCCGCCGCCCCTGGGGGCGCCGCCCATTCCGGCCGGCAATCCGCAGACGCCCGCGAAGATCGCCCTTGGCCAGGCGCTGTTCTGGGAGGAGCAGCTGTCAAAGACCGGTACCGTCGCCTGCGGCACCTGCCATCGGCCGTTTGGCGGCGGTGCTGACCCGCGCACCGGCCTGGCGCTCGCCAGCAGCACCAACCCCGGGAAGGACGGCCTCGTGGGTACGCCAGACGATGTCCACGGATCCGCCGGCGTGCCGGCCCACGGCAGCGATGGCCTGTACCAGTCGGTGGCGAGCTTCGGCATCGGCATCCAGGTCGGCGGCCGGCGCGCGCCGTCGGCAGTCAATGCCGCGTACGCCCCCCTGCTCTTCTGGGACGGCCGTGCCGGCGGCACCTTCGTGGACCCGTTGACCAACCAGACCCTGATCGCCCAGGGCGGTGCCCTGGAGAACCAGGCCCTCGGCCCCCTGGTGAACACCGTCGAGATGGCATTCACGGGTGCGCAGGTCAATACGATCGGCCAGCGCCTGACGGGCATCCAGCCGCTGGCCCTCGCGGCCAATGTCCCGACGGCGCTGACCACCTGGATCGCCGGCCGCGACTACCCGGCATTGTTCGCCGAAGTATTCGGCAGCAGTGACATCACGGCGGCGCGCATCGCCCTGGCCATCGCCAGCTATGAGCGCACCCTCGCCGGCAACCAGACGCCGCTGGATGCCGAGCGTGGCGGCACGCCCTCGTTGACCAACCTCGAGCGCACCGGCCAGCAGGTATTCGTGCAGAACGACTGCGCGGCCTGCCACGGCGGTGCGCTGATGAGCGACAACCAGTTCCACTATATCGGTGTGCGGCCGGTCGACGACGACCTGGGCCGCTTTGCGCAGACGAACAATCCGAACGATCGCGGTGCCTTCCGCAGCCCCAGCCTGCGCAACGTGGAGCTGCGTTCGCCGTTCATGAGCAATGGCCGCTTCACCACGCTGGAACAGGTGGTGGACTTCTACGACCGCGGCGGCGATTTCACCGCGCCGAACAAGGATCCGCGCATTCGTCCACGCAATCTCACGGCGCAGCAGAAGACCGCACTCCTGGCCTTCCTGCGTCGCCCGCTGACCGATCTTCGCGTCAGCGCGGAAACCGGCCCGTTCCAGCGTCCTACCCTGTTTACCGAAACCGATCGGGTGCCGCGCATTGTCGGCAACGGCGTGGCAGGCGCCGGCGGACTGGTGCCGGTGATCGGTGCGATCGAGCCGCCGCTGCTGGGCAATGACAACTTCACGGTATCCGTCTCCGGCGGGCCGGCCGGCGCAGCGGCGACGCTGGTGGTTTCGCGCACCGACCCGGGCACGCCGGGCAGCGTGCCGACCGGTGATTTCACCAACCGCACCGTGACTCTTGCCGGCACCGGCAACGCGGGCTACGCCTCGATCAACATCGACCTGGGCACCAACCCGGCACTCACCGGCCAGACGCTGTACGGACGCTACTACATCGCCGATCCCGCAGCGCCGAATGGAATTGCCGTCACGCAGGCCTTCCAGATCACGGTGTTCGGCAGTAGCGATACGCTGTTCCGCGATGACTTTGAATTCTGAAGCCCGACGCTGATGCAGCCCGCCACAGGAAGGCGGGCTGCGGTGCCGTGCCACCCTGGGCGTTCATGCGGCGTCATGGCATCGCCCCGGCGGCTGCTATCGTGTCAATAGCTGAACGTCACGCACCCGCTGACCCGGTTCACTGGCCATTCGACGCAACGCCGGCATCGTCGCCGAGCGCCGCCCTTCCGGCGCTTCATGGAGCGATTCGATGCTACGCACACTGCTGTTCATGGCCGGCGTCACCGCCGCTGCCACCCCCGCTATTGCCGATGACCTGGCGATATCACAGGCGCTGACACAGTTTCAGCAACGATCTCAGGTTCCTGGTGCCATCGCCGCCGTCTTCGGGCCACGCTCCAGCCACCAGGCCGTCGTCGGCGTTCGGCGTGCAGGACAAAGTGATCCGCTGGTGCCAGAGGACGGCATGCACATCGGTTCCAACCTCAAGGCGATCACCGCCTGGTTGATCGCACGCGACGTGGACCGCGGATTGCTCCGCTGGGATTCGCGTCTGGACGAAATTTTTCCCGAGCTCGCGCCAACGATGCTGCCTGCCTACCGCAGCGTCACCATCGACCAGCTGTTGGGTCACCGCGCCGGCATCCTGCCCATCCAGCACGCCGACGAGCTGGCGCAGCTGCCGCCGCTGTCGCCGGATCCGCGCGAAGCCCGCCGCGTCTTTACTGCCTTTGCGCTGGGACAGCCGCCCGTGTTCGATGACCCCACGACGCCCGGCTTCCGCTATTCCAACGGCGGTTACATCGTCCTTGGTGCAGTGCTCGAACGGCTGCATCCACTGCCCTATGAAGAATGGGTCCGCCAGGAGTTGCTGACGCCGCTGGATATCACCTCCGCGCGTTTCGGCTGGCCGGCCGGTCACGGCCTTGCCGGGCCGTGGGGCCATTTCCGCCAGGACGACACGTGGGTGCCTGTTGACCCCGATTCCGACCTGGCACAGGTGCCGGCCATCCTCACTCCCGCCGGCAACATGAGCCTGACGCTAGGCGATTATCTGAAAACCGTTCGCCTGCACCTGGACGGCCTGAACGGTTGCCCGCGCGGCCTGAGCGCAGCCAGTTACGCGCACCTCCATACGCCGCAGTCATCAAACGGCTACGCCGCCGGGTGGGGCGTCTTTGATTTCGACGGCGTGACGACCAGCACCCACGATGGCAGCCTGGCAGTCTTCTATGCCCGCACGATGCTGCAACCGCAACGTCATCACGGCCTGGTCATTCTGACGAATGCTGCCGACGATCAGATCCTTCCCGGTCCGCTCAACACCCTGACCCTTGACCTGCTCGCCCAGCCTTCGCCGGACCTCTTCGCCGGAGGCTTTGAATCCTGCGACGGCTGACCGGTTGCCGCAAGGTGCGAAAATATTCTCTGCGGCACCGACGAAACCGTACATCTTTCTCGTAATGCACCAAGCCTCTCCGAGGCGACGGCAGAACCCGACCCTGCCGTTCCCTGACCGCCTGCTGCCGGCCTCAACACCGGCAGCAGGCACCCACGCATACGGAAAATACGATGACTCATCCGACTCGTCTTGCCCTTTCGCTCCTCGTTGCCCTGGCCGGCTCTGCCGTCTCCTACGCCGCTCCGCTGCCGGTTCCACCCGGTTATGCCGAAGGCGTCTACAGCGACTACACCGCGGCAACGCGCAACATCGTGGTGTTTGACCTCGCCGAACGCGAATCCGGTTCAATGCGATCGCTCGGTGACCGCAATCTCGCCAGCCTGGTCGGCTATCCGACCATGGTCATCGAAGCGAGCGAATCCGGTGTGCATATCGAAAAGCCCCAGTTCGTCACCGTGGCCAACAAAGTGATCGACCAGGCCCAGCTCGATGCACGCCTGGATCAGTTTGAATCGGTGGGCCGTCCGCTCGATCTGGGGACGTACCGTCTCTTCGACGTCGTGGCAACGATCGGCAAGCAGGAACACCGCTACCAGGCGGCTGAGTTCTGCTGGCGTACGCAGAATCACTGCGTCGTGTACGACCCGAGCATCGAGTTCCTCGATTCCATCGTCCGCAACAACCGCCAGGCCGCACTGGATGGCTGGGGCCCCAAGATCGAATATTCCAGCCCGACGCCGGCCAAGGTGACGGCCGCGGGCCGCTGCGGGCTGGCCAGCCGGCCGACCTCGACCCGGATCTCGTCGCGCTGGCCCAACCGGCGGATCACCTACCACAACGTGTTCGGCGTCCTCATGATCCAGAAGGACCTGGCTTTTCAGGAAGCCGGCGTCGCCTGTGACGTGCAGTGCCGCGCGCAGCCGTTCGGCGCCAGCAACGTCTCCTCGGGTTTCGGCAACTTCGGCTATGGCGTGGCGTGTGACAACCAGCCGGGCAACGGTGCCACCGTGCGCGAAGGCAAGTACATCGCTGAGACCAAGTGCACGCACCGTCTCTTTCTCAATGCCTCCGCCAACGCCACTCTGCTGAACCAGGGAACCCTGGGTGTCTCCATCGCCTGGCAGACCGAAGGCAGTGTCGACGGACAAGGCGGAACGCTGCGCGATACCTGCGCGTTCTTCTGACCTTCACCAGAGGCACGTCACCGGCACGCGATCGGAGCACTGGTCGCGTGCCTGCCACGCACTACGCCCGCGTCGCGCACGAGGCGCGACGCGGGATTGTGCACTTTGCACTGCTTCGGCGTAGCACGAGGTGCGATTTCACGCCACTCCGGCGTTGGCACGGTGATTGCCCCACCGTCAGGTCCAAACGCGAAAGGAGATCACCATGCCACGTGGCGACAAATCCGCCTATTCCGGCAAGCAGAAGCGCAAGGCCGAGCACATCGAGGATGGCTACGAGGAACAGGGCGTATCCAGGAAAGAGGCCGAGCGGCGCGCCTGGGCCACCGTCAACAAACAGGACGGCGGCGCCAAGCCTGGCCCCAAGGCCAAGCACCCCACACGCAAATCCACCCGTGCCGGCACGGCGAAAAAGGCCGCGGGACGCAAGAGCGTCGCAAAGAAGACAACACGGCCTGCGGCAAAGTCCAGCGCACGCAAGACGACGCCGAAGAAGGGCGTCACCGGCACCACCCGCAAGAGCACCACCAAGCGCGCGACGACCACCCCGCGCGCGGCCGCAAAGAAGCGCGCCGCGCGCAAGACAGCGAACCGCTGACGCTGAGGGACCAGGGCACCTGCGGCGACGTCGCGGCAGCGCGACGTCGCATTTTTTCTTTGTGATCCAGCGTGTAAGGTATGGCGTTTCGTCCACCTGACTCGCGGATCCTTTCGTGGCCACCTACATTCTCGCGCTCGACCAAGGCACCACCAGTTCCCGCGCCATCCTGTTCGACCGCAACGGTCATCCGGTGGCGCGCGCGCAGCGCGAGTTGACCCAGCATTTTCCACAATCGGGCTGGGTCGAGCACGATCCGCTGGAGATCTGGCACTCCCAGCTCGATACGCTGCACCAGGCGCTGGCCAGCGTCGGCGCCAGTCCACGCGATATCGCGGCCATCGGCATCGCCAACCAGCGCGAAACCAGCCTGGTGTGGGAGCGTGCCACCGGCAAGCCCCTGGCACCCGCCATCGTCTGGCAGGATCGCCGCACGGCTGCGCACTGTGCACAACTGCAGGCCGAAGGGCACGAGGAGCAGGTCCGTCGCCGCACCGGCTTGCTGCTCGATCCGTATTTTTCCGCCACGAAACTGGCCTGGCTGCTCGATGCGATTCCGCACGGCCGCGAGCGCGCGCAGGCCGGCGAGCTGGCAGCAGGCACCATCGACAGCTGGCTGATCTGGAAACTCAGCGACGGTGCGCGGCACGTCACCGACGCCACCAACGCCAGCCGCACCCTGCTGCTGGATATCGATACCGGGCAGTGGGATCCGGCCATGCTGGCACTCTTCGATATTCCCTTGCCGTGCCTGCCGCAGGTCGTGCCATCGGGTACGCGCGGCGAGCCGATCGCCCTGGCCACCGCACTGGGGCACCCGGTTCCGATCACAGGCGTCGCGGGCGACCAGCAGGCCGCCCTGTTCGGCCAGACCTGTTTCGTGCCCGGCATGGCCAAGAACACCTATGGCACCGGCTGCTTCGTGCTGATGCAGACCGGCGATCGCCGCATCCATTCCAGCAACCGCCTGTTGACCACCATTGCCTCGCACACGCAGGAGCGCCGCTACGCGCTGGAAGGCAGTGTCTTCGTCGGCGGCGCCGTGGTGCAATGGCTGCGTGACGGCCTGGGCATGATCGAGCGCGCCGAAGATGTCGAAGCACTCGCGGCCAGCGTCCCGGATCACGGCGATGTGCACGTGGTGCCCGCCTTTGCCGGCCTGGGCAGCCCACACTGGGACCCCTACGCGCGTGGCGCCATCGTCGGGCTCTCGCGGGGCAGCACGCGCGCGCACATCGCCCGGGCGGCACTGGAATCGATCGCGTTCCAGAGCGCCGAATTGCTCCAGGCAATGCAGGCGGATGTCGGGCATCCGCTGACCGAGCTGCGTGTCGACGGCGGGGCTTCCGCGAACAATCTGCTGATGCAGTTCCAGTCCGACCTCCTCGGCGTGCCGGTGGTGCGGCCGCGCTGCACCGAGACGACGGCACTGGGCGCCGCCTACCTGGCGGGCCTGTCCGCGGGCTATTGGGAATCCACCGGGGAACTGGCTGGCAACTGGCAGGTCGACCGCGTCTTCGAGCCGGCGATGAGCCGCGACGAAGCGGGCGGTCGCCTGCACACCTGGGCGCGTGCGGTCGAGCGATCGCGCGGCTGGACCCGCGCTGACGCGTAGCCGGCGCGCCCGGCGCTTCGAGCGACCCCGCCACGAATCTCGCCTTCGACGCCTTGCTCTGGCTGGAGCAGACACACCCCGAGTACGGCCAGTAACGCGTTCCTGGACCACCATTGGTCCGACGAACGCCAGCGCTATACCAAGCCCGTCCTGGCACTCGATTACGACGCCCTGGGGCCGATGCGCAAGGCTGGCATCTGGCCAGGCTGGACCGGCAAGGCTATCGAGGCAGTTTCCGCATCCACCCTTCCAATGGAGAAGCGCAAGCGGACGCCTGGCTCTTCCGCGACCCGCCGCTGGCAAAAGTACTCGGCTACGAGTTCGGCTATGGCATCAGCCTGGTCGACTGGCTGCCACCGGAGGACTGGACGCCCGTCATCAACGCGGTTGCCGCGCGGGAATGGCTGGTGGGCTCGCTCGCCAGAGAAGCCGAACGGAAGAACCGATGGGCGCTGGCCTGCCGGCTGCAGACCGCAACCGGACGGGCCTGCAAGTCGAAGCCAGCGGGGGACTGATGGCCGGAACGCAAAGGGCCCGGCCGAAGCCGGGCCCTTCGTATCTCACCAACGATACGGCTACTTCCCGCCCACCACGCCGAAGCGATAGCTGAACTCGACGAAGTACTGGCGACCGATTGGATCGAACTGGAACATGTCGTAGTACGGATAGCGGTCGTTCGTGCTGTCGCGGTGCGGCGGCGTGTTGCGCACGTTGTCGATCGCCACGCTGAGCTTGGCGTTCTCGTTGAAGGCGTAGGACGCCGACAGGTTGTAGGTCGCCGACGGCCCATAGCGGCCGCTCTGGTTACGCTTGGGCAGCGAACCGTAGCGCTGGCCGAAAAGCGTCGTGGAGAACGCGCCGTAGGTCCATTCCACCGAACCGCTGGCGCGGCTGCGCAGGTTGTTGTAGCCCAGGTCGTCGCGAATATTCTGCGTCGGATCGCCCTCGAACTGCTGGTAGGTGTACTTGAGCACGCCCGTGTAGTTCAGGCCGAACTTGAAGGTACCGGCATTGGCCGTTTCCCAACGGTAGTTCACCGACGCATCGATACCCGAGTTGAGCATGGCCGAGGCGTTGATCGGGTACGTGTTTGCGCCGTTGATCTGGCCCGGATTGACCAGGGCGGAATCCGGATTGCGGTGGATCAGCGTCAGCACTTCCCGGCACGTCGGCGAATTGATGTCCATAGCCACGCCGCCGAGCGTCTGACCGATGCGGCAATCGGCTTCGGTCTGCAGCATTTCGTCGAGGTCGCGGTCGGTGATCGCGTTGTCGAGTTCGATGCGGTAGTAGTCCACGCTCAGATCGAAGTTCGACGACGGCGACCAGACGAAGCCGTAGGTGAACGAACGGCCAGTCTCGTTGCCGAGGTTGGTGCTGCCGGTGCGCGTTCCCTTGACGGAAATGGCGTCGAACTCACACTCGCTGGTCGGCACATCCGGCTCGCGGGTGCGGCAGAGGTAATAGTCGGTCAGCGTGTAGTACGCGCCGCTGGGTCCGGCATAGAGGTAGTGAAGGTCCGGCGCGCGGAAGCTGGTGGCGGCACTGCCGCGCACGAGCAGCGAATCCAGCGGACGCCACTCCGCGCCCAGCGAGGCGGTCTCCTTGCCGGTGGTATTGCCCCCGAACGAATAGCTGTCGTACCGCGCGGCCGGCGTGATGTTGAGGGTTTCGTGCAGCGGCACGCGGAATTCCGCACCCACCGCGTAGTGGCTGCGTGCGCCGGCGCCACCGGTACCAGTCCAACCGAAATAGCGGTTGGCCAGCACGTCCGGGTCGATGCGCATCGAGTACACCTGCGTGCCGTACTCGGCTACCGCGGCCACGCCAACCGGTCCTGCGGGCATTTCGAACAGTTCACCGTTGTCGACGGTCAGCGTGAACGATTCAGCGCGCGTGTCCGCGTTGATCGGCGTGAAGCGCGAGATACTGTTGTACTCGGCCTGGGTCAGTGGGCGGTACAGGCGCGTCGGATCCGGCGAGAAGATGGTGTAGCCAGTGTCGTCGTCGACACCCTGCGACTGGCCGAGGAAGAAGCGGTCGGCATCCGCGGCCACGATGGCGCGGTGCGCCTGCACGATGTGGAAGGCCGAATGGGCGTAGCCAGCGTCGTAGTGCCAGTCGCCCAGGGAGCCTTCGATACCGACGTTCATCGACGCCGTGCGGTCGCGGTTGTAGTCGAGGATGGCGTCCAGCCCGCCGACTTCCTCGGGCGTGAAGATGCGCTGCCAGGATTCCAGTGCACCGGTCTGCGCATTGAAGAAGGTGTTGTCCGGCGAACCGGTGTAGCTCCAGTAGTTCGGACCGCCGCCGAACTTGGCGCGGGTGCGGGCGAACTGGAAATCACCGTAGAGATTGATATCCGGCGTGAGGTGATAGGTCATCGAGGCGTAGCCGATCGCATTCTTGCGCTCGGCCTGCACCGTGCCGTAGAGCGCTTCCGTGCTACCACAGTAGTAGCCACGACCCGGGCGGAAGGCATAGTGCACCGACCCGAAGTTCAGGTCGGACAACGCATCGCAGGTGGCCTGGCCCGGATCGATGTAGGTACGGGCCGCAGGATTCCAGCGCAGAAAGGTGCGCGAGGCGATGGCATTGCGACCGTTGAGCGTCGGGTCGTCCCAGAGCGAATCCTGGTAATCGCGCTGGTACTGGAAGATCGGGTTCTGCTTGAGCAGCTCGACGCCGACGAGGAAGTCGAAATCACCGACGCTGCCGCCGGTGGACGCCTGCAGGCGCTGCGAGAAGCCGCCGCCGTCCTCCGTATCGCCGACGCGATAGTTGACCTCGGAGTACTCGGCCTTCTCCTTGAGGATGAAGTTCACCACGCCCGAGACGGCGTCCGAACCGTACACCGCCGACGCGCCGCCGCTGAGCACTTCCACGCGCTCGATCAGCGAGACGGGAATATTGGCAATGTCGGTGAAGTTGCTCTGCGCATTGAACGCGAGCGGGAAGTCCGCCATGCGGCGGCCGTTGAGCAGCACCAGGGTGTAGTTGGGACCCAGGCCGCGCAGGTCGACCTGCGCGGCGCCGGGCGTGAAGCCCTGGAACTGCTGGGTCTGCACGGATCCGGTGGACTGGGTCAGCGAACGCACGATGTCATAGGCCGAGGTCAGGCCCTTGTCGCGGATGTCCGAGGCCGTGATGACCATGACCGGCGACGGGCCCTCGATGTTGGCGCGCGGGATGCGCGAGCCGGTGACGGTGACGGCTTCCAGCTGGGTTTCGCTGTCCTTGGCCTTGCTCTTGGATGCATCGGCGGTGGCCGCGGTTTCCGCTTGGGCTTCCGCGGCGGCGAAGGCGACTGGTGTGGACAGACAAACACAGCCCAGCACGGCGAGTGCCAGGTACAACGGCGAGTGACGCATTCCCCCTCCAGTGATTTCAGTTCGGCCAGTACGCGCCGAATGACCTGCCGACTTTGGCCTGCGCCTCGGCGTGGAGGCGGTGCGGACAAGTGCTGCGGGCGGCGTTTGCGCCGCGCCGTGGTCTTTCGTGGTCGGACGGCGAGGCCGTCACGGATACGACGCGATTACGATCGCCATGGCCCGATGGTCGACCACGCAAAATTCGCACGCGCAGCCAGCAGGCGTCGCGACAGATTTCCCCGTTAATGCCGTCGATCGCTACAAATACGGAACGATATTCGAAATGATTGTGTCGACTGCTCCGCAACCGCTGCGTGCATGGCTTGCAATGGTGCCGGTGCAACAGGCAGGCATGTGACGGGCCTGCGGCGCAGCGGTCCGCGTGCTACAGGCCACTGGACAGGGCCGTACGCACAACCTCTTGGGGGAAGCTCGACACGACGCGTAGCACGCCGCGGTCGACCAGATGGGCCGGAGCCCGCTTGAGCTGTTCGATGGTCAGGTCCGAGGCGAATCGCGTTTCCGCCTGCAGGCCGACCCAGCCATCGCGACCGGCGCGTTTGGCGGCATAGAGTGCGATATCGGCGATGTCAGTGACGTCTTCCCATCCCAGCGCCTCGGGGGCCAGCGGCACGAAGGGAATGCAGGCGAAGCCGACGGAACAGGTCTTGTGGAAGCAGACGGCCTTGCCGACTTCAAATGGCGTAGCAGCCACAATGCGGCGGATCACCTCGGCGAGCTCGGCCGCCTGCTGGTGCGGGCAGCGCGCCAGCACCAGGAACTCCTCCCCGCCCCAGCGCACGGCATGATCACGCGGACCGAGCACCGCCTGGATGCGACGGGCGATCTGCACCAGGAGATAATCGCCCGCGCCGTGGCCGTGATCGTCATTGACGTATTTGAAGTGATCGATGTCGACCAGGAGGATGACCAGGTCGTTGGCATCGCCGCGGGGGGTGGCCTCGCCGGGCGCGCGGCGGTACTTCTCCAGCGACTGCCGCACGATGTCCGCGGCCTGCTGGCTCAGGAAACGGCGATTGCGCAGGCCGGTGAGCGGATCGGTGAGACTGGCATCTTCCAGGGCGCGCGAGGCGGCCTGCAGTTGCAGCGTGCGCTCGAGCACCTTGCGTTCCAGCTCGTCCCGGCGGCGGCGCAGGAATGCGGTTCGGATATGTACCAGCGCCAGCATCACGCCAACCACACCGATTGCCAGCGCGACCCGGAACCACCAGGTCTGGTGCCAGGCCGGCATGACGACGATTGGCACATGGCGCTCGGAGGTCGCACCGGAACGCGACGTTGCCCGCAGCACCATCGCGTAGCTGCCGGGCGCCAGATTGGTAAACGCGGCCACGCGACGCACCGGATCGACAGGAATCCAGTCGTCGCTGACGCCGCGCAGCCGGAACGCGTAGCGCGTGCGCTCGGGTGCCGAGTAGTCCAGCGCGGCAAATTCCACCGCGATGCTTCCCGCGTCCGGCGGCACCACGATCGGCCGCGCCATATCCGCGTTGTAGGGGCCCAGGGCGAGCGAATAGCCGCCCAGGCGCACATCCGTAAGGACCACCGGCGGGCGGTAGTTCCATTGCCCGAGCTGGTGAGGACGAACCACGGTCACGCCGCCGGTGCCACCGAAGAGCACATCGCCGGTGCGAGTCCGCGTCGCCGAGCCGGTCCAGTACGTCGTGATGGCCAGTCCGTCGGCGCGGTGCAGTGCGCGTACGGCGTTGGCCGTTGGGTCCACGACGGCCACGCCGTCGTCGGTGCTGACCCACAGGTGACCGTCATCGGCTTCGACGATGCCATCCACGTTGTCATTGGGCAGGCCATCGGCCAGCGTGATCCGTTGCAGATGCCGGTTTCCCGCCAGGGTGTTCGAATCCATCCGGTGCAGGCCGCCGCCAAAGGTGCCGATCCACAACCGCTGGCGTGCGTCCTTCTGCAACGCGGTGATGAACCCGGCCGCCAGCCGCCCCTGGGTCATGGGGTCCGCCTGCAGGCGTTCGACCACGCCCGACGCGGGGTCGTAGCGATCCAGCCCGTTTCGCGTGCCGACCCAGAAGGTGCCGTCACCCGCATCGGCCATCGCAAAGACCCGCTGATCACTCAAGGCTCCGGGCCCCGTTGCGGCTACTCGTTGTGTAGCATCACTGGCGAGATCCAGGCGCCAGAGCCCATCGGAGAATCCGCCCACCCACAGAACGCCTCCGCGCCGTAGCAGCGCCCACGCCGGAGCCTCGGAGGGTCGTCCCGCCAGGTGCATGCGGCGCACCTTTCCGCCGTCCCGGCTCACGCGGTAGAGCCCGCGGAAGGTACCGACGAAGACCTCGCCGTCGTCACCGCCCACCATCGCCAGCACGATGTCGTTGGGCAAGGCCTCGTCAGGCCGCGACACGTCCGGCCGCACCGGCGTCAGCGAGCCACTGGCAGGATCGACGATGTCGATGCCGTTCTTGTGGAAACCGACCCAGACCCGTCCGTCGTCATTTTCATACAGCCAGCTGGCGTCCGCACCGGACAAGCCGGCACCCGCACGGCCGCCGCCGAACACGGTGTCGACCGCACCACGACCCGGCGCGTGACGACTCAATCCCCGGTGCGTCGCACTCCAGATCAGCCCCGACTGATCGCGGTGCATGGCACGGATCGAGTCATCCGCGAGCGTGGATTCCAGCGCGGGATCGTGCTGCACCCGGCGCATCTGCAAACTGTGTTTGTTGACGACGAAGATGCCCTGCCCAAAGGTGCCCAGCCACATGTCGTCCGCACCACTGTCGACAATGGCCGCGATCTGCGACGCCCGGAAATCCGCCGCGTCGCGCGGCTGCGCGGGCGCCAGCACGACCGGCTCCGATACGCCCGGCACCACCAGGAACGCGCCGTGGCGGAAAGTGCCGACCCAGACGCGGTCCTGCTCATCCAGGGCCAGGCTCCAGATGGCCGCGTGCAGGCCGTCCAGGTGTGGAATGGTGATCCGCTGGAAACGCCCGCTGCTGGCGTCGAGCCGCACCAGACCGTTTTCCGTGCCCACCCAGACGCTGCCGCGCCGGTCACGCAGCAGCGTCAGCACGCGGTCATGCGGCAGGCTTTCCGGATCGGCCGGATCGTGGCGCCAGTGTCCGACCGCGCGGCCCTGGGCATCGAGCCGGTCCAGCCCGCCGTTGCTGCCCACCCACAGGCCGCCGTCGCCGTCATCCGCGATAGCGCGCACGCTGGCGTGACTGATGCCGTCGGCGCTGACCGGCAACGCGGTGAACGCATCCGTCTCGCGTTCGTAGCGCACCAGGCCGGCGGCGCTGGTGCCAATCCACAGGGTGCCCCGCACATCGCGATGCAGAGCCTGGATGAAGTTGTCCGGCAGGCCGCGCGGATTCTGGCTCTGCCGCTCATAGACATGAAAACGGTAGCCATCCCAGCGCGCCAGGCCACCGTAGGTACCAACCCACAGGAAGCCGTCGCTGTCCTCGGCGATGGCGGTAGCGACGATATTGGGCAGGCCCTGCGCCGGCGTGAGGTGGTCAAATACGGGCTGGGCCAGCCGGGACCAGGGCGCCGCTCCCGCGCGCGCAACCGGGGCACCGGCCGTCTCGTCGATCACGCCAGCCGCCGTGGCGTCAGCCGCGCCCACGGCGCGGGCGATGCCCGCCACCCAGCACAGCAATCCCGCCGCGATCGACAGCCAATGCTGACGACGATGATGGCTCCCAGTCATCACGGTCCCCTGCGCCACGATGAAGGTTGGCGGCCAGCATACCGGTCGAAGCGCGCCCCATCGTGTCAACTCTGGCAAACACGTCCGCAGCCGATCCAGCGCGTGGAGCCGTGTAGCGATTGTTTGCGTGCGTTGTGCTAGAGGCCCCGTTCGAATCGGACGAGGCCGGCTACCCCTCTTTTCGGGTCGCAGAACGCAGGTCAGCTAGCAGTTCGCGCAGACTGCCGCGGTACAGCCAGGCCGCACCCGCCAGGAAATACAGCGGGAACGAGGCGTGGAAGTTCCCCTCCCGGTCGGTCTGGTTGCCCACCAGCTGGCTGTAAACCATGTAGCTGGTATCGACCACGAACAAGGCGACTGCAATGGCCACCGGCAGATGCCACCACCAGCCCGCGGGACGGAACTGGAGCGCACTGACGACCACGAACAGGCACCACGGGGCCAGCAGGTAGGTCAGCGTCCCCATCAGCAGCGTGACGCCGACGTCCCAGTCGGCGATCTCGAACATCACGGCGCCGTAGAGCAGCACGCTCATGGACAGCGCGAACGTCACCAGTTTCCAGGGGCGGCGTGGTTCACGCCAGAAGCCTGCGCGCATCGCCGCGAGGTAGTCGGGACTGAAAAACGTACGGGCGTTACCAGGAACGTCCATCCACGCCTCCCGCATCAATCGGGTCATGCGGCCTCAAATCGCACCACGAACGCCGCGCCGCCCAGTGCATCGGAACGGTGTACCGCGAGCGTACCGCGATACCCCTTGATGATGTCCTGCACGATGGCCAGCCCGATGCCGTGCCCCTGCACCCGCTCGTCGCCACGCACGCCGCGCTGCAGCAGGTGCTCCACCTTTTCCGGCGGAATGCCGGGGCCGTCATCCTCCACGCGCAGCTCAAGGCCGGCGCGGCGCATGCGCGGCGCCTTGACCACGTGGGCGGTCAGCGTCACGCGCCGCGACGCCCACTTGAACGCGTTCTCGAGCAGATTGCCCAGCAGTTCCATCAGATCGCCCTGGGAACCGTAGAAGCGCGCATCCGGGTCGATCTCGAATTCGCACAGGATACGCTTGGCCGCGTACACCTTCTCCAGGCTGCCCACGATGCCCTCGGCCGCCTGCTCGATCGCCAGCGGGGTGGAGAATACCTGGTGGCGCGAGGCGGTCGCTCGCGACAGCTGGTAGGAGACGATGTCATGCATGCGCTGCGACTGGTCCGCCACGGTATTGCGCAGGCTGTCGTAGCCGCGTTCGCTGTCGAGTTCACTGCGCAGCACCGCCAGCGGCGTTTTAAGGCTGTGCGCCAGGTCTGACATGGTGTTGCGGTAGCGATCGAGCTGTTCGCGTCCGAAATCGATCAGCTCGTTGAGGCTTTCCGTCAGCGGCGTGAGCTCCATCGGATACAGGCCCGGCAATCGCTCGGCATCGCCGTTCATGACGTCGTCCACGTCGCGCACCATGCGGCGCAGCGGGCTCAGGCCCCAGCGCAGCAATGCGATCTGCAGCAACAGGAGCACGACCGCGAGCGCACCCAGCCAACGCGCCAGCGTGCGACGGAATGCGGCCACCTGGCGGTGAAACTGCTGTTCGCTTTCGGCCACGTGCACGGTCAGCGTGACCGGCTTGCGTTCGTCCACCTCCCAGCTCACGCCCTGGCTGAAGACGAAGACACGGCCGACGGAGTTGTCGATGGGTCCGTCGAAGCGGGTTTCACCCACCGCCAGGCGCGAATCGAATGCCAGCTCGCGGCCCAGCGCCGAGGGCGACTCCCAGTGCAGCGTCGGCGCCTCGCCAATGATGACCGCGTACAGGCCCGAACCGGGGCGGTTGAATTCCGGATCAGGCAGGGTTTCCGGCGGCAGCAGCTTGGTTCCGCGCAGCACGTCGGAACCTGCCAGGTAGGCATAGACATAGCTCTGCAGCCGATCGCGCATGCCCGCGACCGCGGCGTCGTAGTACGCCTGGTCGAGGGCAAAGCCGGTGACACCAAGGAAGGCGGCGAGCGCCATGCCCGCAGCCAGGGTCGATCGCGCCTGCAGCGACAGCGGACGGCGCTGCGCCATGGGAGGGTTACTCGGCCGCTACGTCGCTGCGCGGGATGGCGAAGCGGTAGCCGCGTCCACGCACTGTCTCGATCGGCTTGAGGTGACCTTCCGGATCGAGCTTGCGGCGCAGGCGGCCGATGAAGACTTCCAGCACGTTGGAGTCGCGGTCGAAATCCTGCTGGTAGATGTGCTCGGTGAGATCGGCCTTGGAAACCAGCTCGCCCGCATGCAGCATGAGGTATTCGAGCACCTTGTATTCGTAGCTGGTCAGGTCGACCGGCTTGCCTTCAACGGTGATGCTCTGTGCCGTGGTATCCAGCAGCACCGGACCACATTCGAGAACCGGCTTGGTCCAGCCGGTGGCGCGACGTACGAGGGCATTGAGGCGGGCCAGCAGTTCCTCGACATGGAACGGCTTGACCAGGTAGTCGTCGGCGCCGGCCTTGAGGCCTTCGACCTTGTCCTGCCAGCTGGACCGCGCGGTGAGGATCAGGATGGGGTAGCGCTGGCCGTCGTCGCGCAGGGCTTTGACCAGGTCCATGCCCGGACGCTTGGGCAGCCCCAGGTCGATCACGGCGACGTCGAAGGGCATCTCGCGGCCGAGGTAAAGGCCCTCGTCGCCGTCGGCGGCGCAATCGACCGCATAGCCTTCGCGCTTGAGCCGCGCCGCCAGTGTTTCGCGCAGTGGCGCTTCATCCTCGACCAGCAGCACTCGCATTATCGACTCTCCTTGGGTTCTTCAGCGGATATCTTCACCACCTGCACGCGACCGTCACGGGTCAGAAGCTTGATCCGGTACAGTTTTTTGCGTCCGACGGTGAGCTCCTCGGCCTTGAGGACACGGCACTGGATCTCCTTCTGCACCCGCTCGACGGCCTCTTCCAGCGTGAGCTGGGCGATGGCCGGCGCGCTGGCCGCGATCAGCGCGACCAGGCAGCAGATTCGCAGGGTGTGGACGATCACGTACCGCATACGTTCATCTTAACGAGGGCGACCGAGTCTCGATAGCGCGGATTGAATTGAGCCTGAACTGCCCGGCCCGGTGAGCGCCGGTTCTCAGTAGATCTCGCCGACGCAGCAGCGCAGGCTGCCACCAGCCTTCTCGATCTCGGGCATGGCGACCGCCTCGATGCGGAATCCCTGCTCGGCAAGCAGGCGGCGCTGATCCTCCGCAAGCGCACCAGCCGCACGCGCACTCATCCAGACGGAATCTTCCGACAGCGCAATGCAATTGCCGGCGTAATCGGCCTTCTGGCGCGTTGTCAGGCGCACCACGCCGGGCGCGTAGGCAGCCGCGATCGCCTCGGCCACCGCCGCATCGGCGAAGCCGTCCGGCGCAATGACGATGGCGCGCCCGGCCAGCACCGACAGCACGACATTGGTGTGGTATTCGCCCTCGGCCAGGTCGAAGCACAGCGTGAAGCGCAGGCCGAAGGCCTCATGCATCGCGGCGGCGCCCGCCTCGTCGCAGCGTTCGCCCAGGCCGCAGTAGCCGATTCCGCGCGCCCGGTCGATCACGAGGCTGCCGGTCAGCTCCGCCGCGGCGCCCACTGCAGATAAATCCACTTCTTTATATTTCAAAGCATCCCGGAAGAATCCGCGGATGTCCGCGCGGCGCGCTTCGCGACGCCGCACCTCATGGCGCATGTTGCCGATGATCACCGTGCCGGGCGCGGTGGCGAACACATTGTTGGGGAATACCGCGTCCGGCGTCGCCGCATCGCCCGGGAAACTGATCGTCGGCAACACCGTGCTCACGCGACGGCTCAACTGCGCGTGCTCGACCAGGGCACCGCCGGCATCCACCGACGACTGCATCGCCATGTAGCGGTTGTCCGTCGCCGACTGCTCGGCCAGGTGAAAACCCAGTGGCGTCACGAGAAATGCCGCGGTGGCGCAGCGCGGACCATCCGGGGCGGCCGTCGGCCAGAAGCGGCGGAACTCGTCAAGCGAACGCGTGATCACGGTCAACCTCGTCAGTATTAGCCGGTGGACGCTGCCCAGGCAGCAGCAGTGTCAGTGGACTCAGGCAGCAGCAGGCAGGTGGCGCGACGCCATCGCGGCGAGCAGCACGTCGATGCCCGCATCGTTGCGATGGGCCCGTTCGCTCAGAATGCGCCGGAAGGCGCGGGCACCAGGCAAGCCCTGGTACAGGCCGAGCAGATGGCGGGCGATGTGCTTGAGCGCCGTACCGCGTGCGCGCTCGGCTTCGATGTAGGGAATCATGGCGTGCAGTACCGCATCGCGTTCGGGCAGCGGCAGGCCGTGCAGGTGGTACTCGGTGCGCGCAAGGACGTACGGATCATGGTACGCCGCGCGCCCCAGCATCACACCGTCCACCTGCGCCAGATGCTGCGAGACTTCTTCCGGCTGCGTGATGCCGCCGTTGATCACGATGCACAATGCCGGAAAATCGCGCTTGAGCTGGTACACGCGCTCGTAGTTGAGCGGCGGAATCTCGCGATTCTCCTTGGGTGACAGGCCCTGCAGCCACGCCTTGCGCGCATGCACGATCAGGGTCTGGACGCCGGCACCGATCATGCGTTGCGCAAAATGCTGCAGGTCGGCGTAGTCATCCTGGTCGTCCACGCCGATCCGGCATTTCACCGTCACCGGCACATCCACTGCCTCGCGCATGGCGATCACGCAGTCGGCAACCAGCGCCGGCTCGCGCATCAGGCAGGCGCCAAAGCGCCCCGACTGCACGCGGTCGGACGGACATCCCACATTGAGGTTGATCTCGACATACCCCGCCTGCGCGCCGTACCGCGCCGCCTGCGCCAGCTCGGCCGGATCAGAGCCCCCCAGCTGCAGCGCGACCGGCTGCTCGAACGCACTGTGTTCGAGCAGATGTGCACGGTCGCCATGCGTCAGCGCCGCCGCGGTGACCATCTCGGTGTACAGCCGCGAATGCGGCGAAAGCAACCTGTGGAAATAGCGGCAATGCCGGTCGGTCCAGTCCATCATCGGGGCGACGCACAGGCGCCAGGGATGGGTCTGCTGTTGAAGGTCTTGGTCTGACATACGCGTAGTCTAACGGATCATCGGAATACGCTTGAGCTTGCCTGGAGCCGTGGGGATGCCCAGTTTGCCGGTGACATACCAGCACGTGGAAGCCGGCCCCGCATGACCTGGGTGTTCCGTTAATTCGTTAGTTGTTAAGATATGACGAATATTTGGAACATAAGAACGCATGACTGTCAGTCGCCGCATCACTCATATTCTTCGCCTGGCACACGACAAAGGACTGCTGCGCCCGGTAGACCTCGAGGCGGCCGGAATTCCGCGCGTCTATCTGACACGCCTGATCGCGCGAGGGCTGCTGGAGAAGGTCGGCCGCGGCGTCTATCGGCTTGGGGGAAGCGAGGGGTCCGAGCTGGAAGGATTGCAGCTGGTTGCCAGCAAGGTGCCACAAGCGGTCTTTTGTCTGCTGACGGCTTTGCAGTTTCATGAGCTGACCACGCAGCTTCCCCGTCGCGTCTGGATCACCCTGCCCAGGGGTAGCCATCTGCCAAAGCTGGATCATCCGCCACTAAAGATGATTCAGGCGTCGGGTGATGCCTATGCATCCGGCGTAGAGATCCATACGGTAAATAATGTAGAGCTCCGCGTTTTCTGCATTGCAAAGACCATCGCCGATTGCTTCAAGCACCGAAGCAAAATTGGAATAGATGCAGCGATTGAGGCGTTGAAGGAAGCCAAGACGCGCGGTGTGACCAACGATAGTCTTTGGCACTTCGCCAAAATCTGTCGCGTTACGCACGTAATGCGTCCCTACCTACAAGCATTGGAATGAAAACCAATCTAGCCGCATCAGTACGCGCACGACTGCTACTCGTCGCCAAACGCGACGCCACTGATTTCAACCAGGTACTCATTCGATTCGCGCTCGAACGTCTGCTCTATCGGCTTGGGATCTCCCGCCATGCCGATCGATTTCTACTGAAAGGCGCGCTGTTGTTCACGCTGTGGTACGCCATGCCGCACCGTTCCACCCGCGATGCCGACCTGCTCGGTTCTGGACCATGCGATCTCGACACTGTCCGGGCGACCTTCCAGGAAATCGCCGCCATGGATGGACACGACGGTCTCATGTTTGATCCAGTCAGCGTCACTGCCGACCCCATTCGCAAGGACACCGGCTACGCCGGCGTGCGTTTGCTGATCAGCGCTTCACTTACTACCGCACGCGTAAAAGCGCAGGTGGATGTAGGCTTTGGCGACGCTGTCACACCGGGGCCAGTCGCGGCTACATACCCCGTACTGCTCGATGATCTGCCTGCTCCAACGTTGCGGACCTATCCGGTCTATACCGTCATCGCTGAAAAGCTGCACGCGATCGCCTTGCTCGGCATGGCGAATACGCGACTGAAAGATTACTTCGACCTGAAAGTGCTGTTGGAACGGGAAGCAATAGACCACGACGTACTTGCCGATGCTGTCTCGGCCACGTTTGCGCGCCGGGGAATGCGTGTTCCCGCCGACACGCCCGTCGGACTCACCACCGAGTTCTCACGGGACGAAAGCCGACGGACACAGTGGACAGCATTTCTCCGGAAGAACGAGCTGGCGGCCATTCCCCTGGAAGAAACAGTGAACTTTCTGAGGGACGTGCTCTCACCCGCGCTCTCGGACGCACAGTTGCGCACGTAGTCGATCGACAAGGTTTCCCTTGTTCGTTCACGCATTTACGCAGCCGCATTGTCGAGCCTGTTATCCGCCGGTCGGCAGCACTCTGGCCCCAGACGCGCCCAGCGGTATCCTTGCCCCACCCCCGCGGTAAGGGGTGGGCTGGATAACCCCAGGCACGTCGCGGGCTGCGGACACAGGGCGGGACATGCGCAATCCATTTTCGCTGGCGCCAAAGTACGAAAAATACCGGGTCTCATTGGAGGAAGCCCTCGCCGACGATCTCTACAAGCGCGCAGCCGTTCCGGCGGTGCTGTTCATTCCGGGGCTGTATCTGTACTACCTCGTCCTCGCCGAGGCCGTGACGCGACGTCCGGCGCTGGGGTGGATCTTCGTCCTGATGAGCCTGCTGCTGTTTCCACGCGTCCTGTCCATCCTGCGGGCCGCTCAGATCAAACGGCGGTTCCCGAATCCACGCACACGCATCGAACTCTTCGCGCTGGGATCGGCCACGTATGGTACGTGCTGGGCGGCACTCAACCTGACCGCAGCCCCGGTGATCACGGCCGAAGAGCTCGCCCTGATGGCGGTCACCACTGCCGGCATCACCGCCTCCGGCATGGTCGGCATGAATGCCAGCGTCACCAGCTACCTGTTCTCGGTGGTTCCCAACGTGGCATCGATCATCGTCGTTGGTGCGATCGGCCCGCCGATGCAGAACCGCACGATGTTCGTGGTGATCATGAGCGTGTTCCTGCTGACACTCATCCTGATCTCGATCGCGATGCACGTGAAAGGACGCAATGCGCTGCTGCTGCAGATCCAGATCGCCGAGGCCTACGCGAACATGCAGGAGGCGCATCTGCAGCTGCAGGCCGAGGTTGCCGAGCGCGTCGCGGCCGAGCACGCGCTCGCACAGCGCAATCACGAACTCGAACAGCTCAATCGCGAGCTGACGGATACGCAGAGCCAGTTGCTTCAGTCAGAGAAGATGGCGTCGGTGGGCCAGCTGGCCGCCGGCGTCGCGCACGAGATCAACAACCCGATCGCCTTCGTGCGCTCGAACCTGCACACGCTCAAGGGTTATATGGAGAGCATCCTCGCCGGCATCGAGACCGTGCGCACCGCATCGGGCGGCGCGGCCGAAGTGGAAGCCGCCGAGCTGGAGTTCCTGCGCGAAGACATCCCCTCGCTGCTGGAGGAATCCATCGAAGGCGCGACGCGCGTGGAGAAGATCGTCAAGGATCTCAAAGAGTTCTCACACGTCGACGAGGCCGAATGGCAAAAAGTGGATTTGCACGCGGGGCTGGAAACCACGCTCAACGTCGCCGCACATGAGATCAAGTACAAGGCCGAGGTGATTCGCGACTACGGCGAACTGCCCCTGGTGGAGTGCCTGCCGTTCCAGATCAACCAGGTGTTCCTGAATCTCCTGGTCAATGCCGCGCACGCCATCGACAGCCGCGGCACGATCACCGTACGTACCGGCGTCGACGAGGACGTTGCCTGGGTTCAGGTCGTCGATACAGGACGCGGCATCGAACCGGCCGTCGTCCATCGCATCTTCGAACCCTTCTTCACCACCAAGCCCGTGGGCGTCGGCACCGGACTGGGGCTGTCGGTGTCCTATGGCATCGTGCAGAAACACGGCGGCACGATCGAGGTGGCCAGCAAGGTGGGGGTGGGCTCGATCTTCACCGTGCGCCTGCCGATCCGCGGGCACCGCACGTGAATTTGGCGGGCGGCCGTGACGGACCTGACTAGCCGCCGATTCCGCCCAGCACCAGCAGGCCTGCCACGGCCAACCAGACGATGAGCACGCGCACCAGCAGGTGACGGGCATCGTCCAGCTCGACCAGCGGATCATTGATATCTTCCGCGTAGCCGTCGCCGGCAATGACATCGGCATCGACACTGGCGCGTGCGATCGCCGAAAGAAAGCCCAGGTCCAGGCTGAAATACCCCTTGCCCATGCGGTCGTGATAGGCCTTCCAGGTGTGGAAGACCGCGTCGAAATCCGACGCGACGGCCAGAGCCAGCGCCATCAGGTGCGACGGCGCCCAATCCAGGATCAACGACAATCGACGGGCCAGTGCCAGGCCTTCGCCCTGCTGGCTGGTGAACGGCGATGACCAGGCCAGGAGCTGCACGAGGCGATACAGCAGCGCGCCCGCCGGTCCCAGCAGCAGGAACCAGAACAGCACGCCGAACCAGCGCTTGAGCGCGGATTGGAACGTGGCGTCGACCAGCGCCGGCGCCTCGAACGCCAGCGGTTCTTCGACGCCGTCCGGCCGCAGCCACTGGGCGGCGGCCAGCCGCCGGTCGCTGTCGGGCGCCTTGACGACCGCATCGATGTCCTCGGAGAGATCACGCGGCCCCCAGCTGTACCAGAGGACGCAAACGGCAAACGCGAACGAGAGCAATCCGAACAACCAGCCATGCAGGCCCCATTGCAGCAGCAGGCACAGCGTCACCGGCACCAGGATGGCCAGCGCCGTCTGCAGCTTGCCGCCCATCTGCGCCAGCAGCTCCAGCCACACACGCAGGCGACTGAAATCGCGCATGCGGGACAGATCCGGCAGGCCTTTGGCGAGGGCGAAGACGACGAGGACAGCAAGCAGTTTGATGGCCATGGGGCGGCGGTGGCGGGAGGATGCCCCGATTGTAGCCATCGGCGCCGATGGCGCTAGCGTGTAAGCACCATCAGCGCGCCAGATACATCCGCAACAGCGTCAGGCCGGACGGGGTTCCTGCCTGGCTGCCGCCTGCAGGCGGGCCAGATCAAGGCCCGCTGTTTCACGAAGCCAGTGCTCGAGCAATCGATAGGAGACCGACAAGGGCGGCGGCAGGAAAAATGTCCCATCAGCCAGTCCGCGCACAATGTCGTCCACCTCGAACCAGCGCGCTTCCGCCAGCTCGGGTCCGACCTGGATGGTCGGGTCGGAGGCCCGCGCGGTGAAGCCCAGCATCAGCGAGGCCGGAAATGGCCAGGGCTGCGAAGAGTGATAGTCGCTTTCATCCACGCGCACACCCGCTTCCTCGAACACCTCGCGGCGCACGGCATCTTCGAGCGTCTCGCCCGGTTCGACGAATCCCGCCAGTGTCGACCAGCGCCCCGCCGGCCAGCTTTCCTGCCGTCCGAGCAGGCAGGCATCGCGGTAGCTCACGATCACGATGATCGCCGGATCCGTACGCGGGAAGTGTTCGAGCTTGCAGTCCGGATTGCTGCACAGGGCGCGGTGCCCCGCCGATACCAGTGTGGTGGCGCTGCCGCAGGCCCCGCAGAACCGCACGCGCGAATGCCAGAAGAGCAGCGCGCGGGCGTAGGCGAAAAGACCGCCCTCGAAGGCTGCCAGGGCCAGGCCACCGGCTCGCAGGTCCAGCCATGCGGCGTCATGCTGTGCAGCGAAAGCGTCTTCATCGCCACCCGGGTGGGCCAGCACGAAGTACGGTGCATCGGCCGTCTCGCCGAGGAAGGTCACGGGCGCGTCGGCCAGCGCCTGCGCCCGTTCGGCGTCGGCCAGGTAACGCAGATGCTGGCGATCGCGCTGCACCAGCGCCTTGCCGTCAGAACGGATGACCACGTAACGGCTGCTGCCGTGGCCGCGCCGTTCGCTGATCCAGCCGATATCGTCGCGGCGGTCAGCCGCCCGTTCCAGCGCCAACGCCGCAAAGACGTTGGCGCGACTGCGCAGGCTTGCGGTCATGCGATCTCAGACAGTGAAGGACGACCCGCAACCGCAGGTCGTCTTGGCATTGGGATTGCGGATGACGAACTGGGCGCCGGTGAGCGATTCGGCGTAGTCGATCTCGGCGCCCATCAGGTACTGCAGCGAGAGCGGGTCGACCACCAGCACGACGCCGTCGTTCTGCACGGCGAAATCGTCTTCGGCCTGTTCTTCGTCAAAACTGAAGCCGTACTGGAATCCGGAACAGCCGCCGCCGCTGATGGCGACGCGTAGTTTCAGGTTGGGATTGCCTTCTTCGCTGATCAGCTCGCGTACCTTGCGCGCAGCGGCGTCGGTGAAGAGCAGCGGTTGGTCGAGAGCGTCCTGGTAGCTGGGTGTAGCAGTCATGGGTTGCGGTGTCATGCGGCGATGGGGGAACGTCGGGGTCCTGCGCGGCGTTACCGCCTGCGGCCTCCGACCAGATCGCGCCGATCCAAACGGCGCTCCGGGTGCACGTCCGGTCCCTACTGTGGCAGAACGGACGCGATCGGCGGGATTCAATCCTTGCTTGAATCACACATCGTGCCACAACCGCGCCCATTCAAGCGCGGATCCCGGTTCAGGCCGGCTCGGCGTGCGCCGTGCCATTCACGCCGGGCGCCGGAAGCCGCTTGGGCGCATCGGTCTGGTGGACCATCTTGCCGTTGATCTTCGCACCTGCCGCCATTTCCAGGACGTTGTAGAAGATATCGCCCTCAATCTTCGACGATTCCCGCAGTTCCAGGCGCTGGGTGGCGTAGACATTGCCGCGCACTTCGCCGTGCAGCACGACGCAGGGGGCGTGAACTTCGCCTTCGATAATGCCGCCGGGGCCCTGGGTCAGGTTGGCATCATCGGTTTCGGCCTTGATCGTGCCTTCGATGCGGCCGTCGATATACATGGCGCCGCTGAAGCTCAGGTCGCCGCGGATCGTGGTGCCGCTGGTGATGATGGTGGTGGCGCCGTGGGGCGTCGGGACCGGCGGGGCGGACTTCTTACTGCTGAACATTGCTGCTCTCCTCGGCCGCCCGGGCTTCTTCCCAGGCGAACCCTTGTTCGACGCGGCCTCCACCGTCAGCCTCGACCGTTACCTTGATGCGGTTGGGGGTGAACCCCTCCGGCAACATGATGGTCCCTGGCACGCGCTGGAAGTACTTGAAAGAAAACGCAATACCCGCGGCCTCCCCGCCGCCGCTCGCCAGGTCCGTCCAGCTCAGGCTCTTGAGCTGGCCGTTGGAGACACCTTCGACCGACACCTGGAGCCGGCCGGCGGTGACCTGGGAGCGCTTCATATTTTGAGTCAGCGTGGCGGTGACATTCCAGGCACGCGAATCCTTGACCGGCGCCACGTGCACCGAATGCACCGAAAGCCCTTCGCGCCGCGCGCCGCCGCCCACCAGGCGGCTGTAGAAAGCCAGGTCCGTCCGCAGACCGGCGATTTCTTCCTCGCGCTCGCGCAAGGTCTGTTGCAGGTCGGTACTGGCGACCCGGTCGACCTGGTCAGCCCGCTCCAGCACGGCGATGCGCTGCTTCAGGCCGTCGTTTTCGGTCCGCAACGCCTCAAGCGTGCGCGGATCCAGCGGTTCGCCGGTCGGACGGAAATAGAACCACGTTCCCGCCGCGACAGCGGCGAGGGTGATCAACCACAAAATGCTCCAACCCAGCACCCGGCGCCGTTTTGCGCGCGGATCGTGTTGCTGCACGATGAGTTGCGGATAAGCCCTGCGAGACATAATGAACCAGCCCGCGCCCTGATCGGGGCGGTTCCTGACGGGATTGCACGGTGGCGGGCCTTATAAGCTCCGCTAATGCGCCCGGTCAAGCCGACCCGGGCAGCCACATCGCTATACTGCGCGCCCTTTCTCGCTACCGGGGCCGGTTCATGCTTTGGCTCAAGGCATTTCACGTCGTTTTCGTGGTCACCTGGTTTGCCGGCCTGTTCTACCTGCCGCGCCTGTTCGTCTACCACGCCGAGGCGACCGATCCTGCAGAGCGCGGGCGCCTGAAGGTCATGGAGCGGCGCCTGCTGATGATCACCCACATCGGCGCGGTCATGACCGCCGTGTTCGGCCTGGCCACCCTGGCCTGGTGGGTGGTGCACGCGCCGGGGTATTTCGCGGCCAATCACTGGCTGCACGCCAAGCTCACCCTGGTCGTGCTGCTGTATGGCTACCACGGTTCCCTGGCCAGCCTGACCCGGCAGTTCGCCACCGACCAGTGCACGCGTTCGTCGCGCTGGCTGCGCATCTACAACGAGGTGCCGGGGCTGCTGCTCGTCGGCATAGTGATACTGGTGATCGTCCGGCCGTTCTAGGCGTAGCGCCCGGGGTAGCAAACTTGCCTGGGCCGGTCACATCGCTACAGCGCTACATCTGCAACGATTCGCTACGTACGGGGGCCTCCGGCACGGCTTTTGGCACCCCGTGATATATTTCCTCAAACCTAGGTGGAATGCGGGTTTCGCCAATGCACAAGCAGGACGACTCCCAGCAGAGCGCGGAATTGCGACAGGCGTTTCTGCGGCATCTGCCAAAGCGGCTCGACACGCTGACCCGACGCGGTCTGCGCCAGGCCCGCGAAGGCTGGGACATCAACACCCTCAGCCTGATCTTCCGTGAAGTGCAGACTCTGGCCGGCGCCTGCGGGCGCTACGGCCTGCTCGACCTGGGCGAAAAACTCTTTGCGATCGAGACAGCGCTGACGGACTACGTCGACCAGGTGCTGTTGCCGGACGAGGCCCATTCCCTGCATATCGCCACGATGTTCGAAGCGCTGCGCGACCTGGCCAACGCCCAGTCCGATTCCTCCCCAGCGCCGATGCGCCGCATCGCCGTGGCACCGGAAGACCTCGAGCGCACCGACAACGGCTATCCGCTGCAACTGGTTCCTCCGGCGGAGTACTGGCGTCGCTTCGGCGATACGCCGGCCGCGAGCAACGTCGTCCCGCTGCGACCGGCTGCCGTGCCGGCACCGGAGCCCGCTCCGGCGGTCGTGGAAACACCGGCACCGGCCGTCGCCACCGCAGTGCCGGAGACGGTCATCGCCGAGGCGCCGCGCGAGCCCGCCCCGGCAAAAGCCGAACCGGTCGCGCCACGCGTGGGCAACGCGCGCAAGGTCTATCACCTCACCGACGGTAGTCCGCTGGCCTGCGAGGTCGACCAGAAACTCGAATTGCTCGGCTATGAGTTGTCCCTGCTCGACCGCGTGGACGAACTGACCGAGGTCATCGGCGCCATCGCGCCGCACCTGGTAGTGGTCGACGCCCACTTCCTGGGCGACCTGGAACCCATCGGCGAAGTGCTCAAGGTGGCGCGTGCCAAGTCCAATCACCGCGTGGCGATGCTCGCGATGTCCGAACTGGGTGATCTGGACGTGCGCCTGCGCGCCATGCGCGCCGGTGCCGACGCCTTCATCCCGCTGCCGGCACAGACCACCGACGTGATGGCGCGCATCGCCGAGCTGACCGAGGCGGACCAGAGCGATCCGTACCGCGTGCTCATCGTCGAGGACGACCGCTCGCAGGCGATATTCGCCGAGTCGATCCTGCGCAAGGCTGGCATGCAGACCACGATGGTCACCGACCCGCTGGCCGTGCTCGATGAACTGGACAAAGCCAACCCGGACCTGATCCTGATGGATCTCTACATGCCCGGCTGTTCCGGCATGGAGCTGACCTCGATCATCCGCGAGCGCGAAGCCTTCGTCTCGACGCCCATCGTCTTCCTATCGGGCGAGAACGACACCGATAAACATTTCGAGGCGCTCAATGCCGGCGGCGACGATTTCCTGTCCAAGCCGATCCGGCCCAAGCACCTGATCTCCGCGGTGACCAACCGTCTACGCCGCGCGCGCCACATCCAGCGTCGCAGCCAGAACCAGAATCCGCGCGATCCGGTCAGCGGCATGTACGACCGCGCCTACGTGCTCGACCGCATCAACGCCAAGCTGGCCGCCGACGAGGCCACCAGCCACGCCGGCGGCCTGATGCTGGTGGATATGGACGAGGCAACCGCACGGCGCGAACAGGTCGGCCTGATCGGCTTTGATCGCCTGCTCAGCCAGATCGGCGCATTCCTGGCCAACCACGTGGAAGCCAGCGAGCTGGTGACCCGATTTGGCGAAACCAGCTTCGTGGTGCTGTGCCCCGAGCGAAATGCCGACGAGCTCGCCGCGAAAGCCGGTGACCTGCGCGACCGGCTCAGCCGGGAATCCTTCGACGTGGGCGGTGCGCCCCTTCCGGTGAACCTCAGCATCGGCATCTGCCCGTTCGCCGCCAACCTCGGCGATGCCGGCGCGATGCTCAACGCGGCCGAGCGCGCGATGCTCGAATCGCGTCGCCCCGGCGGCACGCATGTCAGCGTGTACCGCGCCAAGCTCAGCGGCGATGCGGCGCTCGCCGATACCATCCGGCAGGCGCTGCGGGCCGATTCCTTCCATCTGGTATTCCAGCCGATCGCAGCCCTGGCCGGCGAGGATGGCGAAGACTCCGACGAACAATTCCAGGCCCTGCTCCGCCTGCGCAGCGATGGTGACAAGGTGCTCACCGCCAGCCACATTCTGCCGATGGCCGAGCAGGCCGGGCTGATCGACGAGGTCGACCGCTGGGTACTCGGGCGCTGCCTGATGGTGTTGTCCGACCGTGCCCGCCAGGGCCGGCCGGTGCGCCTGTTCACCAGCCAGTCGCTGCACGCGGCGCGCGACCCGTCCCGCGTAGCGTGGCTGCGCCAGCAACTGGAAACCCGTCGCCTCAGCGGCAACCGCCTGGTGCTCGAGATGCGCCTGCCCGAGACCCCGGGCGAGCGCCAGTCGCTGGCCGGTTTCGCGGCGGCGGTGCACCAGATCGGCGTGGGCGTGTGCCTGTCGGGGGTGGAACCAGGCGACGTGGCCGACCAGGTCATCGCGCACCTGCCGGTCGACTACGTCAAGATCGCGCCCAAATGCATCGAGGATCGTGGCACGCGGATGCGCGAGGATCTGCGCCGCATGGTCCACCTGGCTCACCAGCACAACCGCCGCGTGATTGCGCCGCGCATCGAAGACGCCCAGAGCGCCGCCACGCTGTGGACGGTCGGGGTCGACTTCATCCAGGGCAACTTCGTGCAGCACGAGGCACAGAATCTCGATTACGATTTCCGTGCGGCCGCCAGCTGATGGGCCGGCGAACCACCCGGCCCCTGACGCGGCTGTGTGCGACGACGCAGTGACCGAGCGATCTGCTGACGAGGGGCGGCGATGGCGGATTGGAAACGACTGACCGGACCACTGCTCTGGACCGGATTGACCATCATCGTCGTCGGCGCGCTGGTCGCGCTGATGCTGTTGCCGACACCGCATAACTTCTGGCTACCGCCGTTGTTGCTGGTCGCGGGCGGCCTGTTCATCCTCGCCAGCCGGGGAACCCCCGCCGAGACCGCCGTTGCCGCGCCCGCCGCCGTGGTGGCGCCTGCCGCACCGCGCGCGGCGGGCCGTGCTGCCCACATCACCGGGCACGATCACGCGTCCGACTCACCCGGCCTCATGGCCGAGCTCGACCAGCTGCGCAGCGTGCAGAAGGATCTGGTGCGTGCCAAGCACGAGGCGGAGGCCGCCATGATGGCCAAGAGCGAGTTCCTGGCCACCATGAGCCACGAAATCCGCACGCCGCTCAACGGCATCATCCCGCTGCTGGATATCGTGCTGTCGACCAAGCTTGCACCCGACCAGCGCGACTATCTCGTTACGGCCTACAAATCGGCGCGCGAGCTGCTGCGCATCGTCGATGACATCCTCGACTATTCCAAGATCGAAGCGAACAAGCTCGAGCTGGAAACCGTCGGCATGAACCTGCGCGAGCTCCTGGAGGCCGTCAAGCGGCTCATGGAGAAAAGTGCAGAAAGCAAAGGCCTTGCCTTTTCCATTGCGATCGATCCGGGCGTACGCCTGGCCGTTCGCGGTGACCCGGTGCGCCTGCGCCAGGTATTGACCAATCTCGTCAGTAACGCCATCAAGTTCACCCAGCGCGGATCGATCGGCATCCGCGTATCCAAGCGCGCGGAAACACGCACCCACAACGAGGTGATGTTCCAGGTGCAGGATACGGGCGTGGGCATCGCGCCCGACGCCGCGGAGAAGCTGTTCCAGGCTTTCTCCCAGGCCGATGCGTCGACCACGCGCATCCATGGCGGTACCGGGCTGGGACTGGTGATCTGCAAGCGCATCGTCGACCTGATGGGCGGCAAGATCGGGGTGAAGTCGGAACTGGGCAAAGGCTCGGTGTTCTGGTTCAGCGTGCCCTTTCTCAAGGCGCACGGCGACGTGTCCGCCACCCGCACCGACGTCAGCGGTTGCCGCGCACTGGTCGTGTCCGATGACGCGGCGGCGCAGCGGCGCGTGGCCGGCTATTTCTCCGCCTGGGGTATCCAGTTCACCACCACCAACGTGGCGGCCGAGGCACTGGCCAAGCTGCGCAGCGCCGCGGGCATGGGGGAATCCTGGGCGATCGACCTGGTCGCGGTCGACCTCGGCACCATGCGCGGCAATCCCGTCGCCTTGCTCAAGAACGTCACCCGCGAACCGGCGCTGGAACGGGTGCGTTGCCTCTTTGTCGCGGGTACCACCGAGCCACCAGCCGAGCTGCGCAGTGATTCGCGTGCGGCCGTGGTCTCCCACGCCTATACCGAGGGCGAACTGCGCGCGGCGGTCTACCGCCTGCTGGACGTGCAGGACGGCGGCGCCCGCCCGGCCACGGCACCCGTCGAAGCCGATACGGGCCCCGACGTACAGATCAGCGGCCCGTCGGAGATGGCGGCGCCCCTGGCAGGTCATGTGCTGCTGGTCGAAGACAACCCGGTCAATCGGCAGGTGGCGCAGCGCATCCTGGCCTTGCTGGGCCTGAGCCTGGAACTGGCCGAGAACGGCAAGGAAGCGCTCGAAAAACTCGAGGCGGAGAAGTTCGACCTGGTGCTGATGGACTGCCAGATGCCCGTGATGGACGGCTATACGGCCACCCGCGTGCGCCGCGGCCGCGAAGCCGAAACCCGCTCGGCGCGCATGCCGATCATTGCGATGACCGCCAACGCCATGGCCGGCGACCGCGAGAAATGCCTCGCCGCTGGTATGGACGAATACCTTTCCAAGCCGCTCAATCGCGGCCTGCTGGAGCAGACATTGCGCAAATGGCTGCCCAAGGACGCCCGTTCACGCGGCCCTTCCGTGGCGCCCGGTTCACCCCCGTCTGCTCCCCGGCCCGCCGCGCCGGCACCGGTCATACCGGCAGCCGCACCGATCGACCTGGGCACGTCGAACGACCAGCCGGTCAATCCGCTGGGCGCCCGCGATGGCGCCGCCCTTGACCAGGAGGTCGTGCGCGACCTGCTCGACGTGATGGGCGAGGAATTCACCGACCTGGTCGGCGTTTATCTGGAAGACACGCCCAAGAACCTGGGCATGCTCGAACAGGCCGCCGCGCGCAACGACGTCAACGCGCTGATTGCACCGTCGCACTCGCTCAAGTCCACCAGCGCCAATCTGGGTGCCATGACGCTTGCGGAAATCGCCAAGCGCATCGAGCACGAGGCCCGCAGCGGCACGCTGCGCGATCCGCGGGCCCTGGTCCGGGACCTCGCCCGCGAATACGGGCGCGTCTCCGCCGAGCTGCGCAATCTGCTCGCCCGCAGCGGCGCCTGACCGCTACTGCATCGATAACATCCCAGGGGCGGCAGCCGCCCCTGGTACAGCAAACTCAGTTTGACGGCGGGGCGAGGAAATCCCACGCCAACTGCAGCATGGCCCGCGTACCGACTTCCAATGCCTTTTCGTCCAGAAAGAAGCGCGGGGAATGGTTGGGCGCCACATTCGCCGGGTGTTCGCCCGGCGGGGCCGAACCGACGAAGAAGAACACCCCGGGCACGGCGTTGGCATAGTAGGAAAAGTCTTCCGCCACCATGTTGGGCGGCACTTCCACCACGTTCGCGGCACCGACAGCGCGCTCGAGGCTGGGACGCATGCGGCGGGTCATCGCCGGGTCGTTGCGGGTCACCGGATTGTTGACCTCTTCCATCGGCACTTCCAGTTCCACCTTGGCCCCCTGCGCCGTCGCCACGCCCTCGGCAAGGCGGCGCAGGCGCACCATGATTTCATCGCGCATACCGTCGTCAAAGGTGCGGATGGTACCTTCCAGCTCAACCTTGTCCGGAATGATGTTGTAGCGAACGCCGCCCTGGAACAGGCCAAAGCTCAGCACGGCCGGAAATTTGGAAATATCAATTTGTCGACTGACGATACTCTGCGCCTGGCTGACGATCGCCGCTGCGGTGACGATCGGATCGACTCCGCGCCAGGGCTGAGCGCCGTGCGTCTGCGCACCGAGCACACGGATCTTGAAGCGATCAGATCCGGCCAGCATCGGCCCTTCGCGCACGCCGACCTGGCCGGCCTGCAGGGTGTAGAACACGTGCATGCCGAAAATGGCGTCGGGCTTGAAGTCCTTGAAGAGGCCCTCTTCGAGCATGAGCTTGGCGCCGCCCTGCTCGCCCGGCGGCGAACCTTCCTCGGCAGGCTGGAAGATGAACATCACCTCACCCGGCAGATCGGCACGCTGGCCGGCCAGTGCCGTGGCCACGCCCAGCGTCATCGCCGTATGCGCATCATGGCCGCAGGCATGCATGACACCGACCTCCTGTCCCGCGTAGGTGCTGCGCACCTTGGACGCAAATGGCAGGTCGACCTCCTCGGTGACAGGCAATGCGTCCATGTCGGCGCGGATGGCCAGCTTCGGCCCGGGCTTGCCGCCCTTGAGCAAGGCCACCACGCCGGTATGCGCGATGCCTGTCCTGACCTCCAGGCCAAGTGCTTTGAGCTGTGTAGCAACCAGCTTGGCCGTGCGCGTCTCGCGGTTGCCCAATTCCGGATGCTGGTGAATGTCACGCCGCCAGCTGACCACCTGCGGCAATACCTTTGCGGTCTGCGCAACGGCGGCATCTTCCGCCGCGGCCACTGACGCGACACCTGACAGTACAGCGCCCAGCAACACCTTGTGCATGACCGGCTCCTGTTGCGGCAAGACCCCCATCCTCGCAGGAATCGGCCAGGGCGTACAGAACGCACCGCAGGCTCAGGGGCGGTGCGGCAGCGCCAGGTAAGCTTCGCTCTGCATCTCGATCAGACGCGATTCGGTACGGGAGAATTCGGCGCGCAGGCGGTCTCCGTCGTAGAGATCGACGATCGGCACGGCCGCCGACAGGATCAGCTTGACGTGCCGGTCATAGAACTCATCGACCATCTCGATGAAACGCCGTGCTGCGTCTTCCATCATCGGCGTGAACTGCGGCACGCCGGAAACGATCACCGTGCCGAAATCCTTGCCGATCTCGATGTAGTCGGCGACCGCGCGCGGGCCTTCGCACATGGCGGGGAAACCGAACCACACGACATCCTCGGCCAGGTACTCGACGGGAATGTCGCGGTCGAGGATCTCCAGCGTCTTCTCCGCACGGGCCACGCCGTGGCTGATCTGGTGGAAACAGTGCTGCAGCGCGCGCTCCGCGTCGTGCCCGAGCGGGCTGTGGAACACACGCGCCTGGGTCAGGGCGCGCAGCCGCCAGTCCTGCGCCGAGACGATCTCCAGGACACGGCACTGCGCCTGGATCGCGGCGATCGCCGGAAGGAACCGCTCGCGCTGCAGGCCGTCCCGGTACAGGTTCGGCGGCGCCGTGTTGGACGTGGTGACCAGCGTGACGCCGCGTTCGAACAGGCGCTGCAGCAGGCCGCCCAGAATCATCGCATCGCCGATATCGCTGACGAAGAATTCATCCAGGCACAGCACGCGGAACTCGCGCGACAGCTGCTCGGCGATATCGACCAGCGGATCCTCGCGCCCCTGCATCTGCTTGAGCAGGGCCTGCATCTCGCGCATGAAACGATGGAAATGGATGCGCTTCTTCTGAACGATCGGCAGGTTTTCGAAGAACAGGTCGATGAGGAAGGTCTTGCCGCGACCCACGCCGCCCCACAGGTACAGGCCCTGCACGGCGACCGGCGCCTGGAAATGTGCCTTGATGCGCGCAAACAGCCCTTGTTCGCGGGGCCGGGAAAGTGCGGCGTGGATGCGGTCCAGCTCAACCAGCACCGCGCGCTGGGCCGCATCGTCCTGCCATTCGCCGCGTGCGACGCCGGCGAGGTAATGCTGGGTCGGCGTCACGGTTCAGGCCAGTCGTTCGGGCGGGAGGTTCGCCTGCACGGCATGCTTGACCGCGCCGCGCAGGTCCATCAGGCGGCGGTGAAAGTAGTGGCTGGTGTCCGGCATGCGGATCAGCTGCGGCGGACGCTCCAGTCCTTCGATCCACTGGTAGACCGCATTCGGATCGACCACTTCGTCCGCTTCGCCCTGCACCACCAGCCAGGGGCAATCGGGCAGGTCGATGGATTCGAAGGCCCAGCGGCCCACCGGCGGCGCGATCTGGATCAGCTGGGCGACGTCCAGCGATTTCGCCGCACGCAGCGCCACGTAACTGCCGAAGGAAAAGCCGGCCAGCCACACTGCATCGTGCGGGCGTTGCTGGCGCACCCAGGCAGCGACGGCGCGCAGGTCGTCCGTCTCGCCCCGCCCTTCGTCGTAACTGCCCTGCGACGCACCGACCCCGCGGAAATTGAAGCGCACCACCGCAAGCCCCAGCTCGGCCAGGGCGCGTGACAGCATCGTCACGACCTTGTTGTGCAGCGTTCCGCCGTGCAACGGGTGCGGATGGCAGACGATCGCCGTGCCGGCGCGGCCGGCGCCCTCGGGCAGCTCCACCACGACTTCCAGGTTGCCGGCCGGCCCGGCCAGCGTGAGCGCGGAAGCAGTTTCGGGAAAGGCGGGCGACGGGGAAGCGGGCTGGGCGGTAGTCATCCGCTCATTGTAGCCGGGGGTGCCGGGCGAGGCGAAACCGTCGACTGCGTCCGCAGATTACGAAAAGTTAGCGCACGCATCCGCTGGTAGACGGTATGGTTGCCGGTATCCCCGTCATACAGTGCATGAGCGGCTTCGCGCCCCGTGTCGGCGCCCCCGTGCTCACGATTTTCCCAGGAGTTTCCCCCATGTTCCGACCCCCTTATTTCGCCGGCTCCCTCGGCCTGTTGCTGCTTGCCAGCGTTCCGGCAACGGCCCTCGCCGCCGGTGATTCGCGCGACCTCTGGACGGACGTGGCGCCGCGCACGATGGCCCATTCCACCAAGGCCGAACCGGTGCGCACCCTGCAGCTGGATGTCGCCACGCTGCGCCGTTATGTCGCCGACCAGGTCAAGCGCGGCCAGCCGCTCGCCATTCCCACGCCGGAAGGCCAGTTCAGCGAATTCACGCTCGAGGATGCCGGCACGATGCCGCCGGAACTCGCGGCCCGGTTTCCGGACATCATCAGCCTGATGGGGACTGATGCGAAGGGCAACGCCGTGCGCGTCAACCTGTCGCCGCTGGGTTTTGAAGCGATGGTGTTCGATCGCGAAGGCGGCGCCTGGGTGGTCGAGCCGGAACAGATCAACCAGGAATCCAGTGCCTACCGCAGCTTCCGGCGCGCCGACGTCCACACCTCGTCGGACTTCCGCTGCGCGGTGCACGGCGCACAGCGCAAACCGTCGCTGCTGGCACCGGAATCGGCACCGGCCCCCATGACGCAGACCGGCAACAACCTGCGCACGATGCGCATCGCCATTGCCGCGACGGGCGAATACACCGCCGAATTCGGCGGCACCGTTGCCGGTGGCCTGGCGGCCATCAATACGGCGCTCAATCGCATCAATCAGGTGTACCAGAACGAATTCAGCGTACGCATGACGCTGGTCGCCAACAACAGCTCCATCGTCTACATCAACAGCGCCACCGACCCCTACACCGATGACGATCCGGACGCGCTGATCAGCCAGAACCAGTCCAACATCGACAGCGTCATCGGCTCGTCGAACTACGATGTCGGCCACGTGTTCAGCACGGGCGGCGGCGGCCTGGCCGGACTTGGCGTCATCTGCTCCAGCGGCGCCAAGGCGCGCGGCGTCACGGGCAGCTCCAATCCAGTCGGCGATCCGTTCTACATTGACTATGTCGCGCACGAACTCGGTCATCAGTTCGACGGCGACCACACATTCAACTCGGAAACATCCAACTGCGGCGGTGGCAATCGCGAGTCCACGGCTGCGTATGAGCCGGGCAGCGGCTCGACCATCATGGCTTACGCCGGCATCTGCGGAAGCGATGATCTGCAGCCCAATTCCGATCCCTATTTCCACGCCAGGAGCATCGAACAGATTCACGCCAAGCTCACCGCCACCAGCTGCGGCTCGCTCAGCGTCAATCCCAACGCCGCGCCTGTCGTCACGCCGCTCACCACGTCCTACGCCATCCCGGCGAAGACACCTTTCATGCTGACGGCCAGCGCCACCGACGCCAACGGCGACAGCCTGACCTACGACTGGGAGGAATACGACCTGGGCGGCTCGACGGCAGTCAATGTGGACAACGGAACAAGTCCCATCCTGCGCTCGTTCAGCCCGACGACGAGCGGCACGCGCGTCTTCCCGAAGCTTTCGGCCCTGCTGAGCAATACGTCCATCAAGGGCGAACTGCTGCCGCAAACCGCACGCAGCCAGCTCAAGTTCCGTGTCACGGTGCGTGACAACCGTTCCGGCGGCGGGCGTTCCACCAGTGCCGACATGCCGGCCATCCAGGTCGTCTCCAACGGTCCATTCGCTGTCACCGCGCCCAACACCGCGGTCACCTGGAGCACCGGCAGCAGCGCCACCGTGACCTGGAACACCGCCGGCACGACCAGTGCGCCGGTTTCGTGTTCCGCCGTCGATATCACGCTGTCCCAGGACGGCGGCAACACCTTCCCCATCGTCCTTGCCGCAAACGTGGCGAACAATGGCAGCGCCGGTTTCACCGTGCCCGCCGGCAGTGCCACCACGCAGGCGCGCGTACGCGTGATGTGCCGCAACAACATCTTCTTCGATATCTCCAACGTGAACTTCACGATCACGGGCTCGTCGGATCAGATCTTCAAGAACGGCTTCCAGTGATCGCGTCGTAGTACAGCCTGCCTGGCGGAGCATGCAGCGTGCTCCGCCGGCATGCGCCGGGGCGATTATTCGTTCTGGTAGAACACAAACCCTTCGGGAAAAATGGATCCGCCAGGGGCGCCAGGCGCGCTCTACGAGCTCCACCTCGAAACGGGAACCGCGTCCTGCCGTTGTTTCCCTCCGTGTCAGGTAGCACCGGAGGGAAGTTCCACACCCTTGCTCAATCAGGCACGTTCAAGGTACTGCTCTTCTGGAGCCAGGTCGTGGATCAGCCAATCCGGCAGGCCCAGCAACTGCACACAATCGCCGACGTGAATCGCGTCCGCCACGGTCACATCCCCAGCAGACGCTGCCACCACGATTTGGTCGGCGGCGACGAGGATCTGGCCGGCTGCAGCACGAAGTCGGAGTTCGCCCGCGCCACCTCGTACACGGCCTTGCCGTGCACCGCACCGGCTTCCTGCGGATCCAGCAGCACCCCCTGGGTGACGTCGGCCAGTGCGGCGGCGCCATAACACTGCAGCAGCAACGACACATCGTCGCGCCCGGCACCGGTGGTGAAGAAAAATTCGATCCTGGCCGACGTGAGTTTGCGGTCCAGATCGGCGTCGCTCCCCTTGCGCATGCGACTGACGTCATCGGCATCTACGGGTGACATCTCGACGGCGAAGCTCGCCGGCTGAGCGCTCCAGGCGGCAGCCACGAGCGGCGGCCCGATCACGCACGTCGCTGGCGGCGTGGATTCGTCGACCGCATCCAGCGCAAAACCGGGCGGCAGGGTGCAGGACACGCCCACTTCGCGCAGGCGCTCCACCCAGGCGGATTGCACTTGTTGGTCGAAACGATCGACAAGCACGAACAGGTCGAAACTCATGACTTCCCCGGCGGCGACGAGTAGGGACGAACAATCCACAGCCTAGCAGCTTGCCCGTCCACTGCCGAACTGCGCGCGCAAAGAAGACACCCGGCTCACGCCGGGCGCTTCCCTGGTCGACCTTCACCGCCCTGCACGGCGGGCGACAAACGTCAGCGTCGACCATCCCCTTCCTGTTCGTAGATTGCCCGCCGCTCGGCCTCGTATTCATCGATGCGGTAGCGCTCGCGCAATTCCAGGTCCGCGTTGAGGGCGCCGATTGCCTGGCGCTGGCTGAAGGTGGGATCGGACGGTGCGATCTGCATGTACGGCGGCCCCTTGTAGGGCGACAGCTGGCACCAGGTCACGCTCTGCAGTGACCAGCCCCAGCTCTGGCGCAGGGCGATGGCCTGCTGCAGGCTGGTATTGCACGCCGAAACGGTCGGGCCCGACACGCCGGCGCCCTGTCCGGAATTGAACCAGGCCTGGCCAACGTAGATCGGCGTGGTGCCGCCGCCGATCGGCACCGCCTGCGCGGCAGTGGTCGCCACAAGAGCCAGCACGAGGGCGGTGAAGGTCGTACGCAACATGAAGTTCTCCTGGATGGTGGTGGATGTACCCCCGACGCGGCGGGGCGTCCCTCACGCTAGTCCCGGCACACCGTCGCGGCGAGGAAATTGGCGGGCCAAACCGGTCCGGCGCGGGCGGGCCATGGCAGGAATTTCGCGCAAGCAGCGGACACAGGCGCTGTTTTTCCAGATCGGAAAACCGCTTGCGCGGGCGGTTTTCCACGTCTGTCAGTTGGCATCAAATCAACCACTTGGCGGAATTCGTTCCCAATTCAGCCCTATCTGGCGATAGCGCGGCGCACGGCCGGCGCTAGGATCGGACTCACCTGCCCGGGAAGTGCCGCCATGAAACGCCTGCTGTCTGTTCTCGTGACCTTGCTGTGTGTGAGCGCATCCGCGTCGGCGCACGACGCGTTGCCGACGAGCAACTGGTGTGTACCAGGACGCGTGGTCTCGATGGGCCCGTTCGCCTTCTCCGCGGACGCCATCCGTGCCTATGCCAGCTGCCTGCGCAGCGGTCTGTGCATCGACCGTGCTGCATCGACCACGGTGTCGCCGCGTGGCGGTGGCGACGGTGGCTGCACCACGCAAAGCTGCGGCGAGTTCGACGACGACTACGGCGCCGCCCGCCGGATGGCCACCCACTACTGCGCCATTTACGCGCTGCCCTGGCAGCGCGGCCACGTACCGGACTGGGGCACCGTCGTGCCGGACGTGCGCTCGCCCCCGTATTTCACCGACGGTACGCACCACCAGGCCTATTCCGCCGCGGCGGGCCTCGGCGGCATCTGCGCACGGTGCGAGGATCCGGTCGTCATCGGTTTCCCAACCGACTGATACCGTCACACCGCGGACATACGCTCTGTCTACGTCAACAAGGCGCGGCGTCGCAGGTCGGCCTGGATGGTCTCGACCTGTTGCTTGAGCTGCTCGCGCTGCGCAGGTTCCAGCCGGCACTCGGCCAGCACGTAGTAGGCCGTCCGCAGTACTTCGCGCCAACGCGGCTGGCGCGGCAGCTTGGCCAGGCTCAGGTAGCGCTCGAGCGCGCGCACGCGCAAGCGGCCGTTGTCGATGGTGATGCGCCAGGCGCGGCTCTTCTCAGCCAGGTCAATGGTGGTCTTGCCGGTGCTTTGTTCCCAGGCCGCCACGGTACTGAGCATCAGGTCGACCAGATCGCGACGGAAGATGTCCTCCTCCTCGCGACGCGACGCCGGACGCGCCGCATCCAGCGCATCGGCCGCATGCTCGACAGTCCGCAATGCCGCTTCCGCTCCCGCTTCGTTCGCCGCCAGCGCCGCCGACAGGCTCGCGCTGGCGGCTTCCAGGCGCTGGTGACCATCGATCACCACCGGCGGCTCCGCGGCGTCATCGGCCGACAAGGTGATCGTCGCCGCACCGCCAAGAACCGTCAGCGGCGCGATACGCATGTCGTAGCAGCGTGGTACGGCGCCGGCCCGCACGGTGACCGTCAGATCACGCGCCGCGTCGGCTTCATCAATGCCCGCCAGTGCCGCGTCAAAGGCGTCCTCATTGGCGGGATCAAGCAGCTGCCGGAACGACGCTCCGACCAGCGCGCCATCCGGTCGCGCCAGCGCCGCGGTCGCCGCCGCATTGGCCGCCACCACATCGCCGCGCGCGTCCACCGCGACCACTGGCGCGGCGTGCCGGTCCAGCAAGGCCTGGACCCAGCGCGCATCCCCTTCCAGCGCTGCCGCCGCCCGGCGGTAGTGTTCCAGTTCCGCTGACAACCGCGCCTCCCGCTCCGCCGCGGCAATGCGTGAACGCTCGCGCGTGCGCCGCACGCCCAGGGCGACCAACGCGAATCCCGCCAATGCCGACACCGCGACCAAACCCAGCTGCGTGTTGCGCTGGCGCAGGCTCAGCGCGGTCAACCGGTGTTCTGCGGCCAGGTGTTCCAGTGCGCGATCCTTTTCCGCCACTTCAAACTGCACGCGCAACGCCGTGAGCCGTTGGTCATGCGCACGTTCGCGCTGCGCGCGTTCGGCCGCGTGGAATTCCCGGAAACGGCGAAGCGCCGTTGCCGCATCGCCCCGTCCGGCAGCGGCATCGGCATTCAATTCCAGCAATGCCACGCGCTCGGGCGCATCGGCCTCCAGGCGCGGCAGAACCTCCGCCAGAACGGCTTCCGCCTCGTCGGCGGCGTTGCGCGTCAACGCCTCGCGGGCTTGCTGGAGGGCGAGATCCGCCGGCACGGGGATATCCAGCGCCGTGACCAGGGCGCGCCCCTCCGCGAGCGACGCCTGCGCCGCCGCGGTGTCGTTCCGGTCCAAGGCCAGGCGCGCAAGCCGCGCCGCCAGGCGCAGCTGGTGCGCCCGCGCGCCGGCCTCCACGAAGATGGACTGCGCGCGCCGGAAAGCGTCGCCCGCTGCCGCCAGATCCTGGCGGTCCAGTGCCAGCGTGCCCAGGCTTTCCAGCGTATGCGCCACGTCCACCGTGCGGCCTTCCTGTTCGTGGATAGCCAGTGCTTCCGCGTAGCTGGCGTGGGCCGCGGCGAAGTCATCGAGATTGCGCTGCAGGTCACCGATATTGTTGAGCAGCGCGCCCAATTGCTTTTCCTGGCGCTGGCGCTTGAGAGAAAGGCTCGCGGTATAGGCTTCCAGTGCTTCCCGGTAACGCCCCGCCATGCGCAGGGCGTTACCCAGGTCGTTGCGACTCTGTCCCTCGGCCGTGGTATCGGCCTGTTGCTTGGCCAGTGCCAGCGCATGCTGGAAATGCGTCAGCGCCGTGGTCGCATCGTGCTGCCGGTAGGCGAGGATGCCGCGCCGCCGGGCGAGGCGGTAATCGTGCATCCAGCGCGTGCCGGCCGGCAGCAGCGCAACGCGGTCGAGCGTGCGGGTCGCCGCCGCGAAATCGCCGCTCGCCAGCTCCGCGTCACTTTGTCGGAACAGCATTTCCTCGTGAGTTTCCGGATCGGCGGCCGGCGTCACGGCGAGTGCCGCGTCAGTGCAGGCGGGAATCGCCTCGGCCGGGCTCTGGGACAGCTTCCGGCATCGCTCCACCGCGTCGACGTCGCCGGCCTCGACGCCTGTCCACGGCCAGAGCAGCCCCGCCATGATCCAGCGGGTGACGCCGGCAGTGATTGTCTTTCTTGCATGCTGTTGCCGCGACTGCGCCGCATCCACGGTTTCTCACCTCAGCAAGGGCCTGCACGCGCTCGCCGCCGCCACGGCCGGGCACGGTCACGCCCACCGCAAAAACCCGCCGGCACCGACCCGAGCGTCGCATCGGCCAGGCGGGCCTGCAACCGTCCCTGCCCCCGTCGCCGCGCTTACGTCTGTCGCGGCGTCAACGCCCAACGGTTCTAGCCGATTTGCACCGGGACACGGCCGCAACTGGCCAAAGGTGTTCGCCTTGGGAAGGCCGCACCCAAATCCGTTTCGTCACGGCGGACCGGACACCGCGTCCACCGTGTTGGCACGACGGGGTCGATCGGGTGATTGATGGCGTCTTGTGGATGATTCGAGCGCTCTGGCTCGGTCGGCCCGCACCCGGGATTCCCGTCGCGCGCCGCGGGGTTGCGGTAGGCTGCCGGCATGAACCTGCTCGCCCATGCATTGATCGCCGGCGCCAATCCGGATCACGTCATCGGCAGCGTCATGGGCGATTTCGTCCATGGCGTCCTGCCGACCAGTCTTCCACCCGCCGTCCTCGACGGCGTGCGGCTGCACCGCGCCGTCGACAGCTATACAGATTCACATCCAATCATTGTGAATCTTCGCACACAGTTCCAACCACCCTTCCGCCGCTTCTCGGGGATGCTGGTGGATGTCTGGTTCGACCACCTGCTGTCGCGCGACTTCACCCGCTGGGATGCCAGGCCGCTGGATGCCTATTGCGACCAGCTGCACGCCCTCTTCGACACCCACGCCGAACGCCTGCCGGCCGACATGTGGCGATTCATCCGCTTCATGCGCGAATACGGGCTGCCGGCCGGCTACCGGGAGCGCCCGGCCATCGGCGAGGTCTACCAGCGCATGGCGCGGCGTTTCTCCCGGCCGACGCCGCTGGCGCAGGCAATGCCGGTGATGGAGTCGCTCGACCAGCCACTCGAAGACGCCTTCAACGCCTTCTTCCCCGAACTGACCGCCTTCGCCGCCGACTGGCTCGCCCGGCAATCGAAGTCCGCCGCACCGGCCGAGGCCCGGGAAACCAGTGCCAACCGTTGAATCGTCCCTCCCCTCCGACCCGACGGCCGCCCTGCCCGACCCAAACGAAAACGCCGCCCGAAGGCGGCGTTCTGAATCGGGACGGCGAAGACCGTTACCTGGACTGGTCGATCATCCAGAGCACGGTGGCCTTGACCTGCTCGTCGTTGAGCGAGGGGTTGCCGCCGCGCGCCGGCATCATGCCCTTCGTGCCGGTATAGCCTTCGATGGCGTGCTTGATCACGACATCCGTACCCTGGGCGATGCGCGGGCCCCAGTCGGCCTTGTCGCCCATCTTCGGCGCGCCGCTGACACCGGCCGTATGGCAGGCGCCGCAGAGATTGTCGTAGATCGTCTTGCCGTCGGTGGTGCCACCGTAGGCAACCTGGGCCGCCGCGGCCTTCTTGCGGGCTTCCTCGGCGGCGAGCATGGCCGCACGGCCGGTTTCACCGGCGTAGGAATCGCCCACCGGCGCCAGCCGCTGCGCGACGACTTCCTGGGCCTTGGGGTTGGTCGCGGCCGGGTTCTTGCCGTAGATGTACACGGCGATGGCGATAAATACCGCGGCCAGGAGCGCCAGCACGCCGATCAGCATGGAGAAGCGCTTGAGAAATTCGAGGTCAGTCTTGGTAATCGGGCTGCTCACGGAACACCTTGATCTAGCGGCGGCTGGCCGGAGAGCGTCCGGCACGGAGAAAAAGACGGGCAAGTATAACGGCCGACCCCGGGTCGGGAAAGATTGGGGCTTGGCCAGCGGGTATGGCCCCGGCTATGATGCGCGGCGGTCCGGGCCATCTGCGCCCGACCTGATCCCGTGGTCTGGCGCCCACTTAGCGCCAAATCCCGATACGCGCCCGTAGCTCAGCTGGATAGAGTACCGCCCTCCGAAGGCGGTGGTCGGGGGTTCGAATCCCTCCGGGCGCGCCAATCTCTCCTTCCGGGACACTTGCCCGGCGGCACCACTGGCCTGGTCGGGCCTTTACGGTGACCGTCGCGCACGCGGCCGTTCTCACTCATACAGATCGTCGCGTCGTTTCACTCTCATGGAATGGTGCGATGACTGACACCGACGAGAGCACGCTCGTCCTGCTGACTGAAATTCCCGGCGCCCGCCTGAAAACGTTGCCGGAGAACGAACTGAGCGCCGCCGAAGGCGCGTTGCGCCGGGCCCTGGCATTCCTGGCCGCCCTGGGGTGCGACTATTTTCGTGCCGACGAAACCGTTCCCCGCCTGATCCAGGAAAAGTCATCTGCTGAATGGCAGGCCATGCTCGATATTCTCCACACGGTCGGAGCCGTCGATCAGGCCCGCGCGCTGGCGCAAGCTCGCCACATCGCGGGCGTCACAAACGCCGACAGCCATTCGCGACGGGCCGCACGCGTCGCCGCGATGTCCGAATCGACACTCGACACGTTCCGGGCGTACGCCTTTGACGCGATGGCTGATTTCGAGGCGGTTCTGATGGCCCATGTACGCCGGAACAGTGCCGCTTTCGGCGACTGGTCCACCGTGTCCGCGCTCTTGCAGAATGCCAGCGGGCCCGCCGAGCTTATGCCTGGCTATCGGCGCGCCCACGAATGGAACGCAGGAGGCCGCACAGTCCTTTTCCTGGACTACGACGTAGAGGGACGCATGGCCTGGCAGGTACAGGGCGAGCGCGACGGCAGCGTGCTGGTGGCCTGCGAGTTCGACCGCTGCGACCACTGGTGGCGCCCCCGCACCGCGCACTTGCCAACCGAGGCCGTGGCGGTGCGAAAACACGCAGATCGCTGCTCCGTCCAGCTGGCCTATCGCGTCACCTCGCGTGAGCAGCTCGACCAGCTGTGGTCGCGCACGTCGCACCACGACGGTATTGCCCGCGCCTGCGCGCCGGCCGATGCCGACCCCGTCGCGCTGTTGAACGCTACAGCCATGCATTTCCACCCGTCTAGTGCGGACGCGTTTGCGCACCGGTTTGGTTGGCTGTACTGGCAGGAGTACGGCGGCGGCGCCGACGAGCATACGGCGATCTTCCTTGCACGGACATCGGAGCTGGCGGAATACGTCTATTCACAAGCGCGGGAACTGGCAATATCGAAGACACCATGGATTACCGTCGTCCGTCGTTAGCCAGCGTGTCCAGAGCGCGGCAGGGAGAAGACCACGGTGCTGGACTTCGTACGCCACCATGGTTGGGTCTATGGCCAGGAATACGGCGGCGGACCTGATGAACATGTCGCCCTGTTTGCCTCATCCGATCCGGCAGTTGTTGAACGCGTTCACCGCTATGCCGAATATCGGGCGAGACAGGATCCGAACTGGCATCTGCTGTGGCGGCGCTGATGGAGGCCGCTTCGTCGCAAGCCCTTTTTTCACCCGCAATTGCGCACACCGGGTACGGCCCGACGGGGCCGCACACATCACCGGCGCTCGCGAAACCTACGCCTTTTGGATGGCGTCAGATCATCTCCCATTCCGCAGTTGTCCCGCCTGTTCCATCCGACGGAATAGATGCCGGTAAACTCGTGGGCCAGGCAGTGAGGACTGCGGGCCAGAACCAACGGCCACCCAAAACCGTCGTAGAGTTTTTCGAAATGCGGTCGGCTACCGTCAGCGATACCTGAGTAGGCGATGAAGAAGCAGCTCCACCTGCGCCATTCGGCCGCGTTCTGCGCTACGCACGCGGCCCGCGTGGCGTCTGCCAATTCAGCGCGCGCTATCGACTTGGACATGGCCGATATTCCTCGACATCGCAACGCTGGCATCGCAACAGACAGCGCCAACACCCACACGACAAACCCGAGGCAGATCCACCGCGCAACCGCCCATCGCGTCATGACCCTTCACCCAGGCCGGCTGTTGAGAGCGATATCGTCGAATCCGCCATCGTCCTCGCGGCCGGTTCCCGGGAGGTACACTCCGTAAAAAGTAAACGTCGCGCACTGCGCGACCACTCGAACGGTCTCTTGGCAAGTCCGGCAAACGATCCGCGCTTCATGAAGTGCATGGCGTCTTGCTTCCATCTCTACCGCAGAACAATGTCATCGCCCGCGCCACAGTTGTCGGTACGATCCGGACCATTGGAATAGAGGCCGATCGTCGCTCCACCGCGACAGGCCAAGCCTGGCGTGAAGTGAATCGGCGTATCAAACGCATCAAGGAGCGGATTGATTCCGCTTCTTCGGGCCGCCGGTTCTGTCACTCGATAGATGGCGCATGACCAATACCCCAGGCGTCCGGCGGAGGTCTCGCAGCCTTCCAGCGTCATCGCGATCTTGGCCAGTTGCGCGCGCGTTGTGGCTATCGGTGACGGACCGCAACGCCAGACAATGCTGTTCAGTACTAAGGCCGCGATAACAATGCTCAGCACGAGCGAGCAAAAGCGCTCCAGCAGCGGCATGCGTTTCGGTGAATCACTCACAAGGTACGCACCGGCTGGAGTCGGCCACGTGTGATCCTCAAGTGCGCCGAAAAGTTTCCGGAGTTGGTCCGACAAAGTCTCCCGCTTGCCAGGATTCGCCTGCACGCTCAGACTTTTCCACCGGGCCGGAGACCATGCCGCATGATGATTCGAACCGCCACGCCGGATGACGCCGAAGGACTTGCACCGCTGCTTGGCGAGTTGGGCTATCCGTCTGATCCTTCTTCAGTCGCCCTCCGGATGACACGACTCCGGCAGGACCTTCGCGCCGTCGTTCTCGTCGCCGAAACGGCAGGAAACCTCGTCGGCGTGGCCACTGCCCACGTGCGCGATTCGCTCAATCATGACGAACCCGCCGCGCAACTCACCCTGCTCGTCGTTGACAGCCGGGTTCGCGGCAGCGGTGTGGGCCAGGCCCTGGTATCGGCGGGAATGGACTGGGCCAGGACGCAGGGTGCCCGACGGCTCACCGTGAACACGGCCGTGCACCGCGAGGCCGCACACCGGTTCTACGAAAACCGCGGCTTCACCCTGAGCGGACGCCGCTACGCGATCGCACTCGATTAGTGCGACAGGGCCCGCACTCGGCGGATGAATACGATTGCAATCCGCTATCGGCCGGCGATGCGTATTTCTACACTTCGCCAGCCCTGACGGCATACGCTGCGTCAGCGCATCCACTGTGCTGCGGGAGCAGGCCATGCAACGCGTCGTAGCGAAGGCGGCCCGGGCCGTCATGCGTCTGGTTTATCTCGTTTTCCTCGGAGTAGTGCTGGGCGTTCCGTCGGCGCGTGCCGATGTCATGCTCCATGCCTTCAACTGGCGCTACGCCGATATCGGCACGCAGGCGCAGACCATCCGCGACAACGGCTATCGCATCGTGCTGGTCTCGCCGCCACTGCGCTCGGAGGGCGCGGCCTGGTGGGGGCGCTACCAGCCGCAGGACTATCGCGTCATCGACAATCCGCTGGGCAATACCGAATCGTTCCGCACAATGATCGACCAGCTTGGCGCGAAAGGGGTCCGCGTCTATGCGGATATCGTGCTCAACCACATGGCGAACGAGGCGGCGACGCGCATCGACCTGGATTACCCGGGGCGCCGCATCCTGGATATCTATCGCGCCAACCCCGCCTATTTCAGCGCGAACCGGCTGTTCGGCGACCTGCGGTTCAATTTCCTGTCGCAGTGGGATTTCCATGAGGCGCGCTGCATCGCCGACTACTCGAACACCTTCCAGGTGCAGAACTGGCGGCTGTGCATGGGCGCCGGCGACGTCGGTCTTCCGGATCTGACCGACAATGACTGGGTGGTCAGCCAGCAGCGCGCGTATCTGCAGGCATTGAAGGCGCTCGGCGTGACGGGCTTTCGCATTGATGCGGCCAAGCACATGTCCGCCACGCAGATCGCCCGCATCTTCACGACGGACGTCACCAGCGGCATGCACGTATTCGGCGAGGTGATCACTTCCGCCGGCGAAGGCAACGACGAGTATCGGCTGTTCCTGAAGCCGTACCTGCAGAACACGAACCACGGCGCCTATGATTTCCCGCTGCACGGTGCGTTGCGCCGTGCCTTTTCACCTGCCGGGTCAATGAGCGAACTGGTGGATCCCCTGTCCACCGGGCAGGCACTGCTTCCCGCACGGGCGATCACGTTCACGGTGACGCACGATATCCCGAACAACAGCATTTTCCGCTTCATGTTGCTCGATCCCACCGACGAGACGCTGGCCTACGCCTATGTGCTGGGCCGCGACGGCGGTGTTCCGCTGGTGTATTCGGACCACAACGAAAGCGGCGACAACCGCTGGGTCGATGCGTACCGGCGCGCCGATCTCACGGCCATGATCGGTTTCCACAACCAGCTGCAGGGCCATGACATGCAGGTGCTTTCGCACGGCGCGTGTCATCTGATTTTCCGGCGCGGCAGCCGTGGTATCGTCGCCATCAACAAGTGCGGCCAGGCTCAGGAAGCCGCCGTGTCCATGCACAACAGCGTGCTGTGGTGGCACTCGCCCTATCGCGATGTGGTGACGGGCAGCAGCCTGACCATCGATCGGGCCGACTTCCGTTTCCAGCTGCCGCCGCGCTCGGCACGTTTGTGGATCCGACAATGAGCGATCGCGCCAGCGACGATGCAACGGCTGCTAAAGTGGACAGTGGCTGCGCGGCGCCACATTCACTCTTTCACGAAATGTCGACGAAATCTCAACCGGACAACGAGGGTGGCTGCGATCTGGTCGCCGATATCGGCGGCACGAACGCGCGATTCGCGCTCAGCCGGCAAGAGCAAGGCAAGCGTGTTCTCTTGGAAGTCCAGTCGCTGCCGGGTGCCGCATTTGACAGCCTGGAGGCGGCCGTCCGCCATTACCTGGCGTCGGTGCGCGCGCAGCCCACGCGCGCGGCGATCGCCGTCGCCTGCCCGGCGGACAAGGACGACATCCAGTTCACCAATTCCGCCTGGTCGTTCAACCGGCGGCAATTGCAGCGTTCGCTGCATTTGCAGCAACTGGAGATCCTCAACGATTTCGGTGCCGTCGCCCGCGCCGTCCCGCAGCTGGCACCGTCCGACGTGGTCACGCTCCACGGCACGCTGTCGCCGCTGCGGGGGCCGGTGACGGTGCTGGGGCCTGGAACAGGGCTCGGCGTCGCCCAGTTGGTCGGCAGCAGCGCGCAAGGCTGGGCCGTGGTGGAAACCGAAGGCGGCCACGCCGGCTTTGCCCCCATCGACGAGGAGGACCGGCGCATCGCGGCCTGGCTGTCCGAACGCGTCGGGCGGGTTTCCAACGAGCGCATCCTCTGTGGAAACGGCTTGTCGCAGGTCCATGCGGCCCTGCGCGGCGATGCGGACCTTACCGATCCCGCCCGGATCGTCGCCGCTGCCCTGGCGGGCGATCCGGACTCGGCGAAAACACTACAGCGATTCTGCGCCATCCTCGGCAGCGCGGCCGGCGACGCGGTGCTGCTGCAGGGCGCCCGCACCCTGGTGATTGCAGGCGGCATCGTGCCCCGTTTCGTGGAATTTCTGCGCCAGAGCCCCTTCCACGCGCGATTCCTGGCCAAGGGACGGCTCGCGGCGTATCTGGCGGACGTGGCCATCCACGTCGTCGTGCACCCGTCGCCAGGCCTGCTCGGGGCCGCGCTGGCCTTGCCTGACCGGACGATCGACTTGCCCTGACACGCGGTGCTTCCGCCGGCGCCGGTCTGCCCCGCAGAATAGGGGATCAGCTGGCGGGGGTGTATGAAAGGCAAGGCCACTTCCTTCGATATCGCGTACCGGGCCGGTGTATCGCAGGCAACCGTGTCGCGCGCCCTGCGTGGCAGTCCACTGGTGAATGAGGAAACCCGCCGGCGTATCGAAGCCATAGCGCGAGAGCTGCATTACACGGTCGACAAGAACGCATCGAACCTGCGCCGGCAGCGCTCCGGCACCCTGGCGCTGCTGCTGTTCGAAGATCCCACCTCCGACGGCTCGCTGATCAACCCCTTCTTTTTGTCGATGCTCGGCGCCATCACCCGCGCCAGCGCACGCCAGGGGCATGACCTGCTGATTTCTTTCCAGCAGCTTTCCCACGACTGGCATGCGGACTACCACGACAGCCACAAGGCAGACGGGCTGATCCTGCTCGGTTACGGCGACTACCTGGCCTCCCGCGGCAAGCTGGAACGCCTGGAGGAACAGGGCACGCCGTTTGTGCGCTGGGGCGCGGTGGATGACGGCCAGCCCGGCATCGCGATCGGCTGCGACAACGCCGGGGGAGGCCGGGCGATCACGGAGCATCTGCTGCGGCTGGGACGCCGTCGCATTGCTTTCCTCGGCGATGCATCACCCCATTGTCCAGAGTTTCTCGACCGGTATCGTGGCCATTGCGCCGCGCTGGCAGCGGCGGGGCAGACATCCGACCAGGCCCTCCAGATCGATGCCGCCGACTCGACCGAAGAGGTCGGCTACACGGCGACGCTGGGCTTGCTCGATGCCGGGACGGCCTTCGATGCGATCTTCGCGGCCAGTGACCTGCTGGCGATCGGCGCCATGCGTGCGCTGGGCGAACGGGGCCGCCGCGTACCCGACGAGATCGCCGTTGTCGGCTTCGACGACATCCCCCTGGCCCGCCTGGCCAGCCCACCGCTGACCACGCTGCTGCAGGACACGAAGATCGCCGGTGAAATGCTGGTGGATACTCTGCTGCGCCAGATCCGCGGGGAAACCGTGCACAACCAGGTACTGCCGGCGCAGCTGGTCATCCGCCGTTCCTGCGGAACCGGTCGAGCGGCCGAAGACGGGCCACCAGATCCGGCTGCGTGACCGGCCCGTCGTGCACGAACACCGCGACCCCGTGGGCGGGCACCGTGGCCTGCAACGCTTCGCCTGCGTCCACCTGCTGCGTCGCCGCCCCCAGGACGTCCCGCCATTGCCCTGGCTCCAACGCCTCGGACACCCGGAAGGCCGCCGCCGCATCGCCCTTGTTCAACAGCACCAGCGCGATCTGTGCGGTGCCGCCCTGCTGGTAGACGCGATAGAACGCCGCGCGGTCGCCGGCAAGTTCCAGAGTGACCTGCAACCCTTTCTGTAGCGCCGGCAGCTCCCGGCGCACGGCGCCGATGCGGGAAAGCTGCTGCTGGATGGGGTGTCGCACCGCTTCCGCGATGCGCGCTTTCCCGAAGTAGTTGCGATTGCCCGCGTGTTCGGGCCGGCCGCGCATGAAGCCGATCTCCGAACCGTAGTAGATCACCGGAATGCCGCGCGCCGTGAACAACCAGTGGTGCGCATCAATGAAGCCCTCGTCCGTGGCGTCCAGGCGCGCCATGTCGTGGTTGTCGTAGAAGGTCATCAGTTCGTAGGGATTGCGGTAGACCGCATCCTCCAGGTGCAGCGCCGGCGCCAGGATCTCGAAACCACGGCCCTTTCCAAACACCTCGACCAGGCGGTCCTTGAGCGGGAAGTCCAGTACCGACATCGCCCCGCCTTCCGGATGCGTGTACGCCGCAATAGCCTCGGCCTTCGAATCGAACACCTCGCCAAACAGGAAGAATCCCGGATGCCGTTCGCGGATCCGGTTCGAGAACGCCTGCCAGAACGCCGGCGGCATGTGCCGCACCGTGTCGATGCGGAACGCTCCGGCGCCCTCGTCGATCCACTTCAGGTACGCACCGACCAGGTAGTCGAGTACCACGGGCGAGGAATCGTCGAAGTTGGATAACTGCACCAGGTCACGCTCGGCGTGGAAAAAGCGATGCAACGGCTGGCGCGGATCGAGTTGTTCGGGCGGCAGGTTCTGGTGATCGGCGACCAGTTGCCCGGATGCATCGTAGATTTCGCCGAACTTGGGCTGGTCTGTCGGCATCGTGTACGACGGCGAGCCGTGATTGGCGACGATGTCCAGCACCGTGACGAGGCCGTTGTCGCGCAAGGCTGCCGTCAGCGCACGGAAATCCATCCCCGGGCTCGGCAGGTGCTCGTCAAGCGCATAGAAATTCACGCCCCAGTAGCCGTGATATCCCGCCTTGCCCCGGTCGGTGAGGAAGCTGCCCCAGCGCACGGGGTCACCGCCGGTGAAGGCCTCGTCCGGGTTGTCCACGATGGGCGTGAGCCAGACGGCACCAAATCCCATGTCGCGGATATAGCCGGCGTGATCGGCCAGTCCCTTGAAGTCACCGCCGAGGTAGCCGATGTTGTCCGATTCACCGTCCGGACCGGAAACGGGAATATCAAACGTGCGGTTTACGCCGCCCTGTTCACGGTGATCATTGGCCGGGTCGCCATTGACGAACCGGTCAGTCACGACGAAGTACACGGCGTTCGCCGCAAACGGTTCATCCGTGCCGACATAGACGTCACGGGATACCGGTGCGGCGGCGCACCCGGCGAGCAGGCCGGCCACGACCAGGGGCAATCGCCGGCTAGTGCGCCAGGCCATGGGCCATCGTCTCCCTTCGCGTCGCGCCAATCCGCAGCATGCTCAAAGCCGCCACCACCAGGCTGACACCGCCCAGCGTCAGCGCGTGGATCGGCGCGCCGCCGAACAGGCTCTTGAGGGCAAACCCCAGCACGGTGGCGGCCACCAGCTGCGGTATCACAATAAAGAAATTGAAGATTCCCATGTACACGCCCATCTTCCGCGCCGGCAGGTGATCGGACAGTAGTGCGTAGGGCAGCGACAGGATCGAAGCCCAGGCCACGCCGATGCCCATCATCGGTACCAGCAGCCAGGTTGGCTCGGGAATCAGTCCGATCGACAGGAACGATGCCGCACCCACCAGCAGATTGACCGCATGAGCGCCGCGCGCACCGATCCGCCGGGCCAGCGGGGGAATGGCCATCGCCGCCAGCATCGCAAAGCCGTTGTAGGCGGCGAACAGCACGCCCACCCAATTGGCACCCTCGTTGTATGCCGGCGACCGCGCGTCCGTCGCTCCGAAGTGCACCTGCGCAACGGCGGCGGTGGTGTAGATCCACATGGCGAACAGGGCAAACCAGGAAAAGAACTGCACCACCGCGAGGCGGCGCATGATGTCGGGCATGTCGCGCAGGTCCGCCAGGATGGTTGCGACCATGCCGGACGAACGGCGGCGCGCCAGGACGCCGACCAGCGCGCCGTACAGCAACAGGCCGGCGCCCAGCAAATAGAGCTGGCGATCCAGTCCAAAACGGTACACCGCCGTGCACGTCGCGGCCCCTGACAGCAGCCACGGCCAGGCGCGCGGCAAGGTCGATGCCGGTCGCGACAGTGACGCGGGCAGCACCGGGTCACTCGCGTCCAGCGCCTCGGGCGTCGCCTCGCGCGTCCGCAGCACAGTCCAGCCGACGGCACCCACGAGCACGGCGGCGCCGAGATAAAAGGCGTAGCGCACCGCATCCGGAACGACGCCCGCCGGCGCCGTGTTGGCCACTCCGGCATGGGCCAGGAACCATGGCAGGGCACTGGCGACGACGGCGCCCGCGCCGATGAAGAAACTCTGCATGGAAAAGCCCGCTGCACGCTGCGCCGGGGGCATCTGGTCGCCGACGAAGGCACGGAACGGTTCCATCGCAACATTGATGGCTGCGTCGAGTACCCAGAGCAAGCCAGCCGCGACCCACAGCGTGGGCGAGTTGGGCATCGCGATCAGGGCCAGGGAGGCGACCAGGGCGCCAGCCAGAAAGTAGGGACGCCGGCGGCCCAGCCGTGTCCAGGTGCGGTCGGAAAAGTAGCCGATCACCGGCTGTACCAGCAGGCCGGTCAGCGGCGCGGCGATCCACAGGGCTGGCACATCGTCGATGGAGGCACCGAGGGTCTGGAAGATCCGGCTGACATTGGCGTTCTGCAACGCAAAACCGAACTGGATCCCCAGGAATCCGAAACACATGTTCCAGATCTGCCAGAACGTCAGCGACGGGCGCTGTATCCGCGTCGACGCGGGGTTCTGCTCCATGACCGGCTTCCTCCTGGGCGGGCGGCGTGCTGCGGCGTCTGTTCGTGGTGCGGCAAGGATTGCAGCTTGCGGCGGTGCCGGCGGCCGCGCAAGGGCGGCCGCCGGCCAGCGATCAGAACTTCGCGGCGAACTGCAGGCCGTAAGTCCGCGGCGTGTTGAGATAGCGCAGGTTGACCGAATCGTTGATAAAGCCCTTGCCGGAATAGGCCTTGTCGGTCACGTTGGCAATGTAGGCGGACAGCCGGAACTGGTCGTCATCGCCCATCGTCATGCCCGCGGAAAGGTTGAATACCGCAAAGGCGTCGACGCGATCGGAAAGGGCCAGTCCATTGGCCGCCGGGCCGATCTGCGCCGGATTCGAACCGTTGTTCACCGGCATCTGCGCCAGCGGAATCTCGATCACCTGGCCGTTGGCATCGCGACCGAAACCGCGGTTGTTGAAGGCCGTGAGGTAATAGTCCGAGCGATACAGCATGTTCATCGTCCAGTCGATGCTGTGCACGGCGCCCCACTCCACGTCGATGATCTGGCTCAGCACCAGATTCACGTTGTGCGTGGAGGTATTGGGCAGGCGGTTGCCTCCGATCGGCACGATGAGGTTCTGGCCGCCGGCACGCGTGTCGAGAATCGAGGAATCCTTGAACTGGCTGTCGAGGTAGTTGTAGTTGAGCGATACGTCAAAGCCATGCGCCAGCTTGATACCGGCCTCGATTTCAAGGCCGAGCACCTCCGCGTTCGCCGCGTTGTCGCTGAAGACCTGCAGTGTGGTCGCCGCCGGGTTCGTCGGCGTGGGGCTCGGAATCGCGATCAGGTTCTGCACGACCTTGTTCTGATAGTCGTAATAGAACAGCGAACCATTCAGGCGTACCGGGCGGCCGTTCCAGTTGAAATCGTTCTTGCTGCCGACCTCGTAGACCAGCAGCTCCTCCGGTTTCCAGGTGCGCGCCAGGACGGTACCGTCGCCCAGTACCAGCGGACGATTGATGCCGCCCGAACGCGTACCTGTGGAGATCGTGCCGTAGAGCATGGAACGGTCGGCGATGTCGTACTCGAACCCGGCACGCCAGTCGACGAAGTTATCTTTATACACATTCGCACTTCTGCCGTCGGGATAGTCGGACCGGATGATCAGCTCGATCTGGTCGCGGTAGCGCGCCAGGAAGTCATCCCAGTTGTCCTGGGTGCCGAAGCGCGCGATGCCGTCGAGGAAGTAGTCGATGGAATGGTTGCTGCCGCCATTGCAGGTCAACGCAGCGGGGCTCCAGCCCGAGCAGATGCGCGGATCATTGAGCAGCCGGCCACCCGGATCACGCAGCTGGAATCCGGATGAACCAAGGATCAGCCCCGTCGTATAGGGATTGGTCGTGAGATTCGGATCCAGCCCGAACTGCGCGAACAGTTCCTCGGGGATCACGAACTGGTACTTCATGTTGGATTCGCGCGCTGTCTTCTTGTCGTCCGTGTAGCGCAGGCCGCCGATGAAGCGCAGGTCATCGTTCCACTTGAACGTGAAGTCGCCGTAGGCCGCATTGGACCTCACGCGCGAATCGTCGCCGCGATTTTCACCACCCAGTCCATCCTGCCAGCCGCAGATGGTGCCGGGTCGATACCAGTCGCAATCGCCGAAATAGCCATTGCCCACGTCCCACGACAGATAGTCGAACTTCTCGCCGAAGAAGAAGCCGCCCGCCGACCAGATCAACCGGTCGGTTTCGCCGAAGAATCGCAGCTCATTGATGCTGGAGCTGGATTTCTCGGCCTGGTAGAACGTGTCGTACCAGGCCAGCCGTTCGGGATTGTGATACGCCTCGCGTTCGGATCCGGGATAGACGAAGCCCAGCTGCCATTCGCGCGACGCATTGCGGTTGTAGAAATCGTATTCGCGCCAGGAGCCGTTGTACTCGACCGAGAACCGGTCGAAGGACCAGGTCAGGGTTCCGGCCACGCCCTTGATGTCGTTCGCCGTCAGGCCTTCCGTCCGGAAATACTGCCGGTACGGGTCATCCAGATCGTCGATGTCATAGCCTGCCGCCAGCGCACGGTTGGCGAAGACGCCCGGGTCTCCGCTGCCGTTCTCTTCGACGCGATCAACCATCAGGTTGGCGGAGAAGGACTCAGTGGGCTGCCACAGCACGGACACCCGCGCCGCCTGGTTGTCGATCGCACCCGGTGGTTCAAAATGCGATGGATAACCGTTGGTGTAGTACGAATCGTGCTTGTCCGAGTACAGGGCGGCGCGCACGGCCAGCGTTTCGCCCAGCGGCAGGTTGACGACGCCTTCCTGCGTCTGCGCGTTGTAGTCGCCAAATCCGATCTTCACGCTGCCGCCGAACTGGCCGAGTTCCGGCAGGTTCGGAATGATGTTGATCGAGCCGCCGGTGGCGTTGCGTCCACGCACGGTGCCCTGGGGCCCCTTGTTCACTTCGATGCGTTCCACGTCGAAGAACATCGGCCCGATCGAACGCGGGCGCGGCAGGTAGATACCGTTGTAGTACGTCGCGATAGACGGATCAGAGGAGAAATCCGAGTCGGCCGCGCCAATGCCACGCAGGAAGATCTCGTACTTGCCTTCCTGGCGCGTGATCTGCAGGCCAGGCACGACCGCCTGGAGATTGGTGAAATCCGTGTTGACGCCCAGACGTTCGATATCCTCGCCCGTGAAGCTCTGGATCGTACCGGCGTACTCCTGGATGCTCTGCACGCGGCGGTTCGCCGTGACATTCACGCTTTCGAGCACCTGCGTGTCTGCCGCTTCGGCCGCGTCAGCCGCCGTGGTCGACACGTCCGCCGCGCACGCCATTCCGGCCACGCCGTAACCTGCCGCTGCCAGCGCAAGACTCAGCAGGTTTCGCTTCAGTTGCATGCTTCTCTCCCGGATGACATCGCAGTCGGGGCGGGATGCTAAGGCCGGAAATCCCGGTCGCACAGGGATTTGCATACGTATTCATGCGTGCCATCGGCCATCGTGGTGAATTTGTCGCCATGTGCGACTGCAACATCGCAACGGGCGAACACCGTCGTCCGCTGTCGCCGGGGGCGTGCTGCGCCGCGACGACGCGCAGCCCTCTGCCCCGCCGTGACGGCAGGGGCTGAATACGTTTTCACAGAGCCCGCGGAACGCGGATGTCAGAGTTTTCGTTCGAAGCTGAGCCTGATGCCGCTGCTGCCATCGCTCAGTTCTTCCTGCGAGCGCGTGGCCCGGGCGTCCTGGTGCCAGGTGGTGATGCTCTCGGGCTGTTGCAGCACATCCGATAGCGCGAGGCGCCATTGGGTACGTTCATCCGATTTCCACAGCGCGTAGATATCCAGACGTCGCTTCAGTCGCGTACGCCGGCTCACCGCCAGGTCGGTGTAGCTGAACTGGCTGCCTTCGATGCTGAAGTCCGCACCGACTGAAAACGCCGCTGTCGCACGCCAGTCGAAACCCACGCTGCCGCTCACCGGCGTCTGCGACGTCAGGCGGTTGTAGGGCGGCGGCAAGGCGTCGACCGTCGACCAGTTGCGCGTGGCGTTGCCCCGCAGGGCGATCTCCGGGCCAGCGGGCCACCAATGCCGCAACGGGATCTTCACCTCGACCGTCACACCGCGCGTGCGCGCGCTGCCGCTGTTGATGGGCATGGTGAGCCACACCCCGTCGCGTTCGAATACCGGATGCGTCGTGACATCGTCGATGCGCCGGAGGTAGCCGCTGATGCTCCACAGCCCGTCGTCACCGATGTAGTGCTCGTAGGCAACATCCAGGCCCCACGCCTTTTCCGGCCGCAGGGCCGGGTTGCCCTCTTCGTCGGGATTGGCCGGGCCATTGTTATTGTTGGACGGATAGCGCCGCGGGACCAGATTGCGCGGCTGCGGCGTCGTGTACGTGCGCGCGACGCCGATGCGGACCTGGTCCGTGTCATTGCCCGGCCGTTTCCAGACCAGCTGGCCGATCGGGCTGAGCACATCGGCATGACGGCGGGTGGTTTCGATGGTGCGGCCGGACACTGCCGATCGCCATCCTTCCCAGCGCAGGCCGAGATAGGACTGCCAGTCGGGCGTGATCTGCCATTCATCCTGGCCGTAGAACGCAAGCCAGGTCATGTCCGCGCGGAAGTCTTCGTCGATCGTGTCGAGCAGAACGCCCTCGCCGCTCCGGTCGTGCTGCAGCCGGCTTTCCGTGCGGCGCGTGCGGGCGAGATCCCATCCGGCTCCCAGATTGTGCTGGTCGCCCAGGCTGAGGCGATATTTGCCGGTGCTGAAGGTGCCCGTGTCCGTGACGCCGGAAATCACGTTTCGGTCGAGCAACAGCTGCGAAGAAGCATCGTAGCCCAGGAAATTGAGACGGGTATCGCGGTGTGCGGTGTTGAATCCCGCATTGACGTCCAGCGTGGCGCCTTCGCCGATCGGTCGGGTCCAGGTCACGTCGCTGCGCGTCGAGCGGCTGCCGGAGTCCGTGTTGCGCTGGTTGACGGGGTACATCGTCGGCCTGCCCTGCAGGGTCTGCTCGTGCATCTGGCGCTGCCAGAGGTCGTCGGTTTGCTGGAGCAGTGTCTGCCAGGCGACCGAACCGCCACCGGGCAGCTTCCAGGTGAATCGGGGCGCAAGGTTCAGCCGTCGGCTGTCGCTGTCGATGCGGTCGCGCGTGTGGCGCAGCCGGGTCGGTTTTCCCGTCTTGTCCCAGGCACGATCGATGCGCCAGCCCTCCGGCTGATTGCGTGTCTTGAGGGCGGTGCCGGTCACGCTGTAGGAGAAGTCCTCGTATTTGTCCGCTATCGCCAGCGTCAGGTCCGGATACCAGGGGCCACTGTCCTGGCCCAGGCCGACCTTCAAGGTCTGCTCGCTGCTGCGCAATTGCCGGCGTAGCACGATATTGATCGTGCCCGCGACGGCCCGCGTGCTGTACTCGGCAACGGCCGCGGGAAGAATCTCGATGCGTTCGATCAGGTCCGGCGCAATCGACTCGAGGGCAAAGTCCGGCGGCGTCGGATTGCCGTCGAGCAGGATCTGCGTATAGCGCCCGCCCAGTCCCCGAAGCCGCACGCCATTGGCAGTGACCGTGATGCCCGGCTGGCGTCGCAGTACATCCAGCAGGGTGTTGTCGCCGTACCTGGCAATGTCATCGCGCGATACGACGACACGACGGGTCGAATCCACCTTGCGCATCTGCAGGCGCGTCGGCGCCTTTACTCCGATTGCGCCCAGCGGCGTGGCCTCGGCCGGCTTCGGCGCTGCTGAACCCGCCTTGTCCGCCGCGTGCGCCACGGGCAGCAAGCTGCAGATCACGACCACCACGCTTCCACCACGAGCGCGGCGTCGCGCCCCGCCCGGGCGTCCACGCCCTTTCCCCCGATCCTTCACGCCATCCCCCTGAAAATCCGACGCCGGACGGATACCACGGCGTCGCCACCGTCCGCTGTGATGCGCTCGCGGTTGCCTTGCGGCCCCTGCTTGCGTGTACGAAATGACGCGTAGTTTGCCATGAATTCGTGGCGCCGGACGGAAAGGCCAATCCACGCCCGCCGCCCCGATCGGAGCCATGAATACGATTTCAGAAACCTTTGCGGTGGCGGACCTGCGGGTATCCTCAGCGCCTCATCGAGGTATTGAATCCCTGCCCATGAATTCGCCGGACTGGTGGCGCGGCGCCATCATCTACCAGATCTATCCGCGCAGCTTCCAGGATGCCAACGGCGACGGCGTGGGCGACCTGCGTGGCATCACGCAACGGCTGGACTATGTCGCAAGCCTCGGCGTGGACGCCATCTGGATTTCCCCGTTCTTCAAATCGCCGATGCATGACTTCGGCTACGACATCGCCGACTACCGCGCCGTCGATCCACTCTTCGGCACGCTGGCCGATTTCGACACGTTGCTCGAACGGGCACATGCGCTGGGACTGAAAGTCATCATCGACCAGGTGCTCAGCCATACCTCTGCCGAACACCCCTGGTTCCTGGAAAGCCGCGAGGACCGTCTCAACCCGCGCGCCGACTGGTACGTCTGGGCCGACGCACGCGCGGATGGCTCGCCACCGAACAACTGGCTGTCGATCTTCGGGGGCGTGGCATGGCAATGGGAGCCGCGGCGGGGCCAGTACTACCTGCACAATTTCCTGGCATCCCAGCCCGACCTGAATTTCCACCACCCGGATGTGCGACGCGCCACGCTCGAGAACGTGCGCTTCTGGCTGGAACGCGGCGTCGACGGACTGCGCCTGGATGCGATCAACTTCTGCTTCCACGACCGGCTGCTGCGCGACAATCCGCCCAAGCCGGCCAGCGAACGCAGCGGCCGCGGCTTTGGCGTGGACAATCCCTACGCGTTCCAGTACCACTGGTATAACAATACGCAAACGGAAAATATTGCTTTTCTGGCGGAACTGCGCGCCCTGATGGACGCGTTTCCCGGCACCGTGACCCTGGGCGAGATCTCCGCGGAGGATTCGATCGCCACCATGGCCGAGTACACCCGCCATGGCCGTCTGCACATGGGCTACAGCTTCGAGCTGCTCACCGAGGATGGATCGCCCGGCTATATCCGAAGCACCGTCGAACGCCTCGAAGCGCAGATGGACGAGGGCTGGCCATGCTGGGCGATCTCCAATCACGACGTGGCACGCGTCGCCAGCCGCTGGCACGGCGATGCCACCAGTCACGCGCGTGCCGCGCAGCTGACGGCGTTGGCCGCATCCCTGCGTGGATCCGTCTGCGTCTACCAGGGCGAAGAGCTGGGCCTGACGGAGGCGGAGCTGCCCTACGAGGCCATCCGTGATCCCTATGGCAGGGCGTTCTGGCCGCGGTTCAAGGGTCGTGACGGCTGTCGCACGCCCATGGTGTGGGATGACAGTGAAGACGCCGGCTTCACCGCGGCCCAACCGTGGTTGCCGATTCCCGCAGCGCACCGCGAACGCAATGTGGCGCGGCAACTGGCCAGTGCGGACTCCACGCTGCGGCGCCTTCGCCGTTTCTTGCGCTTCCGCTCCGGCCAGCCGGCATTGCGCACCGGGGCCATCACCTTCGTGCCCACGCCAGCCCCCGTGATCATGTTCTATCGCCGCAGCGCGCAGCAGACGCTGCTGGTGGCGTTCAACCTGTCGGCGCAGAGCCAGTCTGTCGTACTGCCCGGCGGCGACATAACAGGGCACCGCGGCGATCACGGCCTCGACGATGGTGTGGTGACAGATGGCGTGTTGCAGCTGCCTGCGCACGGCGCGTGGTTTGGCGAATGCGGTTCGCTACCCGTGTAGTAGCGTCGACATGACCGCGTGCGCGAGTGGATGCCGTCGGTGTAGCTGTTTAGCCTGCAGTACGTAAAATCATCCCTGCATCTGCGCCAGCGCGAAAAGAAGAAACGCGGCGATGGCGGTATCCATCGGTACCGGCTTCATCGTGGCGTGTCCCTGGGTGAATACGGGCTGCGACACTTCCGCGACGCGGTGTCCCGCCAGTAGCAGATCCGACCGGGGCGCCAGCTTGCCGCGCGGACGAAGGACGAACGCCACGGCGGCCACCTCCAGCGTCAGTTTCACGCTGTCATCGTTCGCCCGAAGCGACCAGTCCCGGCTTACCCGGGCCAGGCACTGTCCATCCTCGTGCAGCGAATAGCGCCGGCTCAGACGCGCGGCCTCGTAGATCGTGCGCAGCAGGCTGCGACCTTCGCGCGCGGCATCCGCGCCCCGGTCGTTGCGCAACAACAGCCGCCGCTCACCGAGGTACAGCCCTGATTCGCAGGGCGTCGACAACGGGCGGATCTCACCGATCTGCCCGGCCTCGCTGCGGATCACGGCTGTAGTGACAGCATCCTCGACGAGGGTGACAGTCAGCGAGGAAAGCATGCACGGTGCTCCGGCATCGGGGGCGCGGATTATAGACAGGCCACGGCACTTGATCGGATGCCGCCATTGCGCCTTTGATAGCGCGCAACGGGTGTTTCGTCGCCCGGGCGCGGCGGGTAGGCGGGCATCACGAGGCCAGCGATGGGTGAACAGGAACGGTGGGCGCACGTACGGGTGTTGTTTGACCAGGCGGTCGAGCTGTCGGGGCCTGCCCGCGACGACTTCATCCGCATCCACTGCAATAGCGACCTCGCCCTGGAGGCCGAGCTCAGAGCCCTGCTCGACGCCGATGTGGGCACCCAGGACGCGCACGGGCTGCGCCACGCCACGCCAGCGAACTACGCCGCCATCGCCGACCGCACCGATGAGGCAGCCATTCACGCCCGCATCGGTCAGCAGCTGGGCGCCTACCGGCTGGAAAGCGTGCTCGGCGTGGGTGGCATGGGCGCCGTGTACCGGGCGGTTCGTACTGACGGGCAGTTTGACCGTGCTGTCGCCATCAAGCTGATCCGGCGTGCACTGGCCGCCGCAGATCTGATGGCACGCTTTGCGGTCGAGCGCGCGGTGCTCGCGCAGCTCGATCATCCCCATATCGCCCGCCTGCTCGATGCCGGCATGAGCGCGGCCGGCGAGCCGTATCTCGTGCTGGAGCTGGTCGACGGCACGCCGCTGCACAGCTATTGCGACACGCACCAGCTGGATATCGATGCGCGGCTGGACCTGTTCCTTTCCGTCGCCGGCGCAGTCGAACATGCACACCAGCGGCTGGTCGTGCACCGGGATCTCAAGCCCTCGAATATTCTCGTCACCACGGACGGCCAGGCCAAGCTGCTGGATTTCGGCATCGCCAAGCTGCTACAGGCCGGCACGGCGACATCCCACGACACCGCTGCTACCGCCGAGCGCCTGCTCACGCCCGACTACGCCTCGCCCGAACAACTGCGTGGCGAGGCCGTCACCACCGTGACAGACGTCTACCTGCTGGGCATCGTCCTGTATGAGCTGCTCACCGGCCATCGCCTCTGCCAGGAGCGTTCGCACAGCCTCTATGAACGCGAGCAGTGGCTGGCGACCGGTGCGATCGTGCGGCCGAGCCAGCGTGTGCTCGCGGCCGATGACGCGGATGCCGTCGCGGCGCGACGCGGGCTCTCGCCGGCCCGCCTGTCACGCCGGCTGCGCGGTGACCTGGATGCCATCGTTCTCAAGGCCTTGCGCCCGGAAGCCGGCCAGCGCTACGCCTCCGTCGCTGCGATGGCCGACGACCTCCGCGCACACCGGCAGGCTCGTCCGGTACTGGCCCGGCGCGGCGGCTGGCGCTATCGCGCGGCGCGGTTTCTGCGCCGGCACGCACTGGCCAGCGCCCTGGCCGCAGCCACTGCAGCGGCGCTGGTGCTGGGTCTGGGCACAGCGCTCTGGCAGGCGGAAAACGCGCGGCGCGAAGCCGTCACCAGCCGGCAGGCGGTGGCCTTCCTGGTGGAAGCCTTCCGCCTGTCCGATCCGGAAAATACCCGGGGCGACACGGTCACCGCGCAGGAAATCCTGCAGCGGGGTGCCGAGCGGATCGGTCGCAGCTTGCAGGAGGCACCCCAGGCTCGCTTCACCCTGCAGATGGCGCTGGCCGAATCGTTCCTGGGGCTGGGGCTGCCCAAGCAGGCCATTCCACTGGCCGCCGACGCCGTGGCGCTGCAGGAGTCACTGCCCGGTCAGGACGCGACGGAACTGGGCCGCGCCCTGGTCCTGCTCGATGTCGCCCGCGGCAACGCTGGCGAACCACGCGACAACCTCGCCCTCGCCGACCGGGCCCTCGCGCTGGAGTACCCGGATACTGAGGCCGGGCAGGAGCAGCTCGTTCGCGCACAAATGCACAAAGCGACGCGACTGGCCTCGCTCACCCGCTACGACGACGCCGAACCCCTGTATCGTGCCGCGTTCCAACGCCAGCTCGCCTTGCGCGGCAAGCGCAATCCCGAGGACCTGATCACCTTCTCCGCCCTGCTCAACGGCACCGGCCGCAGCCGTGAGGCGGAAACCTTCCTGCGCGAGGCCGTCGCGACGCTGCGCGCCGATCCGGACCCGCATCCCCACGCGCTCGCATCGACGCTCGCTTCGCTGGGCACCAACCTGACGCGGCAACAACGAGCGGAGGAATCGGTCCCACTCTACGAGGAAGCGCTGGCGCTGAAGACGGCCGTATTCGGTGAGAAACACCCGAGCACCCTGATCACCATGGGCAACCTCGGGCGCGTCATGGTCGATCTGGAACGACCAGAAGCGGAAGCACTGCTGCGCAAGGCCATTGCGCTCAGTACCGAGGTGCGCGGGGCCGGGCATCCGAATACAGCAGCGTCGCAAGCCGCACTGGCGCGCTTTCTGGCCGATAGCGGACGCGCCGCGGAGGCGCTGCCGCTGTGGATGGCCGCACTTGCCAGCGCCGAGAAGGCCTTCGGCAGTCGCGATGGCGCAACCGGCATCAGTGCGGTCGGCCTGGGGCGCGCCTACCTGGCACTGGGCCGAGCCGGCGACGCCGAGCCGGTCCTGCGCAAGGCCGTGACCATCTACGAAGCCCTGGGACGGCACGGCGAGGAGCGGCTGGCCCGGGCCCGCGTGGAGTGGACGCGGGCGCAGCTGGAAATAGGCGCGCCGCCGGTTGACTGCGCCACCGTGGAGGATGCCTGGCACCGTCTGGAACGCATGGCGCATCCGGATGCCGTCGCCGTGGCCTACGCCAGTGCGGTTGCGGCGACGTGCCGCCTCCGGCGTGATCCCGGCGATCGCGATGCCCGCCAGTGGCGGGATCAGGCACGCACCGTGCTCAGTCAATCCTCACGCAGGGCCGTGCTGGAAAAGACGTACGTCGGTGCGGGCCCGCCGTAGCGCCTCAGACCGTTGCACCCGCGTCGTCGAAGATCCGCATCGTGCCGACGGAGATCACCTCGGTGACATCCTGGGCAATGTTGGCGACGCTGTGCGGCTGATGCGCATCAAAATGCAGGGAATCACCCACCGCAAGGTCATAGCGCGTGCCGGCCACGACGTAGCGCGCCTGGCCGCTGAGAACGTATACAAATTCATCGCCATCGTGCGACACCTCTTCGGAGGTGTAGCCGACCGGCATCGTCATCTTCACCGCATTGATCTGGTGACCCGGGAAGCGGCTGGAGAGCCGTTCATAGGTCTGGCGCTGGCTGCCCACCGCATAGCGCTGGCGCTGGCCCTGGTGCGAATCGGGCGCATCCTGCGAGGGTTGCTCCAGCAGCGCGCGCATCGGCACATTCAGCGCCTTGGCGATGTTGGCCAGGGACGAAATCGAAATGCCGGTGAGGTTGCGTTCGGCCTGGGACAGGAAACCCACGGAGACGCCGGCGGCGCTGGCGACATCGAGCAACGTCTTCTTGGCTTCGCGACGATAGCGCCGCAGGCGCTCGCCGATGTGCGGGTGGGACATCGCTGGGTTCCTCGCGGGCAAGGGTCGATTGTATGGCGCGGCGGCGTCCGATCCGCAGCCCTGGCCATGGAAATTCAAACGAACGACCGACTGTGATCCGGACGCCGCCCGACTCGCGCCGGTCGCCGATTTTAGCATCGCTTAAATGTCGGGTTGACACGCTATTTAAGTCCGACTAAAAAATGGCGCTCACCGGACGGACGGCGCACTATCGCCATCCCTCCGTCGTGGCGGACACGGGCCGGCCGCCTCCCCCTTTCTCCAGGAGCGCATATGACGATCGGTGTCGGCGGCAAGAGCCGCGAAGAAGCCTTGGCCAGCCTTTCCAACCGGATGGCGGGCGCCGTGCCCATTGGCCGTGAGGAGTACGAAGCGCGCATCGCGCGGGCCCAGGCGCTGATGCGCGACCAGGGCATCGCCGCGATCTACATCAACGCCGGCGCCAACCTGGCCTACTTCACCGGCACGAAATGGAAGGCCAGCGAGCGCATGGTCGGCGCCATCCTGCCTGCGAGCGGCGCACTCGAATACATCGCGCCGGCGTTCGAGGTCGGCACGCTCAATGACTTCATGGTCGTAAAGGGCACCATCAATGCCTGGCACGAACATGAAAGCCCCTACCAGCTTTTCCTCGACGCCCTTGCCCGCATGGGCGTGCGGCCGAACGGCCAGACGCCGCGCATCGGCATCTGCGAAAGCGCTGCATTCTTCATCTTCGATGGCATCCGCCAGCTTGCCGCCGGCTACGAGTTCGTCAACGCCAGCGCGGTGACGGCGCCCTGCCGCATGCGCAAGTCGCGCAATGAAATCGCCCTGATGCAGCGCGCGCATGACATCACGCTGGAAGTCCACCGCGCCGCGGCCAGCATGCTCCACGCGGGCATCACCACGACCGAAGTGGAAGAATTCATTCAGCTGGCGCATCGCCGGTCGGGCGCTTCCGGGTCGTATTTCTGCATCGTGCTGTTCGGCGCTGCCACGCAGTTCCCGCACGGCGTGAAAGATCCGCAGGTGCTCAAGGACGGCGACATGGTGCTGATCGATACCGGCTGCCTGGTGCACGGCTACATGTCCGACATCACCCGCACCTATGTGTTCGGCACGCCCACCGAGCGCCAGCGCTCGGTCTGGAACAGCGAGAAGGCCGCCCAGGCCGCCGCCTTCGCGAAGGCGCAGCTGGGCGTCCCGTGCAAGGACGTGGACGCCGAAGCACGGCGATCCCTGGCCGCCGACGGCTTCAGCGCCAACTACGACCTGCCCGGCCTGCCGCATCGCACCGGCCATGGCATCGGCCTGGACATTCACGAATGGCCCTACCTGGTCGGCAGCGACACCACGCCGCTGGACGTCGGCATGTGCTTCAGCAATGAGCCGATGATCTGCGTGCCGGGCGAATTCGGCATCCGCCATGAGGATCACTTCTACATGACGGAAGACGGCCCGCGCTGGTTCACCCAGCCGGCGCACTCGATCGACGATCCGTTCGGGCTCGCCGTCGCGAAGTGATGCCGGATACGTGGCCTGTAACGGCATATGGCCGTTACAGGCCGCTACAGCTGCGTTCCCAGCATGACCTGCGTCTCCAGCCGCGTCGATTCCGGGTAGGGCGGCACGTCAGGCCGCTCGCCCTGGGACAGCTGGCGCTGCAGGTCCAGCCACCAGCGCACGTCAAAAATATCGCCATGCACCTGCCGGAGCAGCGCCAGGTGGTCCTCGCGCAGGCCGAGGAAGCGCGGGAACTGCTCCGGAAAGACGTCGTGCGGGCCGACGTACATGGCCTCGCCATGGGGGCGTCCCTCGTCGTCGTCGTCCGGCATCGCGCGGAACCGGCATTGCTCGACCAGGCAGAGTTCGTCGTAGTCGTAGAAGATGGCCCGGCCGTTGCGCGTGATACCGAAATTCTTCAGCAACAGGTCACCCGGAAACACATTGCTGCGCGCCAGATCCTTGATCGATTGGCCGTAGTCGAGCACGGCGCGCCGCACCAGGTCCGCCTCGGCCTCGCGGATGTAGAGATTCAGCGGGCGCAGACGGCGTTCGATGTAGCAGTGGGAAATCACCAGGTCCGTGCCGTCGACATAGGCGCTCTCCCGGCATTCGGCGAGGATTTCCGCCAGCAACGGGGCATCGAAGCGCATTTTTGGAAAACGCAGGAAGCGGAACTCCTGCGCATCCACCAGGCGCCCGGCGCGATCGTGGTGGAAGACCAGGCGGTACTTCGCCATCACCTCGTCACGCACGGATTCCTTCGGAAACGCAAAGCGGTCGCGGATCAGCTTGAACACGAGTGGATACGACGGCAGCGTAAAGACCAGCATCACCATGCCGCGCTCGCCCTCGGCGTGAATCAACGGCTCATCCGGATCGCGCGCCATATGGCGGAAAAAGTGGCGGAAACGCTCCGTCTTGCCCTGCTTGGCCCGTCCCAGCACGGTATACAGCTCGTCGATCGGCTTTGACGGCAACAGCGTGCGCAGGAACACCACCGCATCGCCGACGGTCGCCAGGTCGGCGTGGAAATAGCTGCGCGCATAGCCGAATACCTGCGCCACGTGCTCGCGCTCGGTCAGCACCGCGTCGGCACGGATCCCACCCGGTTCATTCACCAGCGCGATCACCAGCGGTGCGATGCGGTCCACACCGAAGACCCGCCCCACCAGGTAGGCGCGACGCTCCCGGTAGAACACGGTCTCCATCAGTTCAATCGCGCGTACCGGGTCGCTGCCCCAGTGCTCCAGGCGCCGCGAAATCGCTTCCGCGATCCGCATAGCGCACAGGCCGGCATGGGCATAGGCCGTCGCGAACGGGTAGTCGTCCAGCACCGCCTGGCAGACGCGCGCCAGGTTGCTCCACACTGCGTAGCTGTGCCGGCTGACCGGATGCGTGATGCGGTCCGTCGGCTCGATGTCCAGCGCGACGAACTCAATGGCGGCATCGACGCCGCGAATGCGGAAGAAACGGCGCGTCAGCGTGTTGAACCAGGTTTTGTACAGTTCCTGGTCCAGGAGGTTGCCGATGGTGACGGCATAGGCGTCGCGAATGAGTCGCCATTGCTGGCGATCGGCAAGGCTCTCGCCCAGCAGGGCCTCGATCCGCCCGGCCATCTCGCCGATGCAGACGTCATAGAGTTCGATGCGTTCCACCGCGTCCGCACCGGCGCCGTTCCAGTCGCGATTCTCGAATCGCCGCTGCGCGCGCTGGGTGATGGATCGGAAACGGGCGTGGTAGTCGTCAAATCCGGCGCGCAGCGCCTGGGCAGCTTCCTGGTGCATGGACGATGCGGTCTCCGGCAAGGCCGGCCCGCAGTATTACCCAGGCCGGGGCTGCGCCGTAAAGCCGTAGTGGGGTGCCGCCTGCGGTGCGATACTGGGTCGTTCCCCACCGCCGACACTCATGCTGATCACCATAGCGACCCGCCATTCTCCGGCCACCGACCTGGGCTACCTGCTCTCCAAGCACCCGGACCGTCTCAACCAGTTCGAGCTCGCCTTCGGCAAGGCCAGCGTATTCTTTCCGCACGCCAGTCACGACTATTGCCAGGTGTGCCTGCTGCTCGAGATCGATCCCGTCAGCCTGGTCCGCGGCAGCACCAACGAAGGTGGACCTCTTGCCCAGTACGTCAACGACCGCCCATATGCCGCATCGTCATTCCTGGCCGTGGCCCTGGCGCGGGTGTTCAGCACCGCGATGAACGGCGAGTGCAAGGGTCGCCCCGAACTGGCGGCCACGGAGATTGCCTTCGAGATCGACGTCCCCGTACTGCGCAGCCGCACCGGCGAGGCCGCCATCCGCCGCTGCTTCGAACCGCTGGGCTACACCGTTCACGCCGACGCGCTGGGCGAAACGCCCGTGAACGATTCCCCTGCATCGTATTTCCGCCTCCGCATGACCGGTACGCAACGCATCAGCGCGCTGCTGCAGCACCTGTACGTGTTGCTGCCGGCCATCGACGGCGACAAGCACTACTACATCGGCAATGACGAAGTGGACAAGCTGCTGGCCAAGGCCTCCGGCTGGCTGCCGTCCCATCCAGAGCGCGAATGGATCACCCAGCGCTTCCTCAAGCGCCAGCGTTCCCTGGTGCGCGCGGCACTGGCGCAACTGCTCGAATCGGACGAAGACGACGTCGAGACGCAGGAACAGACGCGCGAAGCCCGTGAAGAAGGCATCGAGCGTCCCCTGAGTCTCAATGAGCAGCGCATCGGTACCGTACTGGCCACGCTGCGGGCCGTCGGTGCCGGCAGCGTGCTTGACCTGGGCTGCGGCGAAGGCCGCCTGCTGGAGGCCCTGCTCGACGATTCCCGCTTCACCCGCATTGCCGGCGCAGACGTATCACTGCGCGTACTCGAGCGCGCCGCCGATCGCCTCAAGCTCGAACGCATGGCGCCGCGCAAGCGCGAGCGGTTGTCCCTGTGGCAGGGCTCCCTCACCTACCGGGACGCGCGTTTCGCGGGGTTCGATGCCGCCTGCGCCGTGGAAGTGATCGAGCACATGGACCTGCCGCGACTGGATGCTTTCGAGAGCGTCGTGTTCGCGCACGCACGGCCGTCAACCGTCGTGATCACCACGCCCAATCGCGAGTACAACGTGAAATTCGAAACGCTGCCCGCCGGCCAGATGCGCCACCCCGACCACCGCTTCGAATGGGATCGGGAAACGTTCCGCCACTGGGCCGGGTGCGTCGCGCAGCGGCATGGCTATCACGTCGAATTCCTGCCGATCGGCGCGGATGATCCGGTCGTCGGAGCACCGACCCAGATGGGAGTGTTCCGCCGATGAACGTCAAGATTCCCCAACTGTCGCTGGTCGCCCTGGTGGGCGCGTCGGGCAGTGGCAAGTCGAGTTTCGCACGCCGTCACTTTGCGCCTACCGAAGTGCTTTCCTCTGACGTGTGCCGCGGCTGGGTCTGCGACGACGAGAATGACCAGTCCGCCTCGGCCGATGCCTTCGAGGTGCTCTACACGATTGCGCGCAAGCGCCTGGCCGCGGGTCGCCTGACCGTGGTCGACGCCACCCATGTTCGCGCCGAGGACCGCAAGCAGCTGGTGGCGCTCGCGCGCGAGTATCACGTCCTGCCGGTTGCTCTGGTGTTCGATCTGCCCGAATCCGTCTGCCACGAGCGCAACGCCGCGCGACCGGGCCGTCAGTTTGGTTCCCATGTCGTCCGACAGCAGACCCAGGCCATGCACCGCGGGCTGCGCGGACTGGCGAAGGAAGGGTTCCGTCACGTACATATCTTCAAGAGCGTGGCCGATGTCGACGCGGCAACGATCACGCGCGAGAAACTGTGGAACGACCGGCGCGACGACACCGGTCCGTTCGACATCATCGGCGACGTGCACGGCTGCTACGCGGAACTGTGCACACTGCTGGAAAAGCTCGGCTATTGCATCGAAGGCACCCGCCAAGCGCCTGAAGTGACGCCTCCCCGGGTCGCCGCGCGCTTTTCCTCGGGGACCTGGTCGATCGCGGCCCCGATTCGCCCGGCGTGCTGCGCCTGGTCATGCACATGGTTGGCGCCGGCACGGCGCTGTGCGTGCCCGGCAATCACGACATGAAGCTGATGCGCAAGCTCAACGGCAAGGACGTGCGCATCACCCACGGCCTGGCGGAAACGCTGGCGCAGCTGGAACACGAACCGGCGGAATTTGCCGACGCCGTGCGCCGCTTCGTCGACGGCCTGGTCAGTCATCTGGTGCTCGACGAGGGCCGGCTGGTGGTGGCGCACGCCGGCATGAAGGAATCCATGCAGGGTCGCGGATCTGCCGCCGTGCGCGAGTTCGCCCTGTACGGCGAGAGTACCGGCGAAACCGACGAGTACGGCCTGCCCGTGCGCTATGACTGGGCGCGCGACTACCGCGGCAAGGCCATGGTGATCTATGGACACACGCCAGTGCCGCAGGCCGAATGGGTCAACCGGACGCTGTGCATTGATACCGGCTGCGTCTTCGGCGGCGAGCTGACCGCGTTGCGCTATCCGGAGAGGGAGCTGGTTTCCGTGCCTGCGCAGAAGGTGTGGTACGAACCTGTCCGTCCACTCGCGGCGGAACCCGCGGCACCGCAGCGCGAGCTGACCTTGCTCGACTACGACGACGTCGGTGGCAAACGCGTGGTGAACACGCGCATTTTCCATAAAGTCACCGTCCGCGAGGAAAATGCCGCGGCCGCGCTGGAAGTGATGAGCCGGTTCGCGGTCGATCCGCGCTGGCTCGTCTACCTGCCGCCGACCATGGCGCCCCCCGAAGCCGCTCCGGACGGTGACTCGCTGGAGCGCCCGGAAGAGGTATTCGCGTACTACCGGCACGAAGGCGTCGGTCACGTCGTGTGCCAGGAAAAACACATGGGATCGCGGGCTGTGATCGTGCTGTGCCGCGACGAGTCGGTAGCCCGTCGGCGCTTCGGTATTGGCGGCGACGGCCGCGGCGTGATCTACACCCGCAGCGGCCGCCGCTTCTTCGAAGACGGTACGCTTGAACAGGCTTTGCTCGATCGTATCGACACCGCGATGGATCGATCCGGCCTGTGGGACGCGCTACAGACCGACTGGATCGTGCTCGATGCCGAACTCATGCCCTGGTCGGCCAAGGCGCAGGAGTTGTTGCGTGCGCAGTACGCACCGACGGGCATCGCCGGTTGCGCCGCCCTTTCCGTGGCCGATACTCTCCTCGCCGAAGCCGGACGACGCCTGCCGGAGATTGACGCGCTGCACACATCTGTACGCGAACGGCGGGATGCCGTCGAACGGTACGTGACGGCCTATCGCCGCTACTGCTGGACGGTCAACGGCATTGACGATCTACGCCTGGCGCCGTTCCACATTCTCGCGACGGAGAACTCCGTCGGGCTGGCCCGCGACCATCGTTGGCAGATGGAAACGCTCGCCACGCTCTGCGCCACCGATCCCGGCTTGCTAAACGTCACGCAGCATCGTTTCGTGGACCTGGCAGACCCCGCCAGCGTCGATGCGGCGGCGCAATGGTGGCTGGCGCTCACCGCCGCAGGCGGCGAAGGTATGGTGGTCAAGCCGGTGGACGCGATTGCCCGCGGCCGTCGCGGCCTGGTCCAGCCCGCACTCAAATGCCGTGGCCGCGAGTACCTGCGCATCATCTATGGCCCCGAGTACACGGATCCGAAGCAGCTGGAGCGACTGCGTCATCGACGCGTCGCGGCCAAGCGGTCGCTCGCCATCCGCGAATTTGCGCTGGGGATCGAAGCCCTGCACCGGTTTACGGAGGCAGAGCCGCTCTACCGCGTGCACGAGTGCGTGTTCAGCGTCCTGGCGCTGGAAAGCGAGCCGGTGGATGCGCGACTCTGACGCCGGCACAGGACCAGATACGAAGAAGGGCTGCCGAAGCAGCCCTTCTGGTCACAGCAGGCGTAACTGGCGAACGATCAGAGTGCCTTGATCAGCTCGTCGGCGAATTCCGAGCACTTGATCTCCTTGGCGCCGTCCATGAGACGGGCAAAGTCGTACGTGACGGTCTTGTTGCCGATGGCCTTGTCCATGGCGCCGATGATCGCGTCGGCCGCTTCGGTCCAGCCCATGTAACGCAGCATCATTTCGCCCGAGAGGATGACCGAGCCCGGGTTGACCTTGTCGAGATTCGCGTACTTCGGCGCCGTACCGTGGGTGGCTTCGAACACCGCATGGCCCGTGACGTAGTTGATGTTGCCGCCCGGCGCAATGCCGATGCCGCCGACTTGCGCGGCCAGGGCGTCGGAGAGGTAGTCGCCGTTGAGGTTGAGCGTGGCGATGACGTCGAATTCGTCCGGACGCGTGAGCACCTGCTGCAGCGTGATGTCGGCAATGGCGTCCTTGATGAGGACCTTGCCCTTGGCCAGCTCAGCCTTCTGCTCGGCGTTGGCCTCGGCCTCGCCCTTGGCAGCCTTGGTGCGCTCCCACTGTTCCCAGGTGTAGACCTGGTCGCCGAACTCTCGCTCGGCCAGGGCATAGCCCCAGTTGCGGAACGCGCCTTCGGTGAATTTCATGATGTTGCCCTTGTGCACAAGGGTGACCGAACGGCGCTTGTTGATGACGGCGTATTCGATCGCGGCGCGGATCAGTCGCTCGGAACCATCCTTGGAAACCGGCTTGATGCCGATGCCAGAGGTTTCCGGGAAGCGGATCTTGCCGAACGCCTTCGGGAAGGCTTCCTTGAGCAGCGCCTGGAACTTGGCGTTTTCTTCCGAACCGGCTTCGAACTCGATGCCGGCGTAAATGTCTTCGCAATTCTCGCGGAAGATCACCATGTCGACCTTGTCCGGCGACTTCACCGGCGAGGGCACGCCCTTGAACCAGCGCACCGGGCGCAGGCAGACGTAGAGGTCGAGCATCTGGCGCAGGGCGACGTTCAGCGAGCGGATGCCACCGCCGACCGGCGTGGTCAGCGGGCCCTTGATCGAGACGAGGTAGTCGCGGCACGCCTGGACCGTGGAGTCAGGCAGCCAGGTGCCGTACTGGTTGTTGGACTTCTCGCCGGCGTAGATCTCCATCCAGTGGATCTTGCGCTGCCCGCCATAGGCTTTCTCCACCGCCGCATCAAATACGCGGACCGAGGCGCGCCAGATATCGGCACCCGTGCCATCGCCTTCGATGAAGGGGATAATCGGGTTGTTGGGGACGTTCAACTTGCCGTTTTCGATCGTGATCTTGGCGCCACCGGCGGGGGCGGTGAGAATGGGCTCGGCCATGCGTTGCTCCAGACGAAGAGGTGGCAGCAGGCGCTGCCAGATGGGTAAGCGGGGTATTTTCCCCATTGGCCGGCACGGCGTCCATCGCTGGCGCTGCCGCGGCGCGCAACGGTACTGCCGGCAGCCGTTCGACAACCGGCAGATCCGGCCGCCCGGCGCAGCCCCGGGAACTGCACCATGACCGGACAAATCCCCGGGCCCGACACCTATGCCGTCACCACCGAGCCACGGCGGGACTACCTGCGCGTCGTGATGAGTGGCGTACGCAGCACGGTCGAGGCCAGCATCGAGGCCTGGCGCGAGATCGGCCGCCAGGTTCAGGCACACGGGGCCCGGCGCGTGCTGGTCGTGAGCAAGCTCAGCGGCCCGCTGCCGACGCCAGCGCAGCAGCTACAGATTCTCCACGCCCTGATCGGCGCAGGTTTTGAAGGGGTCCGCACCGCCTTCGTGCTGGACGATGTGGTCAATGTCGTTGCGCTGGAGTTCGGCGAGATCATCGCGCGCGAACTGGGACAGGAATCGCGGGTTTTCGGCTCCGAATCGGTCGCCGAGCTATGGCTGCGCCATGGCGAGGCCAGCAGCGACTACGATCGCTGATCGTGTCATCAGCTCGCGCCACCGCCCGCCTCCGCTGGCCGCACATGGGCGCGAGAGGCCTTCAGGCGCCAGCCGGTGCCGTCCTTCACGGCGATAGTGTGGTTGATGAACTGCCGGACCAGGATCCGTTCTCCCGACGGAAGCAGTCGCTCCAGGCGGACGTCGTTGTCGGTCAGCACAAGGTCCGGCGCCAACGCCTGCCATCGCACAATGCGCGTCACGTGGCGCAAATCATCGGACATCGCCGAGAACGACTTCTGAAAATAGATCTCAATGGCGTCGCGCAAAACCACCGTCTCGCGACCGGCAATTTGAAGGGTTGCATCGGTGGCGAACAGGGCGCTCAATCCTTGTGCGTCACGGGCATCCCAGCGGCGGTCGGTTTCGGCGGCCAGCTCGCGCAGCGCCTGTTCCAGCGTGTTGGTCGACGAACCGGCTGCCGCGGGGCGCGTTGCCACGAAGAGCATGATCAGCGCAACGAGGCAGGCCAGCAGGCGGTTCATGGCAACTCCGGACCCCAGTGATGGAAGCGTGACATTACGTCGACAGCGCCCGCCGGGCCAGGCCGGATGCGTTGAACCGAAGCAATTGCGTGCCGGGTCGAATCATCTTTCCGTGTGCTACGTACGTAGTAGCGAAATTGTGCGCGACCACGCCTCGCCCACTCGACGAAAGTCGAAATCAGTGCGGCCGGCCGGAACTCGTCTGCTGGGCGCTGTGGCCGCACAATACCGGCGCGACAGATCGTGTCGATCAAAGCAGTCCACAGGGGATATCCATGATGACGTCAATCGACCGCCTGCTTTTCCGGACCCGCGCGCTTCGTCGGCAACTGGTCCGCCTGGCGGTCGCCGGTGTGGCTGCCTGCCTTCCGTTCATGGCGCAAGGCGAGGAGCCGGCGGTCGTTGTAGCCACCTACCACTACGCCCGATACGACCGCGCCGCGGCGTTGCAACCCCTCGCCCGACACCTGGCGGACACGCTCGGCCGCCCCGTAACCGTGCACGTTTCCGACTCGCCACGGGCACTGGCCCGATCCATGGCGGAAGGCAGCGTCGACATCGCCATCACAAATACGTTCGTTCATCTTGCCACTCGCGCACTGTCCACGCTCAAGCCCGTGGCCGTGTTCGACGTCCCGCAGCACACGCTGGAGCGATATCGCGGCGTCTTGATTGGCCGGAAAGACGGTCCAGTGACCCACGCGTCGGACCTTGCCAACGCCAAGCCCGGCATCCGCTACGTTCAGACGATTCCCGGCTCGACATCCGGCGGCCTCGTGCAGGATCTCCACCTCGCCGCGATCGGTGCCGCCCACCCTTTCGGCCAACCCACCTACGCCGGCACGCACGAGGCAGTTCTGGAGCAGGTCCGCCAGGCACAGGCCGACCTCGGCGCATTGGCCGAACCGCCGTGGCAGAAATGGCAAGCGGAGAACTCCGCCGTCGCCACAGAAATCGTGGAACTGTGGCGTTCTCCACCTATTCCGCCAGGCCCTGTTGTCTGCCGTACGGACGCCGCCATCGATTGCACCGCCGTTGCAGATACGCTCCTGGCCCTGGACAAGGCAAACCCCGCCGCCCTGGCGGCGCTGACCGCCGCGTGGTCCGAAGCCAGCGGTACGACCCGGCTGCGTCCTGTCGATGAATCGGCGTATGACGCACTGGTGGCCCGATTCCGCGACGCTCAGCGGATGAAGGCGGTACTGGAGCAGTTGTTGTAGGGGACCGGGTGACGGTTCAGGCGTGGTGCGCATTTCGATGGCGCGGATGGAGCCAGGCATCGTAGGCAGACGGTGCGTAGTGGCACATGGGGCCAGGCATCGATTGGCTGGGCATCGATTGGCTGCCAGGCGTCGGTCGATGAAGGAGGGGTTGGTGCCAGGCATCGATTCGGGAACAGGGCACCGCGGAAGCGAGTTGTCCGGGCGCTTTCCATGGCGCCGGTGCATCGTTAGACGGTGACAGACATCAGTCCCCTTCCGTCCGAAGAAGTCGCGTAACGCTGCGAATCAGAAGATTCCGAGGCCACCCTCAGAATTTGGCCGATTCGCAACGCGACATGCGCTGCCACAGTGTCCGGATGAGGCAGCCCCGATACCAGCTTGTCAGCACATCAGAACGACGCTTTTATCATTGCGTCTCCCGTTGCGTACGTCGCGCCTACCTGTGCGGATTCGACACGGCAACCGGGCAATCTTTCGAGCATCGCCGTCAATGGGTCGAGGAGCGCCTTCTCGCACTGGCCGACATTTTCGCAGTCGGCATCTACGCCTACGCTGTGATGGAGAATCACGTCCACTTGGTCCTGATGGTGGATCCCGCCGTCGCAGCGACCTGGTCCGCCGAGACCGTGGCTGAACGTTGGGTGCGTCTGTGCCCCGTCCGGACAAACGGAAAGATCGACGCGGACGCATGCCGGATGCGTCAGGATCTCATCGCGTCCGATCCCGTACAGACCGCCGTCTATCGCCATCGCCTCGTCGACCTCGCCTGGTTCATGCGAAGCCTCAATGAACCCATTGCGCGACGGGCGAACAGCGAAGATGCCTGCACTGGCCATTTCTGGGAGAGCCGTTACAAATGCCAGGCGCTGCTCGATGACGCGGCGATCGTTGCCTGCATGACCTACGTCGATCTCAATCCGGTTCGTGCCGGAATCGCATCCGACCTTGCCTCATCGACACACACGTCGGTGACGCGTCGACTGCGTTCGGCACGGCCGGCAGGCCATGCACTGCGACCGATCCGCGGGATTCCCGCCAAGTCCTTTCCGATCACGACCATCGCATACATCGACCTGGTCGAATGGACAGGCCGCCAGTATCAGCCAGGCAAGCGCGGACGCATCAGCGAGGCACCGCCTTCCGCGCTGCGTCAGCTGGCGATCGACGAAGTCCAGTGGCGCCGGCAGGCCATGGCAGTTGAGTCCTGCTACTGGCGCGCCGTGGGTTCGATGCAGCGCTTGATCGATAAGGCACACGCCATTGGCCAGTCCTGGCTCAAGGGTACTGGTCGAGTCGCGCAGGCGAAGCGTTGCTGATCCTCGTGATCGTTCGGCACGCAGATTGAATTTCCCCCTGAACCCGGCCGCAAATCGAACAACAAGATCGGCACCAGATCGCCCCCCGGGCGACGCAGCTGCGGGTCCGACCGGTTTTCTGCAAGTCATCCAAGGCATCGCCACGAACGACGCGGGGCATCCGTCAGGGCCTACGCGAATAGTACCTGGCACCAACGTCGTTCATGCCTGGCACCAACCGCAATCTTGGCTGGCGCCGAATGCCTGGCTGGCACCGAATGCCTGGCTGGCGCCGAATGCCTGGCTGGCGCCGAATGCCTGGCTGGCGCCGAATGCCTGGCTGGCGCCGAATGCCTGGCTGGCACCGAATGCCGGCCACAATCCTGGCTAGCACCGAATGCACGGGTACCTAAAGCGCACCACCCGGAGCCGACAGTTCCATTGCTCCAGACGTCAAACGGCCGGAGCTTTCGCCCCGGCCGCTGGACAGGTGCCGCCGATTGCCCGGTATCCAGGGCGATTCGTCGGGTTTACGGGGTCGGATCGAAACCGTTGCGGAAGATCAGATCCGGGTCCACGCCGCACATGCCTGTACCGGTGGCACACACGGCCGGTGCAAAGCCGGCACTGAGGCGTGTACCCGGCGCGACACTGTTGGTGTTGTGTGAGTACGTGGTGAAGGTTGGACCGGTCGAGGCAGCCTGGACGCCAATCGTCGCCGCGGTACCGTTCGCCGCCGCCGCGTTGTTGTAGATCAGCTCGAATGCGTTCGAACCTTCGTGGAACAGCACGGCGAAGTTCACGGTGGTCGCCGCCGAGCTGACCAGCACGCCACGCCATTCGATCTTCAGGGTGCGATTGGGCGCGGTACCGGTGATATCGGTAAACACACCGGTGTTCGCAGGACGCGTGTCGAGATCGTCCCAGAACGCGAACAAGGTCGGAGCGGAAGCCGGGAAGCTCTGGCCGTTGTCGCCACCGCCGGCACCGGCCACCGGAAGCATGGCATTGCCCCAGGCGTTGGAACCATTCGGAGCGAACATCACGAATCCATTGGAGCTGATCGAGATCGTGCTGCCGCCGGTGACTGCCGTACCGTAGACCGAGAAGCTGAAGTCGGCCGGCAGCGTGAACGGTGCCACGACGTCGTCACCATTGCTGTTCGCCAGGAGCGTTCCGCCGGCAGGGATCGTCGCGCCAGTGCTGGAAGTGAACGCGTAATTGGTTCCCGCCGCCCGTCCAACGGGCAAGTTGTAGTTGAGCACCGTCGGCGAACCATTGCCGGCATAGGTAATGGTCTGAGTCAGCGCAATCGTGCTGAAGCAGGCCACGTTGCTGGCCGTGCTGATCTTGAAGGCCGTGCTGTTCATGCCCGTGCCACCCGGCACCACATCCGGATAATTCGAGCTCGCCTGCGTGATCGTCACGCCCGGCGTCGTCGTGCTCAAGGTGCTCGACACCGCCGTCGCGGTTCCGCCGCCACCGTTGTTGACGGACACCGTCGTGTCATTGCACTCGTTCGGTTCGATCAAATTGTTGCCCGTCGTGACCGCCGTGGTACCCAGGGTGAGCAGCGGATCGGGCACCGTCACCTGTGCAGTGAACTCATGCGTTTCCGTGCCACCGCAAGTGTCCGTGGCGCTGGCGCGGATCTTGTAGCTGCCGAACGTGGTGTTGGCATCTGTGGTCACCGTGACCGTACCGTTCGGCGCGATCGAAACCGTGCCACCGCCCGGCAAGGTCGTCGGCGAAACCGTGATGCCCACATAGTTGCTGTTGGCGTCGGCCGGAGCCTCTGTCGGCGCGACACTGCGCGTGACGTTTCGCGACAGGATCTGGTTGGCGTAGGTACCCAGCGTCGGCACCTGGTTGGCGCCGACATTGATATTTACCAGGGCCGAGGCCACCGCCCCCTGGCTGTCCGTCACTGTCACCAGGACCGGATACACCTTGTTCGCGTTGACGTTGGTCGGTGTCACCAGGCTGCATGCGGCCGTCGCCGTCAGGCTGATGTTGCCTCCGTTGTTGGCGACCGACACGCCCAGCTCCGGCGGCGCGCCGCTCACGCTGACCGAGAGATTGCCGGCGCCATCCTGCGTGTCGCTGACGGTCGCGACCGTCGCCGTCGCAGCCGGGCTGCCCTGGCGCGTGTTGACCGAGCCGGTGACGTTGATCGACGGTGCCGAGTTCACCGCCGAGGTGACTGCCAGATTGACGTCGGAGACGTCGAAGAAGATGTTGCCGACCGCTTCCACTTTGACGCGGGCCTGGGCTGTTGCCGGCGTGCTGGCAGGAATTGTCACCGTCGCCGAACCATTGTTCGGAACGCTGGCCGCCAGTTCGACCGGATGGGTGTAACCACCGTCGAGCGACAGCGTGATACGCACGTTGACCGTGCTGATCGGCGCGGCGTCGGTACTGGCCACGCTCCAGGTGACGGTCTGCTCGGAACCGGCGGCCCAGCTTACGGCGGTGTTCGGTGAGGTGACCGCGAATGGACCCGCCGTACTTACCACGCTCACGGCCGTGGAGGCTTCGTTCGTGCCGCCGGCACCGGCACGGTTGTCGCGAGCGGTAACGCGGAAATTCAACGTGCGGCTGGTAGTCGGCAAGGTTTCGCCTGTATAGACCAGCGGCGCATCGGTGCCCGGCAGGGCGGCGGTCGTCGGCGGAACGTTGGCGTTATTGAGGATGTAGCGCAGGCTTGGGAAGACACGAACGGGACTGTGCACCGGATCGAAACCGCGGAAGATCGGCCGCGTGCCGTCGTCCACGAGTGCACCACCGGTCGTTGCCGCGCCGAGGTTGAACTGCTCCCAGAGGTAGGTGAGCGTGTCGTTGTCTGCATCTGAGCCCGTAGCGGTCAGTGCGAATGGCGTGCGCGCGGGAATCGAGAAGGCAGCGGGCGTATTGACCACCGGCGGCGTGTTGCCGGTCGCCGTGGAGACGGCGCAGGCACCGCCGGAGCCGCCGATGAATCCGAGGATCGAGTTCAGGCTGGCGCGGTGGAAGTAGTCCTCGCTGTTGGGCTGAAGATTCTCCGCCCCGCAGATGCCGGCATAGGCCATGATGCTGACGCCGCTGCCACTCTCGTAGGCATTGGCGGGGCTGCGGTTGGCGCCGCCGCAGGAGCCGACCGAGCTGTTGAAGGTATGCGGGCCGCCGAACTGGTGCCCCATTTCATGGGCGACGTAGTCGACGTCGTAGGCGTCACCGGTCGGCGCGCCGGAACCGGTCACACCACGAGCCTTCGTGCTGGTGTTGCACACGGACTGGAGCGTCGCCAGGCCGCCGCCGCCGGTGCTGAAGATGTGGCCGACATCATAGTTGGCGTTGCCGATCACCGCGTCCACATTGGTCTGGTTCTCGCCGATCAGCGAACTGCCACTGGAATTGGTGTACGGATCGGTGTTGCCGTTGGTGTAGATGATCTGGTCGGTATTGCCGACCAGCACCATGCGGACAGCCAGCTCACGCTCGTAGACACCGTTGACGCGCGCCATCGTCGTGACCATGCCGGCCAGTGCGTCGGCGACGGTTCCACCGTGGAACTGCGTGTATTCACCCGTGGCGGCCAGCGCAAGGCGATAGGTGCGGAGCGTTCCGCCGGAGGAGACTTCCGGTACGGGCGACATCCCGGCATGCTCGGTTCCAACGAGCACGCCGTCGGTATCCGTCACCTCGCACCGAAGGTGCTTGCCGCTGACGGAATAGTCGCTGCGGGCGTAGGACACGTAGTGCGTCGTGTCCTTCTTCTGGTAAGGATCGATGTAGAACGCCCCGTCGGCCGACAGGATCTGGCCATGGAAGCCCTTCTGGGTAACGTCAAAACGCAACGTGGCCGTCGGGTCGGTGACGCCCTGTCCGATATACGTGTGGATATCGGGATACTTGCGCGCCAGCTCGGCGTCCATGATGGGCGATTCGACGACACGGAATTCGGCGAAGGTGCCGTCCGGCATCGGCAGCGTCATCTTGAACGGGCTGGACGTCACCGGCTGCTTTGACTCCAGTGGCGCCTGCGCCAGGCGTGCCTTGAGGCCGGCGGTATCCAGCGCCAGCGTGCGGTACGCGTTCGGCACGACGACGCGTTGCCCGTCGCGCGCGAAGCTGGCTTCCGCCACGTCCTGCCACAGACCGTCGCTCACCACCGATGGCGAAGCGCCGACGGCAAACGAATAGGTGCCAGCGCCGATTGCGGCGCAGGCGAGAATCCAGAAATGTTTAGTACGACCCAACACGTTCCCCTCCCAACCAATAGATGTGCGGCCCCAGCCGCGTCGTGGTCCGATCGGTCGCCTGCACGCAGCGCGCGACGACGAGGGCTGATAATAGTCCGGACAAGCCCTCGCCCCGCGCCCACCAGACCCTGCCGAATGTGCTTTTTTGTGTAGCGAAGCAGATCCCTGACCGTTGACCTGTACCGCAGGCACGACCAATTCTGCCGATGGATACGCTATCCACCGACAGAACTAAATTTGTCTATAAACACCGGCACTGGGCGTGGAAATTTGCCAACTATTGGGCCAACTCAATCGGTAGGTGCCGAACAGAAGCGGTTCGGTTTACGGGCTTCGCTGCCGAAGTGGTAGCGTATGGTCATGCCGAGGTGGAATATGAAGCCGTCGACTTGAAACGGAATGTGTCGGCGGGAGGGCGTTCGCATTCGGAACCTGCCGGGCGCAACCGGAAATCGGAACCGGTCCGGACAACACCGCCTGACCAAGCCGGCTGCCCGCGCGTATTTGCCCCCCTGATCACTCGCCGGCAGTTCGCCGCGCGTCCATAATCACGCGTGCCGACGGAATCGAGGTCTCGATGACTGCACGCCCGGACGACCCGCCGATCGAACTGCGTCACGCGGACGCCCTGAGCGAAGCCCTGGCGCGAGAGCTCTACCATCGTGGACTGCTGGGCCTGATTCCGACGGTGCCGGTCGTCGGACTGCTGTGGTGGATGCTGCGCGATGCCAGCCATACCCGCCCGGCCATCACCGTCGCGTTCGCCATGATTGCCGTGATCATCATCGCGCGCGCCGCGCTGGTCGGGCGGCACTACGTCACCGCGGGACGCGTCGTCGACCCGCGCCGGCGCATCCGCCTGTACGCCCTGGGTTCCGGGCTCTTCGGGCTGGGCCTGGGCGCGATGAACGCGCTGGCGGCGCCGGTGATTTCGCCGATCATGCTGGTGACGATCGCACTGGTCATTGCCGGATTCACGTCCCTGTCGACGGTCAGCAATGCGCCCAGCCCCTTGTGCCATCTCGCATTCGTGCTGCCGAGCATGGCGTCGGTGATGTACGGCGTGCTGGTCAATCCGGCGATGACGCTGCGTGGCACACAATTGACCTTCGTCATCCTGTATACCGCCGCGCTCGCCGTGCAGGGATGGAATGCGCACGTCTCAGTGCGCCGCACGCTAGCGCTCAGCCTGCAGCTGGCCCAGGCCAACCAGGACCTGTCCTTTTCGAACGAGGCCATGGCCAGAGAGATTGACGAGCGATTGCGTGCGGAAGCGACGCTGCAACAACGCAATGCCCAGCTTGCCACCGCCAACGAGAAGCTGGCGACCGCACAGAGCCAGCTGCTGCAGTCGGAGAAATTGGCGTCAGTCGGGCAATTGGCCGCAGGCGTCGCACACGAGATCAACACGCCGATCGCCTATGTACAGACCAATCTGAAAACGCTTCGCGACTATCTGGACGGTGTTTTCGCCCTTCTCGGTCTCTACCAGCGCGCGCAGGAGTCTGCCGATCCGGCTGCCTTTTCCGAACGCATCGCGCAGAAGCGCCAGGAGGCCGACATCGACTACGTCACGGGCGATGCCTTCACGCTCCTGGATGATTCCGAGTACGGTCTGCGCAAGGTGACGACGATTGTCCGCGGACTGAAGGACTTCTCGCGTATCGATGTGCCGCAGACCGAGGAAGCGGATGTGCACATGCTGCTGGACAACGCCATCAACATGGCGAGGCACGAAATCGGCCACAAGGCACGTGTGCAGAAGGTCTACGGTGAGATTCCACCGCTGCGCTGCCTGCCGTTCCAGTTGAGCCAGGTCTTTCTGAATCTCCTGGTAAACGCGGCGCACGCCATCGTCGAGCGCGGCGAGATCCGCGTCACCACGCGCCATGAGGGTGATTTCGCCCTGGTCGCCATCAGCGATACTGGCGTGGGCATCGCGCCGGAAAACCTCCCGCGCCTGTTCGAGCCATTCTTCACGACCAAGCCGATCGGGATCGGCACCGGGCTGGGCCTGTCGGTGTCCTGGGGCATCGTGAAGGCGCATGGCGGCACGATCGATGTCGATAGTGTGCCGGGCAAAGGCAGCACATTCATCGTACGTCTTCCGCTGGGAGGTCCAACCAGCGATGGGGCGTCGTGACACCGCTTGTCGTCGCCGCGACGATGTCGCAGTCTGGCCGAATGCCGACACTGATCCTGACACCCCGACAGACGCCCGATTCACGCGCACTCTGGAAGGCGGCCAGCCAGATGGGCTGGCAGACAGAACGCCTGGGCAGCTGGCGCATTCCCGAGCACGTGAGATCGGCGTCCGAGCCGGTCCTGTATGCCGAAGCGTTGTTTGGTCCGGATCTGGCGGCGGATCTCGGCCTGCGCCTGTTGCATGCGCCGGACGACTGGCTGCCGACGCTGCCGGAACGGTATCGGCGGCGCCGGGTGGAGTTGATGACACTTGCCGAATGCCGGAAGGTACCAGGCGACCATTTCATCAAGCCGCCCGGCGACAAAAGCTTTCCTGCTGCCGTATACGACGCGCAGACGCTTCCCGTTCTTGACGACGACACGCAGCCTGTCCTGGTCGCCGAAATTGTCCACTGGGCCATGGAGTACCGATGCTTTGTCCTCGACCGGCGCGTTGAAACCTGGTCCGTGTACCTGCGCGACGGTGATCTCCCCGAGGAAGGCGGCTATGGCGCCACGGCTGCCGAGGCGACCGCTGTCATCGGCTTCATGGACGCATTGCTTGCCGACCCGAGCGTCGTGCTTCCTCGTGCCTGCGTGGTCGACATCGGATACATCGCCGATCGTGGCTGGGCCTGCGTCGAACCGAACGGCGCCTGGGGCGCCGGTCTGTATGGATGCGATCCGGTCAAGGCACTGGGCGTCATCCGCCACGCGAGCGAACGCCGCTGAGCAAACGACGGCGCCGTGCGGCGCCAGCCGTCGAACGGTGCCAGCCATGGTCCGCCTGCAGGCCTGACGCACGCCGGCGTTCGGACGGTGCCAGGCATCACCGGCGATCCCGTCCGGATGACTTGCTACCCGTTTCTCAGTGGCCCTGCGCATGTGCACAGTTGCCCATGAATCCGTCGGGCTTTCCGGTTCGTGGGTGGCACCGTCCAGCCTTCCGGTTTCATGGGTGGCACCTTCCAGCCCGGCCCTGGTCTCACGGGTGGTTGGGCAGGCGCCAGTCATGCCGGCCACCGTCCGATGCCTGGCACCGTCCTTCACCGTTCTTCATGCCTGGCACCATGCGGCAGCGACACACCTCAGCGCGCAGCGCCAGAACCTGCCAAGCACGGTCATGCGGTGGACAGGACGCGCGCTCCTGATCGTGCCTGGCACCGTTCGGCAGGGTGGGGTTTCTGCAAATTCGATCACGAGTCGTGGCGATTGCGCCAAGTAGTGGCGATCGGCACGCACTGTGCAAATGGCGTGAAAACGCGGACGCGTACCGGTCGCTGCGAGGCGGCCGGGAGCGTGCTCGACCTTACCCAGGGGCAGCCCATGCTTTCGACCCGATATCTCGCCCAGCCGGACATCACCGACGCCGCGCGTGAGGCGCTGATCAACGCAGAACGTTTGCGTCTGGGCGGCTACTTTGCGGAGGCCTTCCAGGTCGCGGCGTCGCTGACCCGTCCAGGCGCCTGGGAGTGTCCGCGGGGCACGCAGAATTTCCGGCGCGCGGCGAGTCTTCTACCGACCCTTGCCTGGCTCAATGACACGTTCTGTCCGGCCGTTGGCGACAATCCACGACGCACACCGCGCGAGCTGGCGGCCTGGGCAGGCGGCATGGCGCGTCACAACCTTGACGCTCTGGTGATTGCCGGACGCCAGCAGCTACAGCCGGCCGGGACGGACTGGACCCAGGAGGGTCTGGACGCCCTCAACGGCGAGGTCTGCGACGGACGTGTCGCGCCCGCTGTGTCGGAGTTTTTGTCGGAGCTGGAATGGGTTCTCAAGGCGCGAGTCCGTCGCGCGCTTGGCCTGCGTCCGCCGGAATGGCTGCCGGTCGTCGCCCGCGGCGTGACGCCGTTCCATATCGGCGGCGGTATCCGGACGGCGCCCGCGGCGGATGGATTCCACCACCGCAATCTCATGGAAGTCCTGTTCCGCTGCATCGAACACACCGGTGGCGGCGCCTATCTGCCCGCACGGTGCGTGCTGCTGACCGTCATCCTGGAGTTGCATGAAGGCAGTCACGAGGGCGCAGCCGATGTACTGGCGCGCTGGTCGCCGTGGCTGGTCGCGCAGAGTGCGAGCGATTTCCTGCTCCAGCACTGGCAACCCTATGTCGACATGCTGCGCAGTCGCGCTTTGGCGTCGATGCTGGGTCTGGATGATGTGGTCGTGGCCAACTACATGACCACTTTCCGCAGCCGCCAGGAAAGCGCTCCGGGCACCGTAAGCCCGGCACAGGATCCACCTGCGACCGCAAGGCCACGCCTGTCGCTCGTGGTGGGATAACCCAATGCGCTGATACCGCGCAGGTCTATTGCGGCAATCGCGCGTTGGATGCCCGGCGGGTGCCCTCTTCCGCGCCAGCGCCCTACTCTTGGACGTCCCCGCCGGAGCACGTCCATGAAGGTCATCTACAGTGTATTTCTGGCTTTTGCGGCAAGCGCAGCGGTCGCCGCGGAAGCCCCGCCCCCCAAACCATGCACGGCACCCGCCTACCGCCAGTTCGATTTCTGGCTGGGCGAGTGGGATGTGTTCAATCCCGCCGGCAAGCACGTCGGCAAGAACCGCATCGAATCCATCTTGAACGGCTGCGGCGTGGCCGAACATTGGACCGGCGATACGGGCGTCCGGGGCACCAGCTACAACGCCTATGACCAGCGCCACGGCCACTGGAACCAGTACTGGGTGTCGGACGACGCCGATGTGCTGTGGTTGACGGGCAGCGCCGAGGGCAAGGGAATGCTCCTTTCCGGCGAACAGCCCGATCCCCAGTCAGGCAAACCGGTGCGCCACCGCGTGCGCTGGACGCCCCAGGACGACGGCAGCGTACGCCAGGTCTGGGAATCCTCCAGCGACGCCGGCAAATCCTGGAACACCGTCTTCGAAGGCCTTTACCGCCGCGCCGGAAAGTCCGGCTAGCGCCACGTTTCCGGCGTCAGCGGAGGCAGGCCGTAGTGGGCACGCGCCTTGTCGCACTGCGGACTGGGTTCGCCGTTCTCCCACGCGGGAAGCAGCTCGCGGCAGGGCGACGGCCGGTGCGCGTACTGGGTGCATCGGGCGTCGACGCCCACCGTTCCGGCCAGCGCGATGCAGTGCGAGGCCGGCCCGTCGGTGCCGCGCATGCACAGACGATGCGGGTCCAGTTTTTCGGTCAGGCGTACGTCCATGCCGTCGGGCGAATAGAGCGTGGACTCCGACCAGTGGAAAGCGACGCGGAAGCGGGCGCAACAGGCGCCGCAAGTCAGACAAGGATGCTGCATGGCGGATGATCGTGCGAACCTGCGCAGTATAGGGCCAGGCGCGTCTGCGCTACGCTGGTGCAACCGTCCTGGCGTGGAAACAAGGCATGTCCGAGACTTCCCAGCGGCGCGGCATCCGCCTTGCCAGCCGCGTGTTCCTGATCGGTTCGGGGATGCACGCCGTGCTGCATTACCGCTTCTATGTCGATACGGCGTCCATGGACGCCAGCCGGCGCGCCGTCATGAGGTATCTCCAGGGCGTGGTCGTCGTGCCCCGCTTCGGTACCACGATGTGGACGATCCTGTGCATGTTCAGTCTGTGCTTTGCGATCCTGCTGGCACTGACAGGCACCGCGTACTGGTGGATGGCCAAGGACCTGCCCGCTGCCCGTCTGCGCCCCCTGGCTACTGCCAGTGCCTGGCTGTGCCTGGGCAGCACCGCCCTTGTGGCAGGGCTTTACCCGGTGCTCCATGCGGTACTGATCCTGCTGCTGGCCAGTCTGGGGTTCTGCTACGCCGCCTGGTTCGCACGCCCGCGGGGGCCGTAGCGCTATTGCCGAGCGGTGCGATCGTTGGGCGGCACCCCGGGCTCGGTGGAGCGCCACGGATTGATGTCCAGGCCGCCGCGCCGTGTATAGCGTGCGTAGACCGTCAGCGCCTGCGGCGCGCAGCGCCGGGATATGTCCATGAAGACGCGTTCTACACATTGTTCGTGGAAATCGTTGTGACGGCGAAATCCCACGAGATACCGAAGCAACCCCTCGCGGTCGATCCGCGGCCCCCGGTAGGCGACCTGCACGCTGGCCCAATCCGGCTGGCCCGTCACCGGGCAATTGGATTTGAGCAGGTGCGATACCAGCGTCTCGTCCACCACCTGGCTGTCGTCTGCTGCCAGATAGTCCGCCCGTGGTGGGCCATAGTCGTGAATGGCGATATCCAGCTCGTCAATGCATTCCCCCGCTGGCTCGCTCAGGCCAAGCGCGGAGAACCGGGCGCGACCGAACACCTCTACCGCCACCGGAGCACCGGCCGCCGCGGATAGATCCCGCGTCATTCGCGCTACCAGTTCAGCAGCATCGACCAAGTGTGTCTGGGCGAAGGAATTGAGATAAAGCTTGAACGACTTGGACTCGATGATATTCGGCGACTGCGCCGGTATGCGGAACTCGGCAATGGCCACGTGTGGCTTGCCCTTTGGGTCCAGCCAGGACAATTCATAGGCATTCCAGATGTCCACGCCGTGGAACGGCAGGGCTTCTGCCAGTCCGATCTCCGCCCGCTTGCCCACGCGGGGAATCGGATAGAGCAGCGTAGGATCGTAGTCATCGCGATAGGCGACGGTCTTGCCAAGCGGGGAATGTTCGACCGGATTCATGCGCCCATTTTAGTGCAATTGCGGCCGCCGGAATCTGCCGGTCACTTTTCCCGCTCTGGCTGGTGCACAGGGGCATGGCTGCACCGTGCCAGGTCGCGCCCGCACCGTTTTCCGCTGACGGGGGCCAGTCAGGTATTGCGGTCGTGCTTGTCGCCGACGTGGCCCGCCCAAGAGCATGCCCAGAGCCGTTTCGGGCGCCGCTGTTGACGCCGACGCAGATTCACCCCGGGTGAACCCTGCGGGCTAACGCGAGCTACACAGGACGTAGCGGCCACGACTGCGTTCACTGTTGCAGTCGCTTCTGCGCGCAGGATGCGCGCCGCCTTTCCGGGGCATGCGGGTCGGCAATCCCGTGTCCACGCGCCCTATCGCGTCTTGTCCACCCAGTTCCCGAACTGCACTCCCACCACCGAATCGACCACCGGCGCCAGCTTGTCCAGCTGGTGCGCGGCCGTGCCGCTCACCCGATAGCTGACGGTGATGTCGGTTCCCGCCTCTGCCGCTTTGAGCGCGACGCTGACAACGCCCGTCACTGCCATGTCCTGCATTGGGCCGAATGCGCCGTTGATGCGCAGCAATTCATTGGTCCGTGCCATCACGACGCGGCCGTGCTCCGCCTCGCCGCCTTTCCAGCGTTCGCAAAAGCAGCCGCCCGCAGCCATCTTCAGGCTCAGATTGGCCGGATCGCCAGACCAGGTGTGTTCCTTCGGCCAGTATTTTTCCGGGTGTCCGAGCAACGCCCAGGCTTTTTCGGCGGAAGCGGAAGTGTGGTACTGCCGCTCCACGAGGAATCCGTCAGGCGTCGCAAACTTCACTTCCGCCGCGGCGGTGGTGGAGAACAGCGCGAATGCGGTGAATCCGGCAATGCGGAGCGTCATCGGCAACCTCCTGATGGATGGCTTCGAATGGTAGTGGAGAACGGCGCGGACCAGCGACGCGGCATTCGCGACGGGACGCACCCATTCCGCTGCCACGGCCGTTGCTCCGGTTTGCGCTGCCCGCGCGACTGTAGCTGATATGGCGGCGCGACGGTGCTAATCCGCGGGGCCGGTTGCCAGCGGCGGAACCGCAGTGGGCTGGCCGTGCGAATCCAGGGCGATCATGACGAAACGGCCACGCGTACAAAGGCGGGCGTCACCGGTCAGCGGATCTTCGGCGACGAGATCGACTTCCACCTGCATGGAACTGCGTCCGGTCTCCACAATCCGGGCGATCAGCTCCACCAGCTGTCCCTGCCGAACCGGCTGCCGGAAATCGACCTGTTCGGACCGCGCGGTCACGACCGTGCGACGCGCATAGCGGGTCGCGACGACGAAGGCCGCCTTGTCCATCCAGGCAAGCGCCTGGCCGCCGAACAAGGTACCCAGGTGGTTGGTGTGATCGGGAAAGACGATCTCGATCAGACGCGCCTCGCTGGCGAGGGGAGCGGGTACGGACATGGCAGCGGGCCCGGATGGTGCGTAGCATTCGCCGGCCGCGACGGGCCGGCGGTGGTCAGAAGGCGGCGTCGAACGTCACTTCACCTTCCACGGCAACCTGATACGCCGACACGCGGCGCTCGAAGAAGTTGGTCAGTTCCTGCACGTCCTGCAGGTCCATGAAGGCAAAAGGATTGCGCGCGCCGTAGCGCTTGGCCAGACCCAGCTGGGTCAGGCGCTGGTCCGCGACGTACTCCAGGTACTGACGCATATCCTTGAGCGACAGGCCGGCCACACCGCCCGAAAGCACGTCCTCGGCAAACTGCTGTTCGCAGGCGATGGCTTCGTCGAGCATGCGGCCGATCTCGGCTTCAAGGTCCGCGTCGAAAAGGCCCGGTTCCTCCTCGCGCGCCACGCGGATCACTTCGAACGCGAAAGCCATGTGGCCCGACTCGTCGCGGAACACCCAGTTGGTGCCGGAGGCCAGGCCGTGCAGCAGGCCGCGCGAGCGCAGGTAATAGACGTAGGCGAACGCCGCAAAGAAGAACAGGCCTTCAATGCAGGCGGCGAAGCAGATGAGGTTCAGCAGGAACTGGCGCCGCTGCTCGCGCGTTTCGACGCGATCGAGACGGTTGATGGAGTCCATCCAGCGGAAGCAGAACTCGGCCTTCTGCTTGATCGAGGGAATGTTCTCCACAGCGTCGAACGCCTTGGCGCGTGCCTCGGGTTCCGGCAGGTAGGTGTCGAGCAGGGTGAGGTAGAACTGCACGTGCAGGGCTTCCTCGTACAGCTGGCGCGACAGGTACATGCGCGCTTCGGGCGCATTGATGTGCTTGTAGAGATTGAGTACCAGGTTGTTCGCGACGATCGAATCGCCCGTGGCGAAGAAGGCAACGAGGCGCTCGATGAGGTGCCGCTCGGCCGGTCCGAATTTCTGGCGCAGGTCGTTCACGTCAAGGGAGAAATCGACCTCTTCCACCGTCCAGGTGTTGCGGATCGCGTCCCGGTACATGTCGTAGAAGCGCGGATAGCGCATCGGACGCAGGGTCAGGTTGAAACCGGGATCGAGCAGTTTGGCGGCAGACATAGGGCAATCCTTGGTGACGCGTGCGGCGCCGCCCCGTGGGACGACGCCTGGTGTGGACAATGACAGCGGCGGCGCCAGTGCTTACTGACAGGCCTCGCAATACTCCGGATTCTCCAGCGAGCAGAACACGGCCTTCTCCGCCTGCTCCTGCGTCGGAACCACTGCGGCCGCCGGCGCGGAGACCGTGGTCTTGGCAATCTTGGTCGCCGGACGCGAACGCAGGTAGTAGGTCGTCTTCAGACCCGCCTTCCAGGCGTACATGTACATCGACGAGAGCTGGCCGATGTTGGGGTTTTCCATGAACAGGTTCAGCGATGCCGACTGATCGATGTAAGCGCCGCGCTCGGCCATCATGTCGATCAGCGATCGCATCGGGATTTCCCACGCGGTGCGATAGATCTGGCGCAGGCGGTCGGGGATCTCGGCGATGGACTGCACCGAACCTTCCGACAGTTTGATGCGGTCGCGCATCTCGGCCGTCCAGTAGCCCAGCTGCTTGAGTTCCTCCACCAGATAGCGATTCACCTGGAGGAAGTCACCGGAGAGCGTTTCGCGTTTGAACAGGTTGGACACCTGCGGCTCGATGCATTCGTAGCAGCCCGCGATGGAGGCGATGGTCGCGGTCGGTGCGATCGCGATCAGCAGCGAATTGCGCAGGCCGCTCTGCTTGATGCGTTCGCGCAGTGCGTCCCAGCGTGCCGCATCGGACGGCGTCACGCCCCAGGCGTCGAACTGCAGTTCGCCGCTGGCCGTGCGCGTGTCAGCGAAAGCCGGGTGCATGCCCTGCTCGACGGCCAGCTCGTTCGAGGTGACCAGCGCGTGATAGTAGATTTCTTCGGCGATCTTCGCCGACAGCGAACGCGCCTCGGCCGAGTCGAACGGCAACCGCAGCTTGAAGAAGACGTCCTGCAGGCCCATCACGCCCAGGCCCACCGGGCGCCACTTCAGATTGGCCGTACGTGCGGTTTCGATGGGATAGAAGTTGAGGTCGATCACGCGGTCGAGCTGGCGCACGGCCACGCGCACCGTCTCGGCGAGCTTCACGAAGTCGAATCCGTCGTCACCCACGTGCTGGCCGAGGTTGACCGAGCCGAGATTGCACACCGCCGTCTCCGACTGCGAGGTGACTTCGATGATCTCGGTGCACAGGTTCGACAGATGGACGACGTTGCCTTCCTTCGCCGTCTGGTTGCAGGCGCGGTTGGACTTGTCCTTGAACGTCATCCAGCCGTTCCCGGTCTGCGCCAGCGAACGCATCATGCGGGCGTAGAGGTCGCGCGCACGGATCTGCTTCATCGCAAGGCCGGCGGCTTCGGCCTGCTCGTAGGCATGATCAAATGCCGGGCCGAAACGGTCGACGAGCTGCGGCACGATCTTCGGGTCGAACAGCGACCACATGCCGTCGGTCTCGACGCGGCGCATGAAGAGGTCGGGAATCCAGTTGGCGAGATTGAGGTTGTGCGTGCGACGCGCCTCGTCACCGGTGTTCTCGCGCAGCTCGAGGAATTCCTCGATATCCGCGTGCCAGGTTTCCAGGTAGACACAGGCCGCGCCCTTGCGCTTGCCGCCCTGGTTCACCGCGTTGACCGAGGCGTCCAGTGTCTTGAGCCACGGCACGATGCCGTTGGAAAGGCCATTGGTCGAGCGGATCAGCGAACCGCGCGAACGCACGCGCGTATACGACAGGCCGATGCCGCCGGAGAACTTCGACAGCATCGCCACGTCGGCATAACGCTTGTAGATCGCTTCGAGCGAGTCATCCGGCGAATCGAGCAGGAAGCAGGATGACAGCTGCTCGTGCGTGGTACCGGAATTGAACAGCGTCGGCGAGCTCGGCAGGTAGTCGAGGTTCGCCATCAGGCGGTACAGCTCCAGCGCCTCGCCCACGTCTTCGCTCAGGGCACAGGCGATGCGCAGGAAGAACTGCTGCGGCGTCTCGATGACCTTGCGCGACTGCGGATGACGCAGCAGGTAGCGGTCGTACAGCGTCCGCAGACCAAAGTAGTCAAAGCGCTTGTCCATTTCCGGATCGAGCGCGTTGTTGAGCTTGCGCGCATTGGCCTGCACGAATTCGAGCAGACGCGCATTGATCAGCCCCAGCTCATGGCCGCGCGCCACCGACTGCGAAAACGCGTGGATTTCCTGGCCACCCACTTCCTTGTCGATATAGGCCGCGAGCAGACGCGCCGCGAGACGGCCGTACTCGGGCTCTTCGGCAGTGAGCATGGCGGCGGTGCGGATCGACAGTTCGTCCAGCTCGCGCGTGGTGGCACCGTCGTACAGGCCGGAGATCGTGCGCGTGGCCACGCGCATCGGGTCCACCGAAAACAGGCCGTCCGCTGCGCGCGTGACGGCGCGGACAATCTTGTTCAGGTCAACCGGCTCGCGCTTGCCGTTGCGCTTGGTGACAGCCATGGCGCCGCTGGAGTGCGGTGGCGTCAGCGCAAACTGCGGCGCGCGGGTTTCGTTGTCACGCGCGGATCGCGCGGCGGTGGAAGTGGTGTTGTCGAGTTCGGTCGTATGCATGGCGTCCCTCCGGTGCGAGTGGGGGCACGGTCATCGTCCCGGCCCAGGGGACGACAAAACGAAGGGACGGCGACGCCGCGGTCAGGGACCGCCGCATGGCCACGCCCCCTCGGGCGTGCGGAGTGCAGGATGGTGATCGGCGGTCGCGCGCGATGAGACGGCGCAACCTTTAGGCCGACGACCTCCCCGCGGAGGCTCCGGAGCCAGTCCGCGCGGTGTGCGACGCGCGGCTGTCGGCAGGTATTCGGGCTCGCGGACCCGGCCCGACACGCGTCGAACCGCCTACACGCCGTCGCTTCCCAGCCCCGGAGGACCAGTGCATTTGACGACTGTCGTTTCCACTCACCGCTGCGGGGCAGCTCCGGAATTTCACCGGATTCCCGTTTAATCCCGGCCGAGACCGGGAACCGACGGGACACAACATATCGGGGTTGACAGAACCGGGTCAACACAAAAGGCTGTGGACTGAGCCCTTCGTCACCGAATCGGGCGAGCTCGGCGGAAGCGCCGTGTCAAGCCCGCGCCGCCGTCCTCAAGGGCACGCCAGCGCAGACGCGACGGTGCCCTCGGCAGCCGCACGCTCGGGCGCTGCGGCCCGCGCCGGGGACACTGGCCGGGCCGCGTCGACCGGCGTGGTCTGCGGAGCGAGAACGTCCGGCCGGACGATGTAGCCATGCATGAACAGCAGGTCTTTGGCGATCGAGAACTTGGCGAGGGAGAACATGGTGGGCTTCGCTTTGCGCCGAGGGCGCTGTGTTGAGGCGAATGCAAGCGTAGTCGCGCCATACCGCTGCAAAAAGCGATATCTTCGCAAGCCAGGCTTGAGGAATTCTCACAATGGCACGTCCGCCACTGGCCGCACTGCAGGCCTTCGTCCAGATCGCGCACTGGCGCAACCTGTCGCGGGCTGCCGAGCAGATGAACCTCACCGTCAGTGCCTTGAGCCACCAGATGCGCACCCTGGAAGAGCGCCTGGGCGAGCGGCTCCTGATTCGCGGGCCCCGCGGCGTTTCACTCACCCCCGAGGGCGAACGCCTGCTGGATGCCGTGGAGGCGCCGATTGCGGCCATCGAGCGGGCGCTCAAGCCGCCGCAGCGGCGTCATGCGGATGACCTGTCGATCAGCATGCTGGCAACGATCGCGTCGGGCTGGATGGTGCCGCGCCTGCCGCGGCTGTTCGCGCGTCACCCGCAACTGGAGCTTCAACTGCACTCGGGCGCTGCGCTGGTGGACTTCAGCAAGGAACCGATCGACGCCGCCATGCGCTTTGGTCCCGGCAACTGGCCCGGCCTGCACGTGGTGCATCTGTTCGACGAATGGGTCACCCCCGTGGCCAGCCCGAAACTCCTGGCGGAGCGCGGTCCGCTACGCATCGAGGAGCTGTCGCGGTGGCCACTCCTGGGCGATCCGGGCGATCGCTGGACAGACTGGTTCGCGCAATTTGGCGGAACGCCGCCAAAGCGCTTCGTGGCCAAATTTGGTGACACGGAGACACTGCATCGCGCCGCCACGGAAGGGCTGGGCATTGCGCTGGGGCGCGTCACCATGACGCGTGCCCTGATCGAGACCGGCCGGCTGGTGCCGCTCACCCCGTTGCGCCTGCGCGCGGAGTGGTCGCACTACCTGGTCTACCCGCCGCGCTCGGCCAATCACCCGGGCGTGCTCGCCTTCCGCGACTGGCTGCTGGACGAGGCACGGCTCCATGTGCAGGAGCTGGACAGCAAGACGGCGCCGAAACGGCGCCGTCCGGGGAAGTGAGTGCGGCACGCCTCAGGCGCGGGCGCGCTCGCGGATCCGCTGGAAGAACGACACCACCCGCGATGAAAACGAACCGGTCGTCTCTTCCGCACCACTGCTTTCGACCACATGCGCCTTGGCCAGCACTGGCGATGCGCTGAGCTGGCGATAACGCGCCATGGCCGAATCGACGGCCGTCTCGAGCATGTGCGGGCGCACGGGCTTGGGCAGGAAACGGTAGATCTGCGCCTGGTTGATCAGCTCGATCAGCTGCTTGGTATCGTGGAACCACGCCAGCACGACCGTGACCAGGTGCGGCGCATGCCGCTTGAGCGTCTTGAGCGCCAGCGTGATGTCGGCACCGCCCAGCTTCACGTCGGAGACGACCACGCCCACCTTTTCGCGTTCGATGATCTCGAACGCCGCATCCAGATTGTTGGCCCAGTGGACCCGTACGCGACGGCCCAGCGCACCTTCGATCAGCTTAAAGACTTCTTCGCTGTCGTCGATCACCAGCAGGTCAGCGTTGGGCGCCTTGTTGTCGGTGGCGACGGCGACCGGGTGGCGCGACTGCTCGAAGAGCTCGTTGGCAATCGAGGCGGCCTGGTCAATCGTCTTGCGGAACTCATCCGCATCCCACGGCTTGGAGATAAAACGGAAGATCTCGCCGTCGTTGATCGAACCGACGATGGCGGCCAGATCCGAGTAGCCCGTCAGCAGCACGCGCATGGTCAGCGGCGAGATCGCGCGCACTTCGCGCAGCAGGTCGACGCCGGTCACCTCGGGCATGCGCTGGTCGCTGACCACCACGTGCACGCGTTCGCGCTTGACCACGTCAAGCACTTCGCGCGGATTGGTGGTGGCGATGACGTTATAGGCCGTTTTCAGCAGGATGTTCAGCGAGCGGACGATGCGCTCTTCGTCATCGATGCAAACGATAGTGGGTTTCTCAGGCATGTCCGTACCCTCGGAACGTTCCAGAAGACGATGGGAAGCATAGACCAGACACCCGTACGGTGCCCGTCAACAAATAGTGAACAATATCGCGTCTCATGCGGCCACCTGCGCGCGTTGCTGGGTCGGCAGGCTGATGACGAACCGCGTGCCGCGACCGGGCTCGGACGCCACACGGATGTGCCCGTTGTGCTGCTGCACGATCTGATAAGTGATCGACAGCCCCAGGCCCGTGCCATGGCCGACCGGCTTGGTGGTGAAGAACGGCTCGAAGATACGCGAGATGATTTCCTTGGGAATGCCCTTGCCGTTGTCCTGCACGGCGATGTGCACGTAGCCGTCGGAATAGCTCGTCTTGATCAGGATCTTGCCGGTGGTCTCGATGGCCTGCGCGGCGTTGTTGAACAGATTGATGAAGATCTGGTTGATCTGCGACGGTGAGCAGGAAATCGTCGGGACGTCGGCGTAATCCTTGATGACCTCGACCTTGGCCTTGAGCTGGTTCCTGGCGATGTTCAAGGCACTGTCGATGCATTCGTGGATGCTTACGTCCTTGACCTTGGCTTCATCCAGTCGGCTGAAGTTGCGCAGGTTGAGCACCAGCTCGCTGATCTGCTCCACACCGTAGAGCGCGTCGGTGGCCAGCTGGGTGGTGTCTTCGGCGACCTGATCTTTGCGGATCTCCTGCGCACAGGCAATGGTCTTGGCAACATTGGCATCCGCCGTGACGGCGGCCGGGCTGCCCGCCTGTTTCTCGGCGATCTCGGCCAGCTCCAGGAAGCGTTGCTGCAATTCCTTGCCCATCAGGATGTTGTTCTTCACATAGCCCAGTGGCGTGTTGATCTCGTGCGCAATGCCCGCGACCATCTGACCGAGCGAAGCCATCTTCTCCGATTGCACCAGCTGCGCCTGGGAATTCTTCAGCTGGGTCAGCGTGCGGCTGAGTTCCTCGGTACGTTCCTGCACGCGCCGTTCCAGCATCGCGTTGGCTTCGGCCAGCTTGCCTTCGGAGGTGACGATCTCGTGCGCCAGCGTGTTGATGTGTGCGCCGAGCAGGCCAATCTCGTTGCGGCTCTTGACCTCCAGGCGGCTGTCATCCAGTTCGTGGTGGCGGCGTTCGCTGATCAGCTGTCCCATGCGGCGCACGGCGCCGGAAATCTTGGCGATCGGCCCGAGCATCCAGCGGCTGAAGATCCAGTACGCCAGCACGATGGCGAAGAGGATGGTCGCCAGCAGGTAACCGATCAGCAGCCGGGTGATGGAATCGGCCACGGCTACCGTTTCGGCAACAGGCTTGACCACGCCCAGCTTCCAGTACGGGCCGGGCACATGGAAGAGGAACAGGGTCGAAGGCTGCTTGAGCACCGGGTCGGTCGACAGCGGCGTGGTGCGATAGAGCGTGCCCTTGTCCAGGGTGAGCTGGTTCTTGAGCGGATCAGTCAGCACGGCAGCGGTCAGGAGCGCCTGGGAAGCGTCGATCTGGTAGCTGGCCTCGTCGATCTGCTTGGCCACGGCGTCGATCTTGTCGCCGGCGTTCTTGCGCGCCAGCGCCAGCAATTCATCGTTCATCGCAGCCAGCGCGCGCTCGGCCTCGGCAAAGCCCGGCTCGGCCTTCGCGTACTCGGCGGCGAGAATGAACTCCTCCGTGCGATCGCCCTTGTCGTTCTTGCCGATGCGCTTGACCTTGGTGGGGTCGGCGTAGGTGATGAACCGGTTGTAGCGGTCGACCAGGAAGATATAGCCGCCAGTGCGCTGGGCCCATTCGCGTGCGAAATTGGCCAGGCCTTCCAGGCGCATGTCGATCGTGGTGACGCCCGTCAGCGCTTCGCCTTCGCGCACTGGCACGGTGCAGGTCACCATCGGCTGGAAGGAGTAGGGATCGGTGTAGGACTGGCTCCAGTAGCAGGTGTCGTTGCGCACGAAGCGCGCCGGTACGTACCACTCTTCGTTGTGATAGCCCGGTCCCGGCTGGTTGTAGTCGTCGAAGTAGTTGAGCTGGTCTTTGTCGTCACGGCCCCAGAAGAAGCTGCGTCGTTCGCGATCGGGTGTGAAACGGAACGGCTCGGGCCAGAAACCGCCGCCGGCAACGCCGCGGTCGCCGCCGAAGTCGATCAGGCGCGGCAGGTCGGCCATGAAACGCGCTTCGTCTTTGGGCAGCACCTGGCTGGCGGTCGCGACCGAACGCGTCAGCGCCGAAACCTCGTCCAGGCGTGCGTCCAGCCCTGTCACCACGGTATTGCCCATCTGTTCGATCAGGCGATACGCCTCGCGTTCCAGATGCGTCTTGCCTTCGCGATTCATCACGATGACGATGCCCGCGACGATCCAGGCCGTCAGCAGGATGCCGGCGGCCAGTGCACGAAATTTCAGACCCCGGTGCCAGGCTACCGACCAGGACTGGTCCGGTGCTGCCGCGGTATCAGCAACGGCCGGCACCGTGGCCGGCGTGCCCGAATGAAGATGGTCGGCGCTGTCGCCCATACATCCGCCCCTGTATTGATGCTTTTGTAAATAGTCGCGGTTTTGCACGGGCTCGTGTCGAGGCCGGGTGTCACGAAATGTGACGACAGTCGCGCAATTGACGTGACGGACCGCACATTGGTACGGATCTGACAAGACACGCCGCGAAACACATCTGGCCGGATGCCGCAGTATTTTCAGCAATAACGTCCGCTGCGCCGCTCCGTCCCGGACCCGGCCGTGGCCGCTGGGTGCCACTATGTGACACGGCGCCAGTGGTCCTAGACTTTGGTCGTAATGCGCAGCGGGGCGCCGCTTTCCGGTGTTCTCGCGGCAGCGGAACGACCAGATCTGCGCAGATTCACGCCCGACCGCGCAGCCGCCCGCCCCGGAGGGGACGCTACCGCCCAGTCGTGCGAAATACGCGCCATGCCGTTGAGGGACGGCACGCCCCCGGTCGCGTCATCGCAGAGGGGCGTGGTAGCGTCGGCGGTCTGGCCGTTCCCCCTCTGCTTCCCCGTGGGTCAAGGAGATCCCCCATGCACAAGCTCGCGTTGGCATTGACCATTTCGCTCACCCTGGCCGCCTGCGGCGGCCAGGGCGAATCGCCCAAGCCGGTCGCACCGGCTGCACCGGCTGCACCCGCTGCCAAGCCGGTCGACCAGCCCGCCACCCCCACCCCGCCGCAGGCGGCCGGCGCGTCGCTCGATGCGCGCCTGGATACCGTACTCGCCGGCAGCTGGCGTTCGGCCGAGAACAAGGCACGCGACGCGCATCGCCATCCCAAGGAGACGCTCGCCTTCTTCGGCCTGCAGCCGGGGATGACGGTGATCGAGCTCACGCCAGGCGGCGGCTGGTACACGGAAATTCTCGCGCCGCTGGTCAAGGGCAACGGCAAGCTCGTGGCGGCCGTGCTCGACCCCGCCACGGCGGCTAGCGAGAAAGGCAAGGCCTACCACACCAAGTCGCTCGACAACTTCCGCGCCAAGCTGGCGCAGGACGGCGAGCGCTACGCCGATGTCGAGGTGCGTCCGTTCGCCCTGACGACGCCAAGCTTTGGCGCGCCGGGAAGCGCCGACATGGTGCTGACGTTCCGCAACGTTCACAATTTCATGATGTGGAACAATGACGCGGCCATGTTCAAGGCGGCGTTCGACGTCCTCAAGCCCGGCGGCGTGCTCGGCGTGACCGACCACCGCGCGGCAGCCGGTGCGGACCTGGCCAAGATCAAGGACTCGGGCTACATCCCCGAGGAATACGTGATCAAGCTCGCCACCGACGCCGGTTTCACGCTCGAGGGCAAGAGCGAGATCAACGCCAACCCGAAGGACACGAAGGACTACCCCGGCGGCGTCTGGTCGCTGCCGCCAACCCTCGACCAGGGCGACAAGGACCGCGAGAAGTACGTCGCCATCGGCGAGTCGGATCGCATGACGCTCAAGTTCGTCAAGCCCGCCGCGGCCGGTGACAAGGTGTTCCAGGCCAGCGATTCCGCGCGCTGAGTGTCACCCGGGCGATCGCAGCGACCGCTGCGATCGCCCGCTGCGTATGCTGATCGCCTTCAACAAGCCCTACGGCGTGCTGTGTCAGTTCACCGACCGCAGCGATCCGCCGCGCGCCACGCTGGCCGACTACATCGACCGGCCGGGTGTCTACGCCGCCGGCCGCCTCGACTACGACTCCGAAGGCCTGTTGCTGCTGACCGACGAAGGCCCACTGGCACACCGGCTGACCGACCCGCGCCACAAGCTGCCCAAGACCTATCTGGTCCAGGTGGAAGGCATCGTTACCGAAGAGGCATTGGAGCACCTGCGCCGCGGCGTGGCGCTCAATGACGGCCGCACGCTTCCTGCGCAGGCGCGCGCGCTGCCCGCGCCACCGGCTCTGTGGCCGCGCGATCCACCGGTCCGCTTCCGCAAACAGGTACCGGACGCCTGGCTCGAACTGACCATCACCGAGGGCCGCAATCGCCAGGTCCGCCGCATGACCGCGGCCGTCGGGCTGCCCACCTTGCGCCTGGTCCGCCAGCGCGTGGGCGACTACGCCCTGGATACGCTGCTACCCGGTCAATGGCGCCAGGAGCACGCGGCAGTACCCGATACACCGCGGGCAGTGCCGCCGCGCAACCGGCGTCGCCGGTGAGGCCGTGCTTCCGGCCTCTGCGGTGACAGGCCGGAAGCGAGTAGGATGGTGCGTACCGTGTACTGCCCGATCGGATGTGGTCTTGCCATGACGTTCAAGGATCATTTCTCGACCCAGGCTGCTATCTATCGCGAAGCACGTCCGCACTACGACCCGGCGCTTTTTGCCTGGCTGGCGGGTCTGTCGCCCGGTGCGCAGCTGGCCTGGGATGCCGGTTGCGGCAACGGCCAGGCCAGTGTCGCGCTGGCTGCCCACTTCCGGCGCGTGTACGCCAGCGACCCCAGCGCCGCGCAGATCACGGCGGCCGAACCCGCAGCCGGCGTCGAATACCACGTCGAACGGGCCGAAGACTGCGCCCTCCCCGATCACAGCACCGACCTGGTGACGGTCGCCCAGGCCCTGCACTGGTTCGATCTGGCGCGCTTCCACGATCAGGTGCGCCGCGTGCTGCGTCCTGGTGGCGTCATCGCCCAGTGGTGTTACGGCGACTGCACCATCGACAGCGCGGTCGACACCGTCAAGCACCGGCTCTACGAGACGATCCTGGGCGATTACTGGCCGCCGGAGCGGCGCCTGGTGGAAACTGGCTATGCCAGTCTCGATTTCCCGTTCACGCGACGCGAGGCACCCGATTTCGCGCTGCGTGCCGAATGGAATCTCGCTCAGTTCCTCGCGTACCTGCGCTCCTGGTCGGCCACCCAGCGCTATATCGCGGCCCGCGGCGAGGATCCGGTGTCGCTGGTCGAGCCGGACTTTGCACGCACATGGGGCGACGCACAGGCGATACGCCCGATCCAGTGGCAGCTGACGGTGCGCGTAGGTCGCGTCTGAAACACTACCCTTCCCCGACGGTCTCCAGCGCATCGCTGTCAAACATTGCCTGCGGCGAGATCACGTCCTCCCCGCGCGGCACGCCGGTGCCATAGCGTTCGCGCAGTTTCGCCTTCACCGCCGGATCATCCAGCCGGAAGCTGCCGAGCTTCTGCAGCTCGCCCAGTCGCACGCCAAACGCGCGCTCGTAGAGTTTCCAGGCCAGCTCGGAGCAGTAGATGCGCTCATCCGACCAGCCGAAGTACAGGTCGTAGGGCTTGCCGCGCAGCGTCTGTGCCACGGCACGCAGCCGCGCGACACCCTTGGCATCGAGGCGGCGATCCGCATCGCGCCAGCGCTTGACCACGTAATGCCCGCCCGCACCGCGCGCCACCCATTCCTTGAGCGGTGTGTCGCGTACGGTGGAGACGGCTTCGAACACGTAGGGTTTGCCCTGGCGCAGGAAGATCACGCCCATGTGGCTGTAGCGCGATCCCGTGGCGCGCTGGACCGCAGTGCTCTGGGCGGAACGGGACGTGTGGAAGATCAGGTCGCCGTCGCGCCATGACGGTTCGCCACGGCCGCAACCGGCCGCGAGCAGCGAGAAGACCAGGAGGAATCCACGCATTCGATAGTCGGGTCAGTACCGCCGATGCGGCGGAGCGCCAGACCCGCGGCCAGCCGTCGAAGTTCCGGCGGAGCCTGTCCGGGCGGCGTCGCTATCCGGTCTGTGCGTCAATGACTTTTCGCCGAAGCAGCCGGAACTGCGCGTGCTACTGTGCAGTCGTGGCAGAACCGATCTGTCGGAAAGCGCAATTGCCACTCATGAACGAAGGCAGGTGTCTTGCAAGTCGCTCCCCACGAGGCCGACCGCACAGGGCGGTCGACCGACGTTTGCCGGCCCGCCGCTGCCGGCAGGGAGGACACCATGTCGCTTTCTAGAAAAGTGCTCGCGCTCCTCGCCCTTCCCCTTGTGGCGTACGTCATTTACCTGGCCTTCCTGTACGCGATGCAGCGCTCGATGCTGTTTCCGATCGCCACGGCCGAACGGTACCCCTATCGCGGAACGCTGACCCCCAACGCGGAACTGGTGGAAGCACCGGTGTCCTTCGGCAAGATGCGCGGCGTGTTCCTGCGCGGACCGCAGGAAAAGGCGCCCGTCGTGATCTACTGCCACGGCAACGGCGAGATCGTCGACTACCACCTGACAACCTTCCAGTTCGTGCAGGCACTGGGCGTGCATGTGTTCCTGCTCGAATTGCCCGGCTATGCCGGTGCCGACGGGGAGCCGACGCTCGCCAGCATCCGCGAAGTGGTGGTCACCGCCTACGACTGGCTGATCAAGCAGCCACTGGTCGATCCGGCGCGCGTGATCGCGATGGGCACGTCGATCGGCGGCGCGCCCGCAGCGGAACTGTCGCACCACCGTGCGGTGCGCGCGCTGGTCGTCCTGTCCACGTTCACGTCGGTGGCAGACCTGGCCGGCGGGTACTACGTGCCGGCCTGGTTCGTGCGCGATCCCTTCGATACCGCGCAACGCCTGCGCGAGTTCGTGGGCCCCGTCTTCATCGCCCACGGGCGCTTCGACGAGATGATTCCGTTCGCGCACGGACAGATGCTCGCCCGCTCCGCGCGGCAGTCGCATTTCCAGGCCTACGACTGTGGCCACAATGACTGCCCGTACCGTGAACCCCAGTTTGCGGCCGTCCTGGGCGAATTCCTGCGCACGCATGGCATCCTGGGCGCAACCACCATGGCAGGTACTCCATGATCCGTATTGTCGCCGGCGCGATCCTCGCGCTGGCATCGGCGCCAGCCCTCGCCGCTACCGCGCGCTTTCCCGACACCCTCATCACGGCGGCTACGGCCCAGATCGGCGTGACGCTCGCCTACGATCCGCAGTACCGAAAGCTCGCCTACCCCATGGGTGATGTCCCTATCGATCGCGGCGTGTGCACCGACGTGGTGATCCGTGCGTATCGCGCGCTCGGCGTCGATCTGCAGCAGCGCGTCCACGAGGACATGCGCACCCACTGGAATGCCTATCCCAAGCTCTGGGGATTACGCGGCACCGACCGCAACATCGACCACCGCCGCGTACCGAACCTCGCCGTGTTTTTCCGGCGCCACGGCCGCGAACTGCGCGTTTCGCAGACCGATGCCTCGACCTACAAGCCCGGCGACATCGTCACCTGGCGCCTGGCCAGCGGCGTACCCCATATCGGCATCGTTTCCGGCGAGTCGGTCCACGGCCGCCCGCTGGTGATCCACAACATCGGCGCCGGAACGCAGAGCGAGGATGTGTTGTTTGCGTACGAGGTGACGGGGCACTACCGGTACGAGCCGGAAGCGCAGCAAAGCCTGCGTAGAGGAAGCCGCTGAGGTGATGTTCCTTCCCCAGTACCACGGTCGATGGCAAGCTGGTCGATACCGTGACGGTACGCGCGCCATCGAGCTGACCTTACGGACGCACGAATAGCCGCGTCAGTCAGCACGGCCTGGAGGGTTCCACGCTAAGAATCCGCTGCGATGCGATAACCCACCTTGATGTCCGCCAGCGCCGCGCGGATCGCGTCCCAATTCCCGACGGACACCTCGACAGTGACAGACCTGCCTGCGAGCACCTCGTCGGTCACCCCTTTGGCAACCTCGCGGCGATAGCCCAGTTCATCGCGGAGCAATTGCGTCATCGATACCTTCTTGAACCCGCGCTCCCATCCGCTTAGCACGATCCGAATCACAGCTATCTCCAGGGCAATCGGTCAGGTGCCGCTTCGGCATCACCAGGGATAGGTGAACCCCAGCGTCTCACCAAGATAGCGTCGCGCTGTCTCCAGGTTCTGTTCTGTTGATGTGATCCCGCTGGAGGATCGCGGTGGAACGGCGGCGCCAAGATCTTCCAGCGCATACAGGAGTTGCGAAACAGCGCCATTGTGTTCCAGGAGAAGCCGCAAGTGGCGATCAAGCCATATGGTGAGAAGCGGGACGAGACGCTTGTCGCCAAACTTCGACAGCGCAAAAGCAATGGCGCTCATCTGGCGCGTTTGGCACCGACCGGTGACGACGATGTCGACCAACACCTGTTTCACTGCGGTGAGATCCTCCGCCGTGATGGTTTCGTCAACCAGGAGTTCTGCAAACGCTGGACCCGCACAGTCGGGGCGCCGCCCTTGCGAACACTCACTGTAAGTCACTGCTTCGAGCAGCAGATCGTCGCTGACGGATCCGCCGGCCTGGAGGCCGGCTATCAGGTGAGCCAGGGCTAGCTTCGACACGGCTTGACCCTCGCATTCATCGTAGTGCGCTCAGCCACGGGCACACACCGGCTGGCGTGCGCCTTTCGGCTGCCCAGCAGCAGGTGTTTCGCGGTGACTACGAAAGCTGTAGCGGACGGGTGAAGGTCACGCCACCGGAACCCCATGCTTGCGCCGCACCTCGTCAATGCGTGTCTGCACCGCCGGCGGCAGTGCGCTCTTCTCGGCTTCCGAGAAGACTTTGGCCAGCACGCGGCGCTCGTCGTCGTCGATGGTCTGGTCGCGCAGGGCAAGGCCCAGCAGGAAGTTGATCTCGCCCACATCCAGCTGACCGTCGTCGGCAAACACATTGATCGAACGGAATGCAATTTCGATGTGGCTCTTGGGCTCAACCATGGCGACTCCTGAGGTTGCCTGGACCGACCGGGGCGGCCGGCCCGTACATGACCGGGACAGGGGGATATCCTATCCCGATTGGCTGCTCGCGGTGCGGGTCGGGGCGCTGGAGTCCGGGGCAGTGCCCACTCCCGCTTGGCGCCATCGGGATAAGACCGGCGCCCGGCCGGCGAACCGGCCGGGCGTCGTGCCACGTTACTGCGTTGCGACGTGCAGGCCGCCGAGCACCGGCGACAGGTCCACGGCCAGCTCGCGCGCCTGGCCCTCGGCGGTGCGGTAGCGCAACACCAGCTGGTGCGGCGCGGCGACCACGGGGAAGAACACCGACCCCTCGCGCTCGCCGTTGGCCGGTACCGGATCCTGGTTCAACGTGCGCGCGTCGAGCGCGTGCTGGATCTTGCCGTTCTGGATGGCGCGATCAATACCCACGCCCACCAGCGTGACGCCACCCAGTGCCGCACCCGCGCCGACTGCCAGCACCGTGCTGCTGCCGCTGGCGCCCATGAAGCCGGTGGCCGCCACGCTGCCGGCCACCGCCGTACCGCCCAGGGCGAGGCCGGTGCCGACCGCGATCGAGGCCGCCGGCGCCGCGCCAGGTTTCACCTTCATGCCCGAGTCCCGGTAGCGGCGGATATTGCGCTTGCTCTGGCTGGCCAGCTCACGGCGCTCGGACGTGGCCGCGACCGTGGTGCCCAGCGGATCAACCAGGCTCACGCCTTCGATGCGCAACGGCATGTCGGTGTGGTTTTCCACCGAGACGCGGTATTCGTCCCAGTAGGCCTTCCGGCTCCACGAGCCAGGACCGTTGCGCCATACGACGTGATCGATGCGCAGGCTCACCTCCTCGGTGCTGGCAGTGCCAAACACGGCGGGGGTCGATTCATCCTGCGCCACGGGCGCCTTGAGCATGCGGGTCGATGCGCAGCCGCTGCCCAGTGTCATCAGCACCGCCAGGAACAGCGCGTTGTAGCTTCGCTTCATTCTCGTTTTCTCCTTTGTCATCGGCAGACGGTACGTGCGTTGGCGGTGCAGTCCGCCACGCCGGCACGCGCTCGTACTCGGCGCGACGGCGCCCGGCGTGCCACGTAAACGAAGAGCGACGTACGTTTATACGGGTATCGTTCTGTGTGACCGCCAGAAACGCACCGGGAGGAGACTCTCCCTACGCCTCAAGGCCCAGGTGAATAGTCGCTTTTGCGCGGTTGTGGCAGATCCACTTCGTGCGAATTGGCCAGGGCCCTGCCACTCTGCCGGCACTGGCATCTGACTTGGACGCAAGGCGTTGCCGAAGTGGCGAGGTCACATCTACGTGATTTCTCACGCGGCAATGCGTCATTACTTCGGACCAGCTGAAAAGACGACGCGTCGGAGAACCGCAAGCCCCCTGGTCGCCACGCGGCACGCATCACCCCGTGGCAGCGGATTCAGTACCGCCTTAGACTGCCGCCAACACGGCGCGCTCGTGACCGCCATGCCCCACGTCCTCGACCCAGTGACCGGCATACCGGATCGCCACGACTTCATGGCGACGCTGCAGCGGGCCGTCGGCACGGCCAACGAGATGCACACCTCGCTCGCCCTGCTGGTGGTCGATATCGATGGCTTTGCCAAGATCAATCGCGCCAGCGGCTATTCGGCAGGCGATCGCGTGCTGCGGCACCTGGCGCAGCAGCTCAGGCAGGTGGCGCGCGATACGGACTACGTGGCGCGGCTGGGTGGCGACCGCATGGCGTTGATCCTGCCGGCCATCATGAACCAGGGGCATGCGGAACTGGCGATCCAGAAGCTGTTCCGCCTGCTCGACCTGCCATTCAGCTGGCAGGCTGTGCGCTTCAAGATCAGCGTGACCGTCGGCGCGGCGATCTGTCCGCAGCACGCCAGCCATCCCGAACATCTGCTGCGCCAGGCCGAGAAGGCGATCGACACGGCGCGCAGTCTCGGACAGCGCAGCGCCTTTCCGCCTGACGTGGGCGTCGACGAGGGCCTGTCGGCGTTCTGGGACATGGAGATCGAACTGTTCGGTGCGGTCGAACGCGGCGAGATGGCGATGTATTACCAGCCCAAGGTGCGCCTGCCCGATCTGCGACCGATCGGCGCCGAGGCGCTGATGCGCTGGTTCAATCGCGCGCGCGGCGCGGTGTCGCCGTCCGTGTTCGCGCCGATCGCCGAGCAGACGGGCCAGATCAAGCCGCTGACCATCTGGGCCCTGAACACCGTGTTGCGCCAGGCCAGCGCCTGGAAACACCCCTGGGGAAACCTGTCGGTGTCGGTCAACGTGCCGGCCGAACTGGTGGTGCAGCATGATCTGCCGGAGCTGGTGGAAAGTGCGCTGCGCCTATGGGGCAACGGACACATCCAGCTGATCCTCGAGATCACCGAGCGCTCCCTGGTCGCCGATCCGAAGCAGAGCTTCCGGATCCTCTCCCAGGTGCGCGACCTCGGTGTAAAGGTGTCGATCGACGATTTCGGCACCGGCTATTCCTGCCTGGCGTATTTCAAGGACCTGCCGGTGGATGAGCTCAAGGTGGACCAGTCCTTCGTCTCGCGCCTGCTGTCGGATACGGCCAGTGCGGACATCACCTCCCTGATCGTGGAGCTGGCGCACCAGTTCGGCTTGTGCGTGGTGGCCGAAGGCGTGGAGGACGTGGCCACGCTCGACGCCCTGTGCGCGCGCCGCTGCGATATCGCACAGGGATTCCTGTTCGGAAAAGGCATGCCGGTTGATGCATTCGAACACTGGCTCACGGTGCCCGCGATGACACTGGAGCGCCATGCCTGAGCCCGCAATGGCAACCGTCAATCCAGGAACAGCTCCCGCGGCTTGATGCCGAACGCGCCGCTCGGCAGGCCACACTTGACGCTGAGCGGCTGGCCGCGGTCGTCCTTGTCCACCACCGCCAGGTCCAGCGTGCGGAACTGCCGCAACGGCGTCTTGTTGCGGTCGAGCAGGACCATCACCGTCGGCCGCAGGCGCTTGAGGCTATGCACGGCGCTGACCACGCCCACTTCGCCACTGGACAGTTCCACCAGCGAGCCGGTGGGATAGATGCCGCAGGTCTGGATGAACTGCTCGACCAGTTCGGCCTGGAACAAGGTTCCGCGGTGTTCGTACAGATCGGTCACCGCCTTGTGCGGAGAATTGCTGGGAACATAGGGCCGCACGCAGACCATGGCGTCGTAGCTGTCGACGATGCCCATGATGCGACCGAACAGCGGGATCTCGCTGCCGCTCAGGCCGTTTGGATAACCGCTGCCGTCGTGACGTTCGTGGTGCGTCGCCACCATTTCCACGAGCTTCTTGGACAGCCCCGGCGTGCGCTCGACCAATTCCAGGCTGTGTTCGACATGACGGCGGATCAGCTGCACTTCGTCGGCCGACAGCGACGTCTGGCGCGCCAGCAGATCCATCGGAATGCGCGTCTTGCCCACGTCACACAGCAGGCCGCCCAGCGCCAGCTCGTGCAGATCGCTCTTGTCCAGTCCCAGGTGACGACCAAAACTCGCCGCCCAGAGCGCGCAGCCCAGGGCGTGCTGGTAGGCGTAGGAGTCCCGGCGCTTGATCTCCTTGAGCCAGACAAAGGCAAAGGGATTGCGCAGGATGGATGCCACCATCGCCGAAACGCCGTGCTTGAGGCGTTCCAGGTCCAGGTACTGAACGCGACGCAGGTCGTCCATCACTTCCTGGAAGCGCTTTTCGAGGTTGTTGTAGGCCTGGGCGGCGTCCTTGAGCTCGTCCTTGAATTCGCGCTCGATCGCCCAGGTGTTCTTGCGCGCGTCGGCCAGCTCGTCGCGATCGCGTGCGATGCGCACGACCGCCGCAGGCGCTTCCCGTTCGGGTTCGAGTGTGAGGTAGCGCGGTTCCGGCGCCTTGCCCAGCGCCGTATCGACATACACGAAGGCGCAGATGGCCTGCAGCTTGCGGACCGAATCGGGCGCTTCGAGCCGGACGCCTTCCATGGGAAAATCCGTCTCGATCCAGGGCCGGTCGAGCCGGCTGACGAACATGCCCGGGGTCAGGCCACGTACGCTGACCCGCAGTTCTCTGGCAGTGAGGTTCATGGCATCCCCCGACGCGCAAGGACGAGCGCGACGCCGCCATTCATCCCCTGATCCACGAAGCCGACCCTGGCCGGCAGAGGATTACCGGCGTGTCGCCGGGGCTATTCTGCGCCTGTCCGGGCGCAGCTGCACCCGTTTGTTGGCAACAAGGCGGCACGCCGTCGGGCACCAGGGCTCGACTAACGCCAAGGGCCCGCCCCGCGGGCCCGCGTCGGGTTCCGCCTACTTGCCGCGCAACCGTTCGTACGACGGCAACCGGGTTGGCACGCCGTTCTTGTCGCAGGACTCCATTTTGCACAGCTGCGCGCGCAACACCGGGGCGCTCTGCGCGATGATGTGGAAGATGACGTTCTGTTCCAGCTCGCCATGGAAGGCATAGGCACCCGGGCCGCGCGCGAAGATGGCCACGTCCTCGCCGCCGTGCGATTCGCTGCGCATGGGCAGGGTGGCTTCCTGCAGGTAGTCCGGTGCCTGCGTATCGACGCCAGAGAGATCCGGACGGACCGTGGCCACGCTCGCCTTGGTGTAGCCGTGGGGGAATTTCTTCGGGCCCGCCGGCTGGCGGTCGGTCGCTCCGAAATAGCCCGGGCCATTGGCATAGCTGAGCGTCGTATACGGCAGCCCGAGCTGGTCCTTGGCCAGGTCGCTGCCGGCACCCTCGAAATCCGAGCCACCGCGTACCAGGCCCAGAATGGGATTTCCGCGCACCGGATAGCCGGCAAAGCTCATCGTATGGGCGTGGTCGGCGGTAACCACGATCAGGGTATCGCTGACGGAGGTCTCGTCCATCGCCACCTTGACCGCATCGGCGAAGGCGATGGTGTCGGTCAGTGCGCGATAGGCATTACCGGCGTGGTGGGCGTGGTCGATGCGCCCGCCCTCGACCATCAGGAAGTATCCCTTCGGGTTGCGCTTGAGCAAGGTGATCGCCGTGCGCGTCATCTCGGCCAGGCTGGGTTCGCCCGCCTTGTCCGTGGCGCGATCGTGCTCATAGAGCAGATGCGAGGGTTCAAACAGGCCCAGCACCTGGCGCGGCGGCGCGCTTTCCAGCGCTGCCATTTGTTCCTTGTTCCATACATATACCGCGCCGTCGCGTTGCTGCCACTGGGCGATGAGGTCGCGTTCATCCTTGCGCTGCCCGCTGGTGCCGGCATGCTCGGGGTCGCGTTGCGACGCCGGGATGAACGCGGTGCGGCCGCCGCCCAGGGCGACGTCCAGGCCATCGCCGACGGGAAACTCCACCAGCTGGCGCGCAAAATCGGTGCAGCCCTGCGCCTTGGCTGCGTCGGGCATGGCCGCGTCGACTTCCCATTCGCGCTCCGGCAGGTGCCCATAGGTGGCGGCCGGCGTGGCATGGGTGATGCGAGCTGTCGTGACGGCGCCGGTGGCCATGCCGGCGGCCTCGGCCAGCTCCACCGCGGTGACCAGCTCCTGCCCTTTGCTCGACGCACAATCCGCCCGCTCGGCGGCCTGGCCAATGCTGATAAAGCCCGATTTCGTCTTGGCGCCGGTCATGATGGCGCTCATCGTGCCGGCCGAATCCGGGGTCTGCGAGTCGGTCTCGTAGGTCCGGCTCAGCGCGGTGTACGGCAGGGTTTCGAACGACAGGCGGTGGCTTTCGCCGTCCTTGCCCTGGAGCTGGCCCGCCAGGATGTGCGCCGCGGCAATCGTCGGAATGCTCATGCCGTCGCCCAGGAAAACGATCACATTCCTGGCACGCGGCGCCTTCGGGCCCAGATGGGCATGCGCGGTGGCGGCCCCGGCGGTGAACCACCACGCGGCCGTCTCGCCGGACGGACGTGCAATCGACGGCACTTCGATCGCGCCGGCCGCGGCATCGGCACCCGGGTGTCCGGCGCGATCGGCCGTCGGCTGGCTGGCGCAGGCGGAAAGGAGCAGGGCGAGCGCCAGCGGCGCAGGACGCAAAGTTCTCACGGCAATCTCCGGCACGAGAGCGAATAGGGGGCGGCAACAACCGCGGACCAACGGCGCGCAAGTCTGACAGCCCGCCCGGACGACGACCAGACGGACCCGCATGCGGATCCGGGCGGGCGATGCTATGGTTTCGCCTTTCCCTTGCGTTGAATGCCCATGATGCGTCGCCTGCCGTTGCCGATCCTGACCAGCCTGCTTCTTTCGGCCTGCACCACCGGTCCGGCAGGACGCCACGACGACGGCCCGAAACCGCCCGCCGACGGCGCGCGTGCGGACGTCGCCCTGCTGGAGACGACGGACCTGCATTCGAACGTGCTGTCCTACGACTATTTCAAGGGCGCCGCCGATCCGACCCTGGGTTTTGAGCGGGTCGCCACGCTGGTGCACGCGGCGCGGAAGGATTTCCCGAACAATTTCCTGTTCGATGACGGCGACACCATCCAGGGCACCGCGCTGGCCGATCACCAGGCGCTGGCCAGCCCACTGGCCTGCGACCAGAAGCTGGCGATGTACAAGGCGATGGATGCACTGGGCTACGACGGCGGCACCATCGGCAACCACGAGTTCAACTACGGTCTGGACTTCCTGGCGCATGCCACGGGCACGCCGCTGAATGTGGAAGGCACCGACGGCGCCCGCTGCACCGGCCCGGACTTCCCGCTGGTGCTATCGAATGTGTACTCCAGCCGCGACGGCAAGCCGCTGTACGCCCCGTACCGCGTGCTGACCAAGTCGATCACCGCCTGGACCGCCGACGGCAGCGCAGTGCAGGTTCCGTTGCGCGTGGGCATCCTGGGTTTCACGCCGCAGCCGATTCTCAAGTGGGACAAGCGCAATCTCGAAGGCAAGGTGACCGTCACCGGCATCGTCGAGGCGGCGCAGCGCTGGGTGCCGGAGCTGCGGTCACAGGATGTCGATATCGTCGTCGCGATCTCGCACGGCGGTCTCAATCCGGACGCGTACCACGAGACAATGGAGAACGCGAACTGGCACCTGGCGGGCGTGCCGGGGATCGACGCGCTCCTGATGGGCCATTCACACGATGTGTTCCCCAATGCCAGCAATCCGAAGTCGCGCTTCAACACCATGGCCGAGGTCGACAACGAACGTGGCTACGTGCGTGGCGTGCCGGCGGTGATGGCCGGCTACTGGGGCAAGGGGTTGGGCGTGATCAAGCTCGCCCTGGTGCGCCAGGGCGGCCGGTGGGTGGTCGACAAGCAGAAGACCTACAGCGAGGTTCGCCCGATTTGCACGGCCGCGAAGGAATGCGTGGCGGCCGATCCGGCGATCGCCCGCGTGATCGATGCCGAACACCGGGCGGCCAACGCCTGGGTCAGCACGCCCATCGGACGGACCGCGGTTCGCCTCAACACCTATTTTTCGGACCTCGGCGAAGTGTCGGCCCTGGGCGTGATCAACGCCGCGCAGCGCGACTATGTCGCCCGGCGCATCAAGACCGAGCGGCCGGACCTCGCTGCCGTTCCGGTGCTGTCTGGCGCGGCCGCCTTCAAGGCCGGTTTTGCCGGCAGCGAGGACTACACCGACGTCGCTCCCGGCGAGGTGACGATCAAGAGCGCAGCGGACCTGTACCTGTATCCCAATACCATCGCCGCCGTGCACATCGACGGCAAGACACTCAAGGGCTGGCTGGAAAAGGCGGCCGAGCGCTTCAACCAGCTCGACCCGGCGGCGACCACGCCGCAACCGCTGGTCAATGTCCGCGTGCCGACCTACAACTTCGACGTCATCCAGGGCGGCCTGCGCTACACCTTTGATCTGTCGCGGCCGACGGGCGAACGCGTCGTTGCCCTCACGTACAAGGACAAGCCCGTGGCGCCGGACGCCGCGTTCATCGTCGCCACCAACAACTACCGTGCCAGCGGTGGCATTCCGGGTGTGGATGGCAGCCGCATCGTGCTGGCGGAAGAGACGACCAACCGGGACATCGTGATCGAATGGCTCAAGGCGCACCCCACCCTTTCGGCCAAGGACATCGAGCCCAGTCCGGTCAGTTTCGCCCGGTTGGGCCTGAAGGCACCCGCCACCTTCCGCAGCCGCACCGGCAAGGCGGCCATCGCCGTGGCCGCTGGATTCACATCCGTGCGTGAAACTGCCGGCAACGGTGACGGAACGTCCACCTACGCGGTCGAGTTCTGACGAAACCCGCGGCCAGCCGGCACGCGGAATGGCTGCAGGCTCCGCCTTCGTTTGAACGTTTCGCGTCAACGGCGGTACCGGGCCAATCCGTCCGCGACGACGCCCAAGAACGGCGTAGCGGGATAAACTCGGGAAATGTCCAAGAGTTCCGATTCCCACGAAGGCCGACGCAGCGACGGCCACTCCGGCCGGGGCCGGTCCCGCGCCACGCCGGCAGCTCCCGCTGCCGCGCCGGCTCCACCGGCGCATCCGGCCGATGCATCGGATCGCTCGCGCCGCGTGCTGGCGGCATTTCTGCGGCTCGCGCCCGAGGCGCAGCGCGAGCGCTTCCGCGACTATCTCGTGCTCATGCGCATGGATCGCCCGGTCGGCGCGCTGCTCCTGCTATGGCCGACCTGGTGGGCGCTGTGGCTGGCGCGGGGTGATTTCCCGCCGCCGCACCTGCTGGTCATCTTTACCATCGGCGTATTCCTCATGCGCGCCGCCGGCTGCGTGATCAACGACTATGCGGACCGCTGGCTGGACCCGAAAGTCGAACGCACGCGCGGCCGTCCGATCGCCGCCGGGCGCATCACGCCCAAGGCGGCGCTGGTGTTATTCGCGGTCCTGATGGTGCTGGCCTTCGGCCTGGTGTGCCTGACCAACGCGATGACGATCAAGCTGTCCCTGGTCGGTGCGGCGCTCGCCACGCTCTATCCATTCGCCAAGCGCTACACACATCTGCCGCAGGTGGTACTGGGCGCCGCCTTCGGCTGGTCGATCCCGATGGCCTTCGCCGCCGTCAGGGGCGGTGACGGGGACTGGCTGGCGGCGCTGCCGCCGCTGTGCTGGCTGCTGTTCCTGGCCAACGTGCTGTGGGCAACGGTGTACGACACTGAGTACGCGATGGTCGACCGGGACGAAGACATCGAGGCCGGCGCGAAATCCACCGCTATCCTCTTCGGCGAGGCCGACCGCGTCATCGTCGGCGTGCTGATGGGAACCTTCGTCCTGGCGCTGGTGCTGGTGGGCAGCCGGGCCAAGGTGCATGGCATCTACTACGCGGGCGTCGCAGCGGCGGCAGCGCTCTGCATCTGGCAGCAGTGGCTGATCCGCCACCGCGACCGCAAGGCCTGCTTCGAGGCCTTCCGCAACAATCTATGGCTGGGCATGGCCGTGTGGATCGGCCTGTGCCTGGCACTGGGCCTCAAGCCGGTGTAAACCGGCAGGCGGCGGAGGTCGGGCACAACCCGTCCTCCGCCGCAGCGGACCGCGACTTATTCCGCGAGCTCGGCGCGTTCGAAATTGGACTTGTCGATGGGCATCAGGGCCCAGCCGCCGGCAATCCGGCGACGCAACTGCACGATGCCCTTCTCCACGCCGGCCACTTCGCCGTACATGGCGGGGCGCGCTTTCATATAGATCGCCACGCGCTTGCCGACCCATTTGCCCAGGTCCGCATAGGCGACCGGCGTTCCCGCCGGCGGCGGCGGTGGCGGCTCATCATCGAGCGGAACCACGGCAGGCGCGGCCGGAGCGCGGACTGTCTCGACCGCCCTGGCCGGTGCCGCCGCCGCGATGCTGTTCACCGGCGTTGCCGGCGCCGCTACGGAGGGTGCAGCAGGCGTAACAGCGGTTGATACCGGCGGCGCTGTCGTGACAGCCGGTGCCGTGGCACTGGCTACGACCACCGCACTGCCCGGCGCTGTCGCCGCCGGTGCGGCCGCTGCGGGCGCGACGCCGTAGCCCAGCTGGACCGGATCGATGCCCTCGCTGCGCAGGACCTGCACCATCGTGGGCAGCGGAGCGGTGTCGTCGTAATCCTCGGCTTCTTCGTCCATGCCCGGCAGCGGCCGCGGCGCGGTCGATTCCAGGCTCAACGCCATCGGCGTGCCGTTGAAGGTGAACTGGCCGCGCATGGCCGGCAGCCAGCTGGACAGCGTGTCGCTTTCCTGCTGCTGGACAGTGATCGGCGGGTCGTACTTGAGGTTGAGCGCGATCTTGCCGCCCTTGGTGGCGAACTCGCGATAAGCGTTGACCAGATTCTCGTGACCGGCGACGCCGACGGCGGCGAGGGCGCGGCTGACCGATGCAACGTGGCGGGCGACCACCTGGTCGGGCGTCACCTTGTCCTTCTTGGCGCAATGCTGGTTGCGCGCGGCGACGAAACCGCGGTCTTCGATTTCCCACTCGTCCTGGACAATGTCAGCATCGCCGCTGCCGCGCAGGCTCAGCAGCGCCGAGGTATCGCGCAGCGTCATCGACCCGCGGTAAGCCACGCGCGCTACGCCGGGCGTATCAATGGACTTGATGATGTTGAGCGTGTCGCCGTCACGGTGATATTCGACGATCACTTCGGTGGGGCCAGGCGTAAGCCCCATGTCCTTGAGTTCGTCGGTGCTCCAGAGCGAATCCTCCGCGCAACCGAAGGCTTCAAACAGTGCGCCGGACGAGCCGCCGAAGGCGGCCAGCTCGTAGCCGAACGGGCTGTCCTTGGTGCCCTGCCCCCCGGTCAGCACGATCTTCACGTCGCTGATCGCGTTGAACATCTTGCGTTCCTTGCGCGACAGCAGGCTGCGGAAGTACTGCCAGAAGGGGATCTCGATCCGCACCTTCTCGAACACGAAGTCGTCCGAGCTGCCGTCCATGAGCGGGAAGTGCACGTTCTTGGCGCTGATCGTGCCGGTGAAGCCCGGCCAGCTGGCCTGGTAGGTCGTGTCGTCGCCATCGAAGGCGACCAGCATGACGCGGCCAAGAACCCGATTGGAGTGGAATGCCACGTAAGCAACCAGCAGCGCGATGGTGAATACCGTGCTCAGCACGCGCTTGATAGACACACCCGACTGGCGGGCGCGGAACAGACGAACCCTCATGCGAAATCACCCTGATGACCCCGAGAGCCATCATACCGGCACTTTTCCGGCCGTGCCGGAGCCAGGTCTCAGTCGGGCGACGGGACGGGCGCCGGGCCGCCGGACCGAGGCGCGCGGGCGAGGGCCCAGGCGCTGACCCGCGCCACGCCGGCCGTGCGCAGCGCACCGGCGCAGGCGGCCAAGGTCGAGCCGGTGGTCATCACGTCATCGACGAGGGCCACGTGGGCCGGCCAGCGCAGCCCGGCGGCCGGGGCGAATGCGCCGCGCAGGTTGCGCCGCCGGGCGAGTGCGGCCAGGCCGGCCTGGGCGGGCGTTTCGCGGATCCGGTCCAGGCCGCCGGCGAGCACGGGTATTCCCAGGGTCTGTCCCAGGTGACGCGCCAGTTCCAGCGACTGGTTGAATCCCCGCTCGCGCAGGCGTTGCCGGTGCAGCGGCACAGGCACCAGCGCCTCGGGCCGGTCGCCGGGCGGGACGGCAGCCATCGTCTCGGCCAGGACGCGGCCGCAGGCAAGGTCGCCGGAGAACTTGAACCGGGTCAGCAATTGATCAAGCGGCGCGGCGTAGACAAAGGGCGCCCAGGCCGCATCGTACGGCGGCGGCCGCTTCAGGCACGGGCCGCATACGCCATTGCCGCTTTCCAGGGGAATCGCGCAGCGCGTGCAGGCACGGTGGTTGGGCGTGAAATCCCGTCGGCAGCCGGTGCACAGGTCCTGCGACGGTGCTCCCCGGTCCCCGCAGAGGACGCAGCGGGACGGCAGCCAACGGAATCCCCACCGGCGCAGGCCGTCAACCCAAGCGATTCCCTTCAAGTTGACAGTCTCCGGATCGATCACGACACTCGCCCGACTTTACGACCGGAAGGCCGCCATGACACCCATCCGCCACGACTGGACGCGCCAGGAAGTGCTCGCCCTGTTCGATCTGCCCTTTGCCGACCTGATCCACCGCGCACAGGTCACGCACCGCGAGCGCCACGACGCCAACGCCGTGCAGGTGTCGACCCTGCTGTCGATCAAGACAGGCGGTTGCCCCGAGGACTGCGCCTACTGCCCGCAGAGCGCGCGCTACGCGACCGGGCTCAAGGCCGAAAAGCTGATGGCCGTGGAAACCGTGCTCGAACGTGCCCGCCAGGCCAAGGCGGCCGGTGCGACCCGCTTCTGCATGGGCGCCGCCTGGCGTTCACCGAAAGATCGCGACGTGGAGAAGGTCGCCGCCATGGTCGGCGCCGTGAAGGCGCTGGGCATGGAGACCTGCGCCACCCTCGGCATGCTGAGCGGTCCGCAGGCGCAAACGCTCAAGCAGGCGGGCCTGGACTACTACAACCACAACCTCGATACCGCGCCGGAGTTCTACGGCGAGATCATCCAGACCCGCGAATACCAGGATCGCCTGGACACGCTCGAGAACGTGCGCCAGGCCGGCATGAAAACCTGCTGCGGCGGCATCGTCGGCATGGGCGAGACGCGCGAGCAGCGCGCCGGGCTCTTGCAGACCCTGGCCAACCTGCCCGAACACCCGACCTCGGTGCCGATCAATCGGCTGGTGCAGGTGGAAGGCACGCCGCTGGCCGGCACCGCCCTGCTCGATCCGTTCGAATTCGTGCGCACGGTGGCGGTGGCGCGGCTGCTGATGCCGGCGTCCGTGGTGCGCCTGTCGGCGGGCCGCGCGGAGATGAACGATGAGCTGCAGTCGCTGTGCTTCCTGGCCGGCGCCAACTCGATCTTCTACGGCGAGAAGCTCCTGACCACGGGCAATCCGGATGTGGAGCACGACCAGGCCTTGTTCCGTCGCCTGGGCATCCATCCGATGGAAGTCGTGCTGGAACCGGGCACCGTGCACGCGGATATCTGCGAGCCGGCGGCCGACGGCGAGCGCGGCTGCGGCCGCGCCGCCGCGGCCTGATCCACCGTACGTACCCGACACAGCAGCGATGCGCCGCCCCCACCCGATCGAACGCCTGGCCCGCGTCCAGGCCGAGCGGGCGGCGGCCGGGACGCTGCGGCGCGTGCGCGCGGTGCAGGCCGCCGAAGGGGCCTGGCTGCAGATCGACGGGCGACGCCTCCTGGGTTTTGCCAGCAACGACTATCTGGGCCTGGCGCAGCATCCGCGCCTACGCGAGGCGCTGTGGCGGGCGGCATCGCGCTGGGGCGTGGGCGCGACGGCGGCACACCTGCTCGGTGGCCATCGCGGCGAGCACGAGGCGCTGGAGCAGGACCTGGCCCGCTGGACCGGACGCGACCGTGCCCTGCTGTTCTCCACCGGCTATATGGCCAACATCGGTGTGCTAGCGGCGCTCCTGGACGAAGGCGACAGTGCGGTCCAGGACAAGCTCAATCACGCCAGCCTGATCGACGGAGCCCGCCTGGCGGGAGCCTGTCTGCGGCGCTACGTGCATGGCGATGTGGACAGTGCCCGGCGCCAGCTGGCGGCCGATCCATCGAAAGCAGCCGTGTTGTCCACCGACGGCGTGTTCAGCATGGATGGCGACATTGCCCCGCTCGGCGCGCTGGCCCGACTGTGCCGCGAGGAGGGTGCGGTGCTGCACGTGGATGACGCCCACGGCCTGGGCGTGGTCGGGCCGGAAGGCGCCGGCTGTGTCGCACAGGCCGGGCTGTCAGCCGGGGACGTGCCGGTATTGATGGGCACGCTGGGCAAGGCGCTCGGGGTTGCCGGTGCCTTTGTCGCGGGCGATGCCACGATGATCGACGGCCTGGTGCAGCGGGCGCGCAGCTATGTGTATACGACCGCCATGCCGCCGGCGCTGGCCGCCGCGGCGCGCGTGGCTGTGGAGATCGCCCGGTTCGAATCCTGGCGGCGCGAGCGGCTGGCCCACCTGGTGGCGCATTTCCGCCACGGCGCCGCGGCGCGCGGCCTGGAATTGGTGCCATCCACCACACCGATCCAGCCGGTACTGGCCGGTTCGGCGGAAACCGCTGTCGCGCTGTCCCGGGGTTTGCTGGAGCTGGGCTTCTATGTGCCGGCAATCCGACCACCGACGGTACCGTCGGGCAAGTCGCGCCTGCGCGTGACGTTTTCGGTGCACCACGGCGAAGCGGACGTCGAAGCGCTGCTCGACGCTATCAGCCACGTGCGGCAGAGGCTTTCCTGAAGATTCCAGGCGGTGCGTTCCCGTGCTGCCGCCATCGACCGACATCATGCATATCGAAACCCTGGGCCACGGCCCTGATCTTGTCCTGATCCATGGCTGGGCGATGCACAGCGGCATTTTCGCCCCCCTGACCGAACGGTTGTCGGCCGCGTTCCGGCTCCATCTCGTGGACCTGCCCGGCCATGGCCGCAGCGCCGATCGCGAGGCAAGCCTGGACCCGACGGCGTTCGCGCGGGAGGTGGCCGCCGCTGTGCCACCGGCCCTGTGGATCGGCTGGTCCCTGGGTGGCCTGGTCTGCCTGGAAGCGGCGCGCCTGATGCCTGGCACCGTCCGGGGTGTCTGCCTGATCGCCGCCAGTCCGCGCTTTGTCGTTGCCGATGACTGGCCCCATGCGGTGTCCGCCGATGTCTTCCGCCAGTTCGCCGAAGGCCTGCGCAAGGACTACCACCGCACCATCGACCGATTCCTGGCCCTGGAAGCGCACGGCTCGGACCACGCCCAGTCGGAGCTGCGCGAGCTGAAGGCGCACGTGTTCGACCGCGGCGAACCGGCGCTGCAGGTACTGTGCGAGGGCCTGGGCGTGCTGGAGCAGACGGATCTTCGCGGCGACCTGCCGGACCTTCGCGTCCCGAGCCTGTGGATTGCCGGGCGCCGCGACCGCCTGATTCCCGCCGCGGCAATGCGCTGGTCCGCGCAGACCAGCCCGCAGGGACGCTACCTGGAAACCGCCGCCGGCCACGCGCCCTTCATCGCCCACGGCGACGAGGTGGCTGCCGCCATCCGGTCCTTTCATGCGGAGATCAGCGCATGACGCCTCCCTTCGATATCCGCCATGTGCGCCAGGCCTTCGGCCGCGCGGCAGCGAGCTACGCCAGCCATGCCGTGCTGCAGAAAGTGGTGGAAGACCGCCTGCTGGAACGCCTGGAATACCTGCAGACCGCGCCGCTGCGCGTGATCGACCTGGGCTGCGGACCGGGCCGTGCTTCCGGCCTGCTGCGCAAACGCTGGAAACAGGCCCAGGTGATCGGCATGGATCTGGCCCTGCCGATGCTGCGCCAGGCCAGGCGCCAGGGCAGCTGGTTGCGGCCACTGCCGCGGATCTGCGCCGATGCGCGCGCCCTGCCCCTGGCCGATGCCAGCGTCGATGTGCTGTTCTCGAACCTGTGCATCCAGTGGATCGACGACCTGCCGGCCCTGTTCGATGAGTTCCGGCGTGTGTTGCGCCCCAAGGGAATGCTCGCGCTGTCGACTTTCGGCCCGATGACGCTGCACGAATTGCGCGCAGCCTGGGCGGAAGTGGATCGGGCGCCACACGTGAGCCGGTTTGCGGATATCCAGCGCGTCGGCGATGCGCTGCTGGCTGCCGGGTTTCGTGATCCGGTGCTCGACGGCGAGGATTTCACCCTCACCTACCCGGACACCATGGGACTGATGCGCGACCTCAAGGCGATCGGCGCGACCAACGCCGACAGCGGCCGCAGCCGTACCCTCACCGGCAAATCGCGCCTGGCCGCCGTCGCGGCCGCCTACGAGCCCTTCCGGCGCGACGGCGTGCTGCCGGCCACCTACGAGGTGATCTATGCGCATGCCTGGGGCCCGGAAGCCGGGCAACCACGCCGCAGCCGCGGCGTGGATATCGCCACCTTCCCGGTCGACCAGCTCAAGATTCGCCGGCGCGAAACCTGACGCGGCCGCTAGCGGCCGCGTAGCGCGTCGACGGCCTTGTTGAGGCCCGCGAGGGTGAGCGGAAACATGCGGCCGTCCATCAGTTCGCGCGTGATGCCGATCGACGGTGTCCAGTTCCAGCGCGATTCGTCCACCGGATTGAGCCAGATGGCACGCCGGTAGACGTCGGTCAGACGCTTGAGCCACACCGCGCCGGCTTCCTCGTTCATGTGCTCGATGCTGCCGCCGGGCTCGGTGATTTCGTAGGGACTCATGCTGGCATCGCCGACGATCACCAGCTTGTAGTCGGCCGGATAGGTATGCAGCAGGTCGAGCGTGCGCTGGTGCACGTCCCAGCGCCGCGCGTTGTCGCGCCAGACCCGCTCGTACACGAAATTGTGGAAGTAGTAGTGCTGCAGGTGCTTGAACTCCGCACGTGCAGCGGAGAAGACCTCCTCGCAGATCCGCACGTGATCGTCCATCGAGCCGCCGATATCCAGGAGCAGCAGCACCTTGACCGCGTTGTGCCGTTCCGGGCGCAGCTTCAGGTCGAGCCATCCGGCATTGCGCGCCGTGGCGCGGATGGTGCCGTCCAGGTCCAGCTCGTTCTCGGCGCCCGTGCGCGCCAGCCGGCGCAGGGCGCGCAGGGCCAGCTTGATGTCGCGTGTGCCGAGCTCGCGCGTGTCATCAAGGTTGCGGAACTCGCGCTTGTCCCAGACCTTCACCGCGCGGCGCTGGCCCGACCGGCCCCCGATGCGGACGCCCTCCGGGTTGTATCCGGAATTGCCGAACGGCGAGGTGCCGCCGGTTCCGATCCAGCGCGATCCGCCGCGATGCACGCCATCCTGTTCCGCCAGGCGCTGCTGCAATTGCTCCATCAGCCGTTGCAGGCCGCCCAGGGCCTCGACCTGGGCCTTTTCCTCGTCGGTGAAGACGCGGTCGAACTCGCGCCGCAACCATTCCTCGGGAATACGACCGTAGAGTTCGACCGCCGCGGCATCCACCCCGGCGAAGAAGCCGCCGAAGGCCCGGTCGAAGCGGTCGAACTGGGTTTCATCCTTGACCAGGCAAAGGCGGGCCAGGTGGTAGAACTCGTCCAGCGATAACCGGGCAAAACCGGCCTGGAGCGCCCCCAGCAAGGCAAGCAACTCATTGAGGCTGGGTTTGAGCCCCTGGCTGCGCAGCCAGAGAAAAATCGGATCAACATACGTCAAGTCCTGTCCATTCGCGCAGGCATCGGCCCAGAGCACGCGCCGGGCCGCGGGTTGATGGCATTATTCGACTTTCGATGCCAGGACAGCGTCGGCAAAAATCGCTAGGCTGTCGGGCCCTCTCAGTCGGCCGCGCTCGCTGCGCCCGGCCAGAATTCTACGTTTGCGGAGATCCACCCGTGCACAAGCTTGCCCTTCCGTTGCTCATTGCCAGTGTCGGCCTGGTTGCCTGCGGTCCGTCGACCGATGCCAACAAGCCCGCGGCCCAGGCCAGCCAGGCGGCGATCGCCTCCGCGGTGACGGGCCAGGTGGCGCTCAAGGTCCCTGCCCAGCTGTCGCCCGCCGCCACGCTGACCCTGGAACTGTTCAACGTCTCGGCCAAGCCCAAGGTGCAGGTCGCCTCCTCGACGACGAATGTGGCCGCGATGCCGATGCCGTTCAAGCTGGACGTCGAGCCGGGCAAGATCGACCCGAACTCGTTCTACATACTGATCGCCCGCGTCAAGGACGGCGAACGCAGCTACCTGGCCCCGCGCGAATACCCGGTCCTGACCAAGGGCTCGCCGGCCAAGGTGGAAATCCAGCTCGCGCCCGAACCGACGGCGTCGGAAAAGCTGGAATCCGAATACGGCATGCTCGAACGCGCCATCGGCGGCATGAAGGTCGCCAAGGGCGCCAGCGAAGACGAAACCAGCACCACCGCGTGGGATGGCTTCTTCGACAAGAACGGCCTGCGCTACATCCGCGAGATCACCGATTACGGCGACAAGGGCCGCGTCAATATCTACTTTGCCTACCACGAGAACGGCAAGCCGATGGCCGTGGTGCAGGAACGCGTCGCCGCGATGGCCGAAAAACCCAATTCGGTGACCCGCCTGGGTTGGGACGCCCAGGGCCTGTTCGTGCTGCATACCAAGAAGGAAGGCGGCGCCGTCACCGACGTGAGCGAAGCCGACGCCAAGCCGCTGCATGACCGCGCCGTTGCGCGCTTCGATACGGTTTCGAAGAAAAAGCCGAACTGATCCCGCCTCGCGCCACTGGACGGCCCACGAGCCGTCCAGTTCGTGTCAGCTCCTGCTTCATCGGCGATGATCATCGCCGCCACGGTTTCACGTAGGGCAGGACGGCGCCGTAACCGGGAAGGCAACGACGAACGTTGAAGTCGACGCCTCCCGCCGGTGACGTACCTCTCGCCTGGAGCCTGACGCATGCTTTTCATTCCCGGAACCTTCTCCGCCCGCCGCATCACAGCCCTTCTTGTCGGCTTGGTCGGGACGACTGCCGCGCATGCCGCCGCCTATGTCGGGCCCGACGGCGGCAGCTGGAATGTGGCGTCCAACTGGTCACCACAGATCGTTCCCGACTCAGCAACAGCTGACGTTTCACTTTCCTGCAGCGGCGGCCAGGGCTTCCACATCGATCTTGGTGGAACGGTTACAGTAAACCGAATTGTCGATAGCTGCGCTGGCGCTGGCGAGGCGTGGAATTTGGAGAATGGAACCGTACGGTTTGCTGGAACGGCACCCTACTTTGAATCCGCCGGCCATCATCCGACGACTGCCCCGGCATTACCCGCCGTGATCCTCGATGCCTCCACGCATTTCCATATCGTGGAGGCTAGCAATAGCCACGTCGTGGTCGGCGGAGGAATCAGCGGCAGCGGCTCACTTACCAAGACGGGACCCGGTGCCCTGGGCATGGTTGGAACGCAGTCGCTGACGGGCGCTATTACTGTCCGCGATGGCATGGTTTGGCTACCCGCGGGCTCTACAATTCCTAACGCCACAACAACGCTGGAAAGTACCGGACTACCAGCGGTGCCATATTTGATGGGCGGCGGGCACTTCGGCAATGCCGTACTTGCTCGATACGCCGTACTGCGTCCTGGCGATTCGCCATTCGAGCTGCAATGGGTACCCGGGACGATGACCTTCAGTAGTCTGGCGGTCAACAGCGAAGCATATGTTCACTTCGATTTGACGGAACAAGGCGAGAGGGATCTGGTCGCGGTACAAGGCGAGCTGCAGCGTGGGCAGGACGGCATTCTCCATTTTGTCTTTAAGACTGGCTTCCACGTCATCGGCAGCAGCTTTACGCTCATGACGTTCTCGCAGCAAACGGGATTTGACCTTTCGCATTTCCGATTCACGGTCACCGGGCACACGGGAGGTTTCGGCGGACATTTTGTCCTCACACCGACATCCTTGCAGTTTGTCATCGACAACCTGCCCGTGACGCTCCAATCGTTCCAGGTCGATTAAACGTTCGGCCGGCGCGGTGTCTCAGCCGCCGCGCCGCGCCAGAAACGCAATCTTCTCAAACAGCTGCACGTCCGCTTCGTTCTTGAGCAGCGCGCCGTAGAGCGGCGGAATCGATTTACGCTGGTTACGCTCGCGCAGCGTTTCGACGCCGATATCCTCAGCCAGCAGCAGCTTCAGCCAGTCGAGCAGTTCCGAGGTACTGGGCTTCTTCTTGAGACCCGGCGCTTCGCGCAAGGCGAAGAATGCCGTCAGTGCCTCGTGCACGAGTTCCTTCTTGATGCCCGGGTAATGCACGTCAACGATCGCGCTGAGCGTTTCGGCATCGGGAAAGCGGATGTAGTGGAAGAAGCAGCGGCGCAGGAAGGCGTCCGGCAGTTCCTTTTCATTGTTGGAGGTGATGATCACGATCGGCCGGTGCAGGGCCGTGATGGTCTGGCGCGTTTCGTAGACGTGGAAATCCATGCGATCGAGTTCGCGCAGCAGATCGTTCGGAAATTCAATATCGGCCTTGTCGATCTCGTCGATCAGCACGACCGCGCGCTGATCGCTCACAAAGGCCTGCCACAGCTTGCCTGGCACCACGTAGTTGGCGATCTCCGACGCACGCGCCTCGCCCAGCTGCGAATCGCGCAGCCGCGCTACGGCGTCGTACTCATAGAGGCCGTGCTGGGCCTTTGTGGTCGATTTGATGTGCCATTCGAACAGTGGCGCGCCGAGTGAGCGGGCCACCTCTTCGGCGAGCAAGGTCTTGCCGGTGCCCGGCTCGCCCTTGATCAGGAGGGGTCGCTGCAGGGTGATTGCGGCGTTGACGGCGAGCTTGAGCTCATCCGTGGCCACGTAACGATCGGTGCCTTCAAAACGCATGGGAGTGCCGTGGAGGATCGGACGGCAGAGGATAGCCCGCGTCGCCGGCGGCTCCAACGGCCGCACGCGCCGGACCCGAGGTGACGCGCGCCAGCCGATGGACCGGCCGCATTCACGCTCAGTCCGCCGGTGCCTCGCTCAGTTGCGCGGCACGCAGCTGTGGCTGGCCATCGGTCACCGTTGTCCAGACGAGGAAGGCGCCATCTCCGTGGGGCGCCAGGCGCGGAACGCCCGTTCCGCGGCCACGGGGCAAGGTCGCGATCTGGGTGGTATCCACTGTCGACAAATCGCTGGTGTAACGGGCTGCCATGAGGAAGGCGCCCTCGTCCGTTTCTTCCAGCCAGCTCACCCAGACGGCGTCCTTCACCAGGGCCAGGTCCACCCGCCCGCTGACTGACCGCCGCGCGGGCAAAGTCACCGGCGCGGCGAAGGAGGCGCCGCCGTCCGTAGAACGCGCCAGGCGCAACGTAGGCTGGTCGCCTGGCGCCGTGTACCAGGCGACGTAGACATCATCGCCCCGGGCGGCGACGGCCGGGCCATTTACCGGACATCCCGGCATCGTCCAGTTATCGGCATGGACGGGCCGCGGCGTACTCCAGCGGCTGCCGTCCCAGCGCACCACGGCAATGTCGCGAATTTCCTTCTCGCTCCGGTCGCGGAATACGACGACCGGCCCCTGGCGGGCCAGCGCCACGTCGGTCTGGCAGCAGTCGCACACACGGGCGTCGATCAGCGATTCACCCGCTGCCTGCATCGCACTGGAGAAGACCGCCGTCCGCAGCCCGGTGGCGCCTTCGCCGCCGTGGTCATGGGCGTCCTCGGACGGCGCGTCGCGGCCATCGAGCCAGACCAGGGCGAACCGGTGTGCGTCCATTGGCCAGAGCGAAACGAAACCGTGTTCGGCGGGGCTGCTGTCGGCGTGCGCCGATACGGCGTCGGACCAGGTCCTGCCGCCATCGGCCGAGCGCGTCAGGCGGACGCCGTAGGCATAGGTGCCCGGCGCCGTCTTCTCCAGCCACCAGGCCACCAGGGCGCCGTCGGGCATGACGCGCAGGCCAGGCACATCGGCCCAGTTCACGAACCACCGCGTGCCCTGGGCGACGGTGGCCGACACGGTGAAGCCCTTGCCGTCCCAGCGGCTGAAGCGCAGTTGGTGACCTTTCGCGGCCGTCGCGATCCAGCTCAGGTAGATGTCGCCCTTGGCGTCCGTATCGAGGCCGGGCTGCGCCGCGTGACCCTGCATGGGCAGGGGCACGGGCGTTGAGCGGATGGCGGCACCGGCTGGCGCCACCGCCAGCCCGAGGGCCACGATGACTGCAATGCCGGGCCGCAGCATCGGTCAGTTTCGCTTGGCGCGCGCGAACGCGTCGGCGAAGGCGTTGTTGGTCGGCGCCGGCGCACTGCCGGGCCGCGCACCGCCGGGACGCGACGCGCCGTCACGACGCGGCCCGCGGTCATCCTTGCGGGCTGCCGCGGCACCCGGCGCGCTGGTGCGGGTATCGCCGAGCGGGTCGTCCAGGCGCATGGTCAGGGCGATGCGCTTGCGCGGGATATCGACCTCCAGCACCTTCACCTTGACCACATCGCCCGCCTTCACCACCTCGCGCGGGTCTTTCACGAACTTGGTCGACAGCGCGGACACATGCACGAGGCCGTCCTGGTGCACGCCGATATCGACGAAGGCACCGAACGCCGCGACGTTGGACACGCGGCCTTCCAGCACCATGCCGGGCTTGAGGTCCTTGAGATCTTCCACGCCCTCGGCGAAAGCCGCGGTGACGAACTCCGGGCGCGGGTCGCGGCCGGGTTTTTCCAGTTCACGCAGGATGTCGCGCACGGTCGGCAGGCCGAAGGTGTCGTCGGTGAACTGCTCGGCCCGCAGCGTCTTGAGGAAGCTGGTGTCGCCGATGATCTGGCGCACCTCGCGGCCACAGGCCTTGATGATGCGCTCGACCACCGGGTAGGCCTCCGGATGGACAGACGAGGCGTCGAGCGGATTGTCACCGGCCGGAATACGCAGGAAGCCGGCGCACTGTTCGAACGCCTTGTCGCCCAGCCGCGGTACTTTCTTGAGTGCGTCGCGCGTCTTGAACGGGCCGTTGGCATCGCGGAATTTCACGACGTTCTCCGCCACCGAGGCGGACAGGCCGGCGACGCGGGCCAGCAGTGGCGCGGACGCCGTGTTGACGTCGACGCCCACCGCGTTCACGCAGTCTTCCACGCGGGCATCCAGCGCGCGCGCCAGCTTCACCTGGTTCACGTCGTGCTGGTACTGGCCCACACCAATGGCTTTGGGTTCGATCTTCACCAGTTCGGCCAGTGGATCCTGCAGACGGCGCGCAATCGACACCGCGCCGCGCAGGCTCACGTCGAGTTCCGGGAATTCCCTGGCGGCCATTTCCGAGGCGGAATACACCGAGGCGCCGGCCTCGCTGACCACGACCTTCGCGAGCTTGATATCCGGATGCTTCTTGAGCATGTCGCCGACGAGCTTGTCGGTTTCACGCGAGGCCGTGCCATTGCCGATGGCGATCAGGTTCACGCCCAGCTGCTTGCACATGGCCGCGAGCTGCGCGATGGACTGGTCCCACTGGTTCTTCGGTTCGTGCGGGTAAACGGTGTGGGTCGTCAGAAGCTTGCCGGTGCCATCGACCACCGCCACCTTGACGCCGGTACGGATGCCCGGATCAAGCCCCATGACGACTTTCGGGCCCGCAGGGGCCGCCAGCAACAGGTCCTTCAGGTTGTCGCCAAAGACGCGGATCGCCTCGTCCTCGGCGCCTTCACGGCTCTTGCCGAAGAGGTCCAGCGCCAGGTGCAGGTGCAGCTTCACGCGCCAGGTCTGGCGGCAGGTTTCCAGCAACCAGGTATCCGCCGCACGGCCGCGCTGGGCGATACCGAAGTGCGCGGCAACGCGGCCTTCGGCCTCGGCGTGGCCCTGGTCGGGCTCGATGGTCGGCTCCAGTTCCAGGTCCAGAATACCCTCGTTGCGCGCCCGGAACAGGGCAAGCAGGCGATGCGAAGGAATCGACTTGATCGCTTCGGCGTGGTCGAAGTAGTCGCGGAATTTGGCGCCTTCGGCTTCCTTGCCGGCGACGACTTTCGCGCGGATCTGGCCACGCTCGGTCAGCCATTCACGCAGCTGGCCGACCAGTGCGGCGTCTTCCGAGAACTCTTCCAGGAGAATCGAACGCGCACCGTCGAGCGCGCCCTTGATGTCGTTGATGCCCTTCTCGGCGTTGATGAATGCCTTGGCTGCTTCCTCGGGGGCTTGCGTGGGGTCGCTGCGCAGGCCGTCGGCCAGGGGCTGCAGGCCGGCCTCGCGGGCGATCTGCGCCTTGGTGCGGCGCTTCGGCTTGTAGGGAAGGTATAGATCTTCCAGACGCGCCTTTGTATCGGCTTCTACAATTTCTTTTTTCAGCTCGTCGCTCAGCTTGCCCTGTTCGGCGATGCTGGCCAGGATGGCGCTGCGGCGCTCTTCCAGCTCGCGCAGATAGCGCAGGCGCTCTTCCAGATTGCGCAGCTGGGTATCATCCAGGCCGCCGGTGACTTCCTTGCGGTAACGGGCAATGAAGGGAACCGTCGCGCCGCCGTCGAGCAATTCGATCGCGGCATTCACCTGCACGGATTTTGCGCCGATCTCCTCGGCAATCTTCTGTTCGATTGTGAGCATGAGGGTGTTCTGTTCAGTCCTGCGGATACGCGCACGGCCACCGCTTTCGCGACCGTGTCAGCGGCGGAGTCTAGCAGTCTTGCAGGCCGATTCCGTGTGCAGGTCGACCGCCCGCGCAGACGGCCGGCGTTCATGCCGGCAATGCCGGCGGAACGGTCAATGTCAAGGTTCGGCGCCGCAGAGCGTGCAGCGCCGGCGTCTCAGGCGACGCGACGACCCTTGCTGCGCTTGAGGTGCACCAGCAGTAGCGAAATCGCCGCCGGTGTCACGCCGGCGATGCGCATCGCCTGCCCGACGGTCTGCGGCAGGGATCGCTTGAGTTTCTGCGCCACCTCGGCGGAAAGGCCGCTGACCTGGTCGTAGTCGAACGGGTCAGGGATCGGCGTTTCCTCATGCCGGCGTGCACGCTCGATCTCTTCGCGCTGGCGCTCGAGATACCCCGAATACTTTGCCGAAATTTCCACCTGTTCAGAAACTCGCACATCATCGACCACCGGCCCCAGCCCGGGCACGCGCGCGATGTGGCTGTAGTCCACTTCCGGCCGGCGCAGCAGATCCAGCGCACTGGTTTCGCGCGACAGCGTAATGCCGAGCTCGGCTTCGATCTGGCGTCCGAGCGCGTTGCCGGGTGCAGCCCACAGCCCGCGCAGGCGCTCTGTCTCACGTTCGACGGCATCGCGCTTGCGCCGGAACGCGTCGTGACGCGGCGCATCCACGCAGCCGAGCTGGAAGCCGGTTTCGGTGAGGCGAAGATCGGCATTGTCTTCGCGCAACTGCAGGCGGTACTCGGCTCGCGAGGTGAACATGCGGTACGGCTCGGTGGTGCCGTTGGTGATGAGGTCGTCCACCAGCACGCCGAGGTAGGCCTCATCGCGACGTGGCGTCCACGGCGCCTTGCCCTGGGTGGCGAGCGCGGCATTCAGCCCCGCCAGCAGCCCTTGTGCCGCCGCTTCCTCATAACCGGTGGTGCCGTTGATCTGGCCGGCGAAATACAGCCCCTCGATGGCCTTGGTTTCCAGCGAGGCCTTGAGGCCGCGCGGATCGAAATAGTCGTACTCGATCGCATAACCCGGCCGCGTGATGTGCGCGTTCTCGAACCCCTTGATCGAACGCACCAGCGCCAGCTGCACGTCGAACGGCAGGCTGGTGGAAATGCCGTTGGGATAGATCTCGACGGTGTCCAGGCCTTCGGGCTCGATGAAGATCTGGTGTGTCTCCTTTTCGGCGAACCGCACCACCTTGTCTTCAATCGATGGACAGTAGCGCGGGCCGACGCCTTCGATCTTACCGGTGTAGAGCGGCGAGCGGTCCAGCGCGCCGCGGATGATGTCGTGGGTGTGCTGGCTGGTGTGGGTGATCCAGCAGCTGACCTGGCGCGGATGTTCGCTGACATCGCCCAGGAAAGAGAACACCGGCATCGGATCGTCGCCCGGCTGCGCCTCCAGCCCCGAGTAATCGATGGTTCGGCCGTCGATGCGCGGCGGAGTGCCGGTCTTGAGGCGGTCGGTACCCAGCTTGAGTTCGCGCAGGCGCGAGGCCAGCGTGGCGGCCGGCGGGTCGCCCGCCCGGCCACCGGCGTAGTTGGCAAAGCCAATGTGGATCTTGCCGGCGAGGAAGGTACCCGCCGTCAGCACGATGGCGCGCGCGCGGAAGCGCAGGCCCATCTGGGTGATGACACCGGCGACGCGGTCGCCCTCGAGGATCAGGTCGTCCACGGCCTGTTGGAACAATGCCAGGTTTGCCTGTTGTTCCACCATGCCGCGAATGGCTGCCTTATAGCGGACGCGATCGGCCTGGCAGCGCGTGGCGCGCACCGCGGCGCCCTTGGAGGCGTTGAGGACGCGCCACTGGATGCCGGCCTGGTCGGCCGCACGCGCCATCGCGCCACCGAGGGCATCGATCTCCTTGACCAGGTGGCCCTTGCCGATGCCACCGATGGCCGGATTGCAGCTCATCTGCCCGATCGTTTCGATGTTGTGGGACAGCAACAGTGTCTGTGCGCCACTGCGCGCCGCCGCGAGTGCCGCTTCGGTACCGGCGTGGCCGCCGCCGATGACGATGACGTCGAAATGTCGGGAGTAATCCATGGGTGCTGCAGTGACTGAAAAACCAGGGCGGCGATTCTACCAGGGTATTGACAAGCCGCTGGCAAAGCTGCCCGGAGCAAGGCACGTCGGGAATCGGTCATCTGTGACAACCGGTGACGCCGGGCCGTCGCCGGATGACGAGATGGTGGCGGCCCGGCGATGGGTTTTTGTCACCCGGCGGATCATGGCGCACCGTAAAACACCGAAGATCAGGGCCAGCAGACCCGGTGGGCGTCGGTCTCAAGGATTGGCACAGCTCGTGCTTTATAAAACTCGCACTCCCACCGACGCACGGCGTTTGCGAGCACGTCGATAGTCGGAATTCAGGGGCCGGCTCTGCGTCGGTGGGAGGACGCACCACGATCGAGGGGCGACGCCAGATAAGGCTGGCGCCCGGCGGTCGTAGGAACAGGGGGAATCCAAGAGGACCGTATGCCGGGCGCCAGTAACCGGTATGACGCCGCGACGCGTAGCGCCGCGGCGTTTTTGTATTCACGGCTAAGAGTAGCGCTCGTACACATTAGTAAACCGTGAAGGTCTTCGTAGATTCCGGTTGCGTGCAAGGTCTGTCAGCTCCGGTCACTATCCGACAGACGTCGTCACTCTCGCGACGAACGTGACTACCGTGACAGATCCCGCAATTTTTTGATCCTGGCACGCGAACTGCATCACAGATCACGCACCTCGAAGATCGGTTACGGAGCAGTTCGATGAACCTCGCCAACGACACCCTCATGCGCGTCAATCCGCTGTTCCTGCGCCAGGACCTGATGATCGAAGTCGGCCGCCTGGAGTTGGCGATCGAAGATATCCGCAGTCACAAGTCCGCGAATGAGGCCGAAAGCCTGGTGGCACCGCTCCTGTCGCGCATTGCGCGTCTCAACGAAGCCCTGGGACGCCTGCTGGCCTGATCGACCGATCTCACACCCTCTCTCTCCCTCCGCGCGTTCATTGCGCGGTTAGCCCCCGACCTCGCGCCCACGCGAGGTCGCTTTTTTCCAGGGTTCGCTACCGGTTGCGAAGCGCGCCGGTTTCAGCGGTCCGGATCGGCCTCGCGCTGGCGCGAAGGTGCCGGCGGCGGCATCGACCGCGGCGCTGAAGGCATCGAGGGGGCACTGCGGACCGGCGACGGCATCGCGTCAGCCTGGCGGATCCGGGGTTCCCGCACCGGCGTCGGCGTGCGCACCGGCGCCCCTTCGTCGATCGGCATCCGCGTGATCCGGCCGCCCCGCGTCACGTCGCCGGGGATCGGTGGATCACCATACGGACGGGGACGCGTTGTCCGACGTGGACCGACTGTGTCCTCCCGTGTCGGGAACGGCATGGACGTGTCAGCCCTGCGCACGGATTGTTCGGCATCGACGCGCGTGCGCCGGCCGCTCTCCGCCGGCATACGCGCCTCATCCAAGGGCATCCGGGGCGGCGCCGAAGTCCGCTGCAGGCCTGCCACCGCCGCACGTTCGTTCGCGACGCTGCCGAAGCGCTGCCAGTACGCCTGTCGCGCGTGCTGCTGCTCCCACCAGGCCCAGTCGTAGTAACCGTCCCACCAGCTGCCATACCAGGGCGAGTAGGACCAGTAGGGTCCGCCCCAACCGCCGCCAAAACCGAACAGGTTCGTCGGGTACCAGGTGACGCCGTAGTAAAAGGACGACGACCAGAACGGATCGTAGTAGCCGTGGTAAGCCGGCCACAGCGCGGAGTAGTAGCGGCTGTAGGCGATGTAGTCCGGCCGGTAGGAATCGTCCCGGTCGTAGTAGTAATCGGCCTCACCGGTGCGGTAACGGTATTCGGGGACCTGCGCGCAGCCGGCCACGGCTGCGACGACGACAAAGGATGACAGGAAGCGACGCATGCTGATCACCGGGCGCGTGCGGGGCTCTGAGTGTAGTCCCGCACGGTTGAGGAAGCGTTAGAAAACGATGCAATCCTGCGCAAAGACGACGTCAGGCAAGCGTACGTCGCAGGATGTCGGCAAGGTCCGGCGATGTCGCCGCCGCGGCGAGGCGCTCGACGCTCGCCTGCAGCAAGACCCGGCGCGTCGGTTCCAGGCGTTTCCAGTCCTTGAGGGTGGCCGCCAGGCGCGAGGCCGTGGTGGGATTGATCGCATCCAGTTCGACCAGGCAATCCTCGATCAGCGCATAGCCGGCACCGTCGGGCCGGTGGAAGGCGACGAGGTTGCGCGCCGCGAAGGCGCGCAGCAGCGCATAGACCCGGTTGGGATTGCGCAGGTTGAAACGGCTGTCAGCGCGCAGCGCGGCAACGCGTTCCACCGCCGCTTCGGCGGGGATCTGCGCCTGCAAGGCGAACCATTTGTCCAGGGTGATCGGATCGTCGGCGTAGCGCGCGGCGAAGTCGCCCAGCGCCGCCTCGGCCTGGGGGGCGCCGTGATGCGCCAGGAGGGTCAGCGCCGCCAGCCGCTCGGTCATGTTCGGCGCCTGCGCCGCGCGCCGCGCTGCTACTTCTGCGGCAGCAGTGGGATCGGCGCGCATCCACAGGCCCAGGCATCGGCCGGCAAGGCGACGCCGCGACTGGCTGGCGCCGTCGAGCGCACCCTGCTCCGCCTCCACGAGTTGGCCGTGGCGCGCCGCCACGCGCGCTCCGGTCACCTGGGCCAGGCTCTTTTCCAGGAATTCGCGTGCGCGGTACACCGCGGCGGGATCAAACGGCTCGCAGCGCTCCGCCAGTTCCAGCGCGTCCGGTGGCGTCAGCAGTTCGGCCAGGAGGGCCGGTTCGACGCGGTTGTCATCGAGCAGGGCGGAAACCGTGCTGACCCATACGCCAATCTCCGCGGCACGCAGGTCGCCCGCCAGGACGCGGTCGAAGGCCAGCCGCGCGAGCTGTTGCGCCGCTTCCCAGCGGTTGAACCCGTCGGACTCATGACGCACGAGGAAAGCCAGGTCATCGGCGCCAAATCCCGCTTCCACGCGCACCGGCGCGGAGAATCCCCGCAGCAGTGACGCGGCGCGCGGTCGATCAATATCCACGAACGTGAATGCGGCCTGCGCGTCACGCAACTCCACGACGCATTCGGACACCGCCGCCTGCGCACTGGCACCGCGCAATGGCAGGGGCTGCCCGCCGGCGTCGAGCAGAGCCAGCCGCACCGGAACTGGCAGGGGTTGCTTCACGTCCTGGCCCGGCGTGGGCGCGGTGTGCTGGCGCAATTCCAGGGTATAGGTGCGATGGGCGGCGTCGTAGCGGCCGCTGGCAAGCAGTTGTGGCGTGCCCGCCTGCGCGTACCAGACAAGGTACCCGCGCAAGTCGACCTCGTTGGCCTCCCCCAGCGCGGCGAGAAAGTCCTCGACGGTGGCCGCCTCGCCATCATGGCGCGCAAAGTATTCGTCCATGCCGCGGCGCCAGCCCGCCGGACCCAGGCGGCCGGCCAGCATGCGCACCAGCTCGGCGCCCTTGTCGTACACGGTGGCGGTGTAGAAATTGTCGATCGCGCTGTAGCGGTCGGGACGGACCGGATGCGCCAGGGGCCCGGCGTCCTCGGGAAACTGCGCGCGACGCAGCAGCTGCACGTCCTCGATACGCTTGAGCACGTGAGATCCCATGTCAGCGCTGAACTGCTGCTCGCGGAACACCGTGAGGCCTTCCTTGAGCGACAGCTGGAACCAGTCGCGACAGGTCACGCGATTACCGGTCCAGTTGTGGAAATACTCGTGCGCGACGATCGCTTCGACGTGGCGGTAATCATCGTCGGTGGAGCGGGCCGGGTCCGCCAACAGGTACTTGGCGTTGAAGATGTTCAGGCCCTTGTTCTCCATGGCCCCCATGTTGAAATCGTGCGTGGCGACGATGTGGAAAACGTCCAGGTCGTAGCATCGGCCATAGTGCTCCTCATCCCAGCGCATGGCGCGCTCGAGCGCATCCATCGCGTAGCCGCAGCGGTCGATGGCATCGGCCTCGGCGTAGATGCGCAGCGTCACCGCCCGTCCCTCGGCCGTGACGAAAGCCCGCTCCAGGACTTCCAGGCGCCCGGCCACCAGCGCGAACAGGTAACACGGCTTGGGATGCGGATCGTCCCAGCGGGCCCAGAGGCGGCCGTCGTCCAGCAATCCGGTGCCGGCGGGGTTGCCGTTGGCCAGGAGAATCGGGAAGCGCGCCGGATCCGCACGCAGCGTCGTGGTGTAGCGGGCCAGTACGTCGGGCCGGTCCGGGAAGAAGGTGATGCGGCGAAACCCCTCGGCTTCGCATTGCGTCAGCAGGAAACCGTGCTCCGGCGTACCCGACAGGTATAGCCCCTGCAACGCGGAATTGGTCGATGGATCCAGTTCAACGCAGGTATGCAACACCGCGCCGTCGGGCATCTGCGCGATCGTCAGGCCGTGCTCGTCCAGCCGGTATTCCGTGACATCCAGCGGTCGGCCATCCAGGGCGATCGACACCAGGCGCAGGCCTTCGCCATCCAGGAACAGCGGCTCTCCGGCCGGGCCTGCACGCCGCAGCGTCAGGCGCGCATCGACCCGGGTACGGTGGATGCCGAGGTCAAATTCCAGGTCGACATGGTCGACGCGCCAGGCCGGTGGACGGTACTCACGCAACAGGACGGGCAGTTCGCGATCGGGCTTGGCGGGCATGTCAGGGGTGGGCGGATGTCGGCAGCGCAGGCTAGCATGCCCGTTTTACCGCCTGTATCGTCACGAGGATATGAACAATCCTGACTGCGTCACACTCGACACCATTCGTGACGCGGCGGCGCGCATCGCGCCGCACGCGCACATTACGCCGGTCCTGCAGTCGCGCAGCCTGGATGAACTGACGGGCGCGCGCCTCTATTTCAAGTGCGAAAACCTCCAGCGCGTGGGCGCGTTCAAGTTCCGTGGCGCCTGCAATGCGGTGTGGTCGCTGGATGAATCCATGGCCGCGGCCGGCGTCGTCACTCATTCATCCGGCAACCACGGCGCCGCACTGGCTCTGGCCGCGAAGACGCGCGGCATTCCCGCGCACGTGGTCGTGCCGGAAGGGGCGAACCGTTCGAAGGTTGCCGCCATTCAGGCCAACGGCGCCACCCTGCACTACTGCGCGCCCACCATCGCCGCGCGGGAAGCCACCGCCGAGTCGGTTCGGCGCGACACCGGTGCCGAACTTGTGCACCCGTATACGGATGTGCGCGTCATTGCAGGCCAGGGCACGGCGGCACTGGAACTGATGCACCAGAGCGGCGGCCTGGACATTCTGGTCACGCCCGTGGGCGGCGGCGGCCTGGTGAGCGGCTGCGCCATCGCGGCGCGGGGACTGGATCCCGCCGTCACTGTCTACGCAGCAGAGCCGGAAGGCGCGCCCGACGCGTACGAATCGTTCCGGCGCGGTGAGCGCTTCACGGCCATCACGCCCGACACCATCGCCGACGGTCTGCGCGGCACGATCGGCGAGATCAATTTCGCCATCATGCGCCAGCACGTGCGTGACGTGCTGCCCGTATCCGATGCGCAGATCATCGCCGCGATGCGTCTGGCCTGGGAACGCCTCAAGCAGGTGATCGAGCCGTCCAGCGCCACGGTGCTGGCCGCGGTGCTGCGCTACCCGGACCGCTTCGCCGGAAAGCGCGTCGGCCTGGTGCTCACCGGCGGCAACGTTGACCCGGACGCACTGCCCTGGATGACGCCCCGCGCGGGCTGATCCGCTATTCCTCGGGTTGGCGCGCCGGTCGCGTGATGCCGACCAGCGCCGCGGCGACCAGCGCGATGCCGCCGGCCTCGATCGGCAGCGGGCGCTCGCCGAGCAGCACCCAGGCAAAGACAAAACCCGTCAGCGGCACGGCCAGGCTGGTAATGCCGGCCACGGTGGCCGGCAATCGCTGCACCACCATCGCCCACAGCACCCATGCCAGCCCCGAGGCCAGTACCGCGTTGTAGGCAAGGCCGGCGATGAAGCCGGGTGTCCAGGCAATGGCCCGTTCGGGCACCAGCAGCGCGATCAGGACCAGTCCAATCGCGCCGAACCCCATCTGCCACGTGGTGAGCGACAACGCCGATACCTCACCGCCAGCGGACATGCGCTTGGAGATCACGACGCTGATCGACCAGGCCAGGCCCGCTGCCAGCGCCAGCAACGCGCTACCCAGCCCGCCAAGGCCCCGCCAGGGCTGCAGCACCAGCACCAGTCCGGCACCGGCCAGCGCGGTCCAGGCCAGCTGCGCGCGTCGCGGACGTTCGTGCAACAGCCACCAGGCCGGCAGGATCAGCCAGAACGGCATGGTGTAGACCAGCAGCGCGGTCTTTCCGGCCGCGCCCTCTACCAGCGCCCACTGCACCAGCCCCTGGAACGCGGTCGTCTGGAACAGGCCCAGGGCCGCGGTGCCCAACAGCGGCGGCGGCTTCAGTGGCACGCCGCGCAGCGCCATCGCGATAACCAGCACCAGCGTGGCGAGCACGGCGCGGATCGCCGCGAAATGAAACGGCCCGCAATCGCGCAGCACCTGTTTCATCACGATCCAGTTGTAGCCCCACACCAGGGTGAGCAACAACAGGGCCACCAGGGCTGATCGGCGCGCGGAATCTGTGGTCATTCGTCGTCGCTGGCGAGAACGCGGTTGTCGATGATACCGGCGATCTGGCGCCGCGACCGGCCCTGCGCCATGATCCGCCGCCACGGACAGGGCGTGTCCCGCCTACAGGTTCCGCGCAGGAACCCCGATATCGAACAGGATGGAGAACGGCATGATCGTCGACGGCGTACGTTCCATGGATCGCGCGACGGAGCTTCTGCTCCGCTACTACACCGCCTTCAACAAGGGCGACTGGGAAGGCATGCTGAGCTGCCTGTCGGATGATGTGCGCCATGCCATCAACCAGGGTGGTGAAGAGATCGGCGTGGAAGCCTTCCGCAGCTTCCTGGGGCGGATGAACCGCTGCTACAAGGAACAACTAAGAGATATCGTGGTGATGGCCAATGCCGACGGCAGTCGCGGCGCGGCCGAGTACGTCGTTCACGGCCAGTACCTGCAGACCGACGAAGGCCTTCCGGCGGCGGCCGGGCAACGCTACGTGCTGCCCGGCGGCGCGTTCTTTGCCATCGAGGATGGCCTCATCACGCGCGTGACCAACTACTACAACCTCAACGACTGGCTGCGCCAGGTGGCCCCATGACGACGCGTTGCGCCTGGGCCGAAAACAGCGACATCGAGCGCGACTACCACGACACCGAGTGGGGCCGCCCGCTACGCGATGAGCAGCGCCTGTTCGAATTCCTCTGCCTGGAAGGCGCCCAGGCGGGCCTGTCCTGGCGCACGGTGCTGGCCAAGCGCGACAACTACCGCCGTGTTTTCCACGATTTCGCTATCGCCCGTTGCGCGGCGATGACCGATGCGGAACTGGAAACCGTCCTGGCCGATCCGGGTATCGTGCGCAACCGGCTCAAAGTGTATTCGGTGCGCAAGAACGCCCGCGCGGCGCTGGAAGTGATCCGCACCGAAGGCAGTCTGTCGACGTTCCTCTGGCGCTTTGTCGGCGGCGAGCCGATCGACAACCGACCGCGCGAACGCGGTGACGTGCCCGCGACCACGCCGGCATCCGACCAGATGAGCAAGGCACTGCAGAAGCGGGGCTTTACATTTGTCGGCTCCACCATCTGCTACGCGCTGATGCAGGCCACGGGGATGGTCAACGACCACCAGATCGACTGCATCGCCCGCCAGGCGCCGGGCCGCGCGCGCCGGAAGACGGCGTGATCGTCGAGCCGGCAGCCCCACGGGAACGCCACACGCGCCTGCTGCGCTGGCTTCACTGGCTCAGCGCGGTGCTGGTGGTGGCCGCGAGCGTCCTGGCGGAAATCCGCGAGTTCATCCCGCGCGGCGTGCCGGTGCGGGCGGCGCTGATGCAATGGCACATGGCCACGGGTCTTGCGCTCCTGGCGCTGTACCTGCCGCGCGTCGCCGCGCGGCTGCTCGGCAACGCGCCCGCCGCACCGCCCGAGGCATTTGCCGGAGCGCGCCAGCTGGAACGGCTGCTGCACGGATTGATCTATGGGGTCCTGCTGGTGCAGCCGCTGCTGGGGTTGGCCGCCGCGCAGGCAGCGGGTCGCACGATCACGCTACCCCTGGTCAGCGCGATCGTGCCCGCTTTGCCCGGTATCGGCGGCGCCTGGGAAGGCGCACTGGAAAACGCCCACAGTCTGCTGGGACGCCTCTTCTACGGCCTGATCGCGCTGCATGTGGGCGCGGCTCTGTGGCATCACCTCGTCAGGCGCGACGCCACCCTTCGGCGCATGCTCTAGCGCCGGCTCAGGTGTTGTCGTCACCGTGGCAGACGCGGTTGCGGCCGGTTCGCTTGGCGCGGTAGAGCTCGGAGTCCGCCGCACGCAACAGGCCGGGCAATCCACTCATCGCCCCGCTCCACTGCGCCACCCCGATGCTGACCGTGACGGCCGTCGGCCCGTTGCCCAGCTCGAAATGGTGCGCCTGCACGGCCGCGCGCACGCGTTCGGCGCCCTCGGCGGCTTCGGCCAGCACCTGCTCGGCGTAGACCAGGGCGAATTCCTCCCCGCCGATGCGCGCGACCAGCTGGTCCGAACGCACCGTGCGCCGCAGGATGTCGGCGACGCCGCGAATCACCGTATCGCCCATCGGGTGGCCGAAGCGATCGTTGATCGCCTTGAAGTGATCGATGTCCACCAGCGCCAGGCAAAGGCTCCGGTGATGCCGCGCCGCGCGCAGGATCTCCTTCTCGATCAGTTCCTGGAACTGGCGCCGGTTGTACAGGCCCGTCAGCGGATCGGAGGTGGCAAGCTGGTAGAGCTCTTCGTGGTAGCGCGCCTCGAGCGAACCCTGCTCCATGAACTTGAGCACGCTGTCGCCTACGCCGATGTGATCGCCGTCCTGGAGCGTTGCTTCCTGGACAGCCTTGTCGTTGATGTAAGTGCGGTTGGTCGAATCCAGGTCGCGGATGCGGTACTCGCCGTTCTCGCGCCAGATACGGCAATGCTGGCGCGACACGCTGCGATGGTTGATCTGGAATTCCACATCCGGCGAGCGGCCGACAATCACGATCTGGTCGCCCAGCTGCACGCGCCGTCCCATCCCTTCGCCGTGGATCACCACCACGCAGGCGGCGCTGCTCCGACCCGGGCGGTCGTCCAGGGGCCGCAGGGCACGGCGCTGGGTCGTATTGCTGTTGCGCATGAGGTCAGTGTACCGGTTGGCCGGGCCCAGGACAGCGTTGCACCAGTGGATTGCCGTGACCTTGGGACCTTGGCAGCCCACATCGCCCGGGCTAACGTCGGAGGGATCGCCGTCCGAACGGAGTACCCGAATGCCCACCCCCTCCTGCGCCCGGTCGCAGCGGCCTGCCTCGTGCTGTTGGCCGGTGCCGTGACTGCCCGTCCTGAACCCCATGCTGCCACCACCACCGCCCAGCGGTGGGCCGCATGGGAAGCACACCAGAAGCTGGTCGCCCAGTCGCCGTTCAACGGCCTGAAGTGGCGCGACATCGGCCCGGTCGTGCAGGGCGGTCGCGTCGTCGACATCGCGTCCGTACCCGGCGCGCCATACACCTTCTACGTGGCCTACGCCTCGGGCGGGGTGTGGAAGACAACCAACAACGGCGTCAGCTTCGAACCGCTGTCTGACCGCCTCCCGACCATGGTCACCGGCGCCATCGCGGTCGATCCGCAGAAGACCGACACGCTCTGGGTCGGCAGTGGCGAACCCAACTCGTCGCGTTCGTCCTACGGCGGGCTGGGTGTATTCCGCTCGGACGATGGCGGCAAGTCCTTCCGTCCCATGGGCCTGGACGACACGGACCGCATCTCGCGCATCCTGGTGCATCCGGGCGACTCCGACACCGTGTACGTGGCGGCGATCGGCAAGCTGTACACCGAGGGCGGCTCACGCGGCATCTTCCGCACGCGCGACGGCGGCAAGACCTGGCAGCACGTGCTCAAGGGCGAGTCGCCCTGGACCGGCGCCATCGACCTGGCGATGGATCCGCGCGATCCCAACGTGCTCTACGCCGCCCAGTGGGAGCGGGAGCGCAAACCGTGGAAATTCGTCGAAAGCGGCAAAGGTTCCGGAATTTACAAATCCACGGACGGCGGCGAAACCTGGACGCGCCTGGCCGGCGGATTTCCCACCGGCGCCAAGGTCGGCCGTATCGGCCTGTCCATTGCCGCCAGCCAGCCCGATACGCTCTATGCCAGCGTCGACAACTGGGACGAACTGCCAGCCGACCAGCAGGAGAAGAGCGACCGTTCGCTCTCGGCCGCGAGCCTGCGCACGATGAGCAAGGAGGAGTTCCTGCGCCAGGATCCGGAAGAGATTGAAACCTTCATCCGCAACAACGACCTGGATACCGCGCTCGATGCCACCGCGCTGATCGACAAGGTCAGGAAGGACGAGGTCACGCTGGCCGACCTGGTGCGCAAGCTCGATGCCTCCAGCACCGGATTTGACGCCGACAAGATCCGCGGCCTCGAGATCTACCGGTCCGACGACGCCGGCAAGACCTGGCGCCGCACCAACCAGCACCCGCTGCGCGAGGTCAATTACAGCTACGGCTACTACTTCGGCGTCGTGCGCGTATCGCCAACCGATCCGGAACACGTGTATGCGCAGGGCCTGCCGATGATCGAGTCCACCGACGGCGGCAAGACCTGGCACGGCCTGAATGATCCCCAGGTGCACGTGGACTACCACGAGCTGCTGATCGATCCGAACTACCCGCAGCGGTTGATCGCCGGCAATGACGGCGGCGTGGACATGAGCTACGACGGTGGCAAGACCTGGATCAAGCTCGACGCACAACCGGTCGGACAGCTCTACACCATCAACGTCGACATGGCTGACCCGTACAACGTCTGCGGCGGATTCCAGGACAACGGCACCCTCAAGGGTTCGAGCCGCACGAAATGGCGCCAGCATGAAGACTGGTCGGAAGTGGGTGGCGGCGACGGCATGTGGTGCGCATTCGATCTGCGCGACGGGCAGACCTTCTACTCGGGCTACCAGTTCGGCAACTATTCGCGCTCCGGCGGTCCGGGCGGCGCGCAGGAAGTGCGCGCGCGCGCGGCGTTGAAAGATCCGCCACTGCGCTACAACTGGCTTTCACCGCTGGTGCTCTCCACGCACAATCCCGACGTGGTGTACCTGGCCGCCAACCGCCTGTTCCGCTCGTTCGACGAAGGGGAAACCTGGAGCGCGATCAGCCCGGACCTCACCACCAGCAAGCAGCGCGGCAACGTCCCCTTCGCCACCATCAGCACGGTCAGCGAATCGCCGCGCCAGTTCGGCCTGATCTGGGCCGGCACGGACGACGGCAACGTCTGGGTGACCGATACGGCCGGCACGCACTGGAAGAATGTCGCCGATACCCTGCCGGCCGACCGCTGGGTCAGCCGCGTCGAAGCCTCGCATCACGAAACACGCCGCGCCTACGTCAGCCTCAACGGCTATCGCAATGACGACGGTACGCCCTATCTTTACCGCACTGACGATCTCGGCCAACGCTGGACGTCCATCGGCAAGGGCCTGCCCGATGAACCGATCAACGTCGTGCGCGAAGATCCGGTGAATGCCGACGTGCTTTACGTGGGCACCGACCGCGGCGTCTATGTGAGCCGCGACCGGGGCAATTCGTGGGAATCACTCCAGGCCAACCTTCCCAACGTGCCGGTGCATGACCTCATCGTGCACCCGCGCGAGCGCGAACTGGTCGCCGCCACTCACGGCCGCAGCGCCTGGGTGGTGGATGTGCTGCCGGTGCAGGAGCTCACGCCGGTGCTGGCGAAAGAAGCGCTCAAGCTGTTCCCGCTCGAATCCGTGCAGGGCAGCCGCGACTGGCGTTCAAGGCCGTCCGAGTGGTTCGACGAGAAGCCCTACCTGCCGCAAATCGAGGGCGCCTACTGGGTGAAGTCGGCAGGCACGGTCACGCTCAGTGTCGTCGACAGCAACGGCAATCCGGTGCAGAAACTCACCTTCGAGGCCGGCGCCGGCGTCAATGCCTGGCAATGGGACCTGTCGATCGACAAGGATCTGGCACTAAAGGCCGAGCAGGCTGCGCTGGCGAAGGATGCCGGGACCGAAAAGGACGGCAAGCCGAATCTGTCCAAGACCCCGGTGGCGGAATCAGTGCGGCTGGGACATCGCCTGCTGGCCACGCCCGGCAAATACACCGTGCGCCTGGAACAGGGCAGCGCCAGCAGCGAAACGGCGCTGGAAATCAAGGCACCCGAAGCGCGCAAGCCGCGCGCCAAGGCGCCCCCAAGCTGCGCGGCAAGGACAAATGGACACGTCCTCAACCGGCGGCAGGCGCCAATCCGCTGGCCGAGGAACGCCAGCGCGAGTCCGCCGGCAAATAAGGCCGTACAGGCCGGCGCTGCGCAAGGCAGCGCCGGCCGTTGCTCAGCGCGATTCGCGCCAGCGCAGCACTTCGTCGGCGATCTTGCGGCCCAGGGCCAGGCCGTCTTCGTTGTCGTGCCGGAAATGGATGCCACCGTACAGCCGTGACGCGGCGGCCTCCTCGGCCATCGTGTCCAGTCGCTCCGCCTCCTGCGGAAAATAGTTGCCCAGGATGCGCGCCGCGGCCCCGCTGAAGCCGGCGTGGCCGGAAACGTACGAGGGAAACGGCGGTGTCAGGATCGGCAGTTTCAGCTCCTGGCCCAGCAGCTTCTTCGCCGCCGTGATCGGCCGCATTGTCCAATAGTGGTATTTGGTATCCCACACGGCGATGAAGGTGTCGGCCATCGCGATATTGATCTCGGCGAAGAGGCGCGCGGTGGTGGCGTCATCGAGCCGGGCCTTCTTCACCTCGTCCATCGCAATCTGGTTCCAGTGCCCCGGCGGCGTGACCGACCCATGGCCGTCGACCCAGAACTTGGCGATGCGCAGCTGCTCGTCGGTGCGCGAGGTGTGGATGGCGACGACTTCCTGCACGTCCTTGAGATACCGCTCGGAGCCGAAGGGCGGCGGAGTCGGGCGGAACTGGTCGGCGCGCTTGAGCACCCAGGTCTTCCAGCCCGGCGCGAAGGGCTCGTCGGGCGGATAGTAGAAGTACGGCGGCGTGGGCTCCCACGAACCAGGACCGTAGTAGCGATCATCGCCGTACCACTGCAGGCGCGATCCGTTCCAGCCGCGCTGGGCCCCGTCGGTTTCCGCGCGGGCCACCACTTTCTCACCGACGCCGTAGCCCAGGCGAAGAGCGTCGAGCGCGGCGGGCGGCAGGGTCTCGCGTGTCGTGCCACTCAGCTGTGCGGCGACCGAATAGGCAATGCGGTCAAAGGCGCGTTCCTCGGCCGTGAACTGATAGCCCAGCACCCGCGCCGCTGCGGCGGATACCACGAGCTTTGCGTCGAGTTTGCGCGCGATCGCCAGCTGGTGGCCGTCGTACATCGCCACGTGCATCAGCGCCAGGCCGCGCGCGCCGCGCGTGGGCATGGCCTTGTGCTTGATGTAGCGCGCCAGCTGGAGGCGGGTCCAGGGCAGCGTCACCGGCTCGGTTTTCCAGGCTTCGACGAGCGTCGCCGCTTCGGATTCCGCGGCCTGCCAGTCGTGAAAAGCCGTCTGCGGAACGGCGATCGTGGTATCGCGCCCCGTTGAGCGGGGGTAGTCGAGCAGGGTGCCGGCCGAAGCCACGCCGGCGACCATCACCACCATGAAGCCGACGAAGCGGCGGAATGACGCGCGCGGCGAACAATGACGCAACATCATCACGGCTGACCTCCCGGTGTCGCTGCCAGGCGCGCCGCTATCTCCTTGCGACCCGTCCGTTCTGCGACGGCAAGCGGCGTATGTCCCGCCGCATCGCCCTGTCGCGCATCGGCGCCTGCGGCGAGCAATTTCTCCACAACCGGCAATGATCCACTGTGAACGGCAGCGATCAATGCCGTCGGACCGTTGTCGGGACGCACATCCGTGCGCGCTTTCTGGCCCAACAGGATGTCCACGATAGCGGCACGCCCGTGGTAGGACGCGTTGATCAGCGGTGTATTGCCCTGCCAGTCGGTCGCGTTGACATCGGCCCCCAGTTCCAGGAACCGGCGAACGAGGCGCTCATGCCCCTGGGCCGCCGCGTTGTGGAGCGGCGTGACGCGGCGCTTGGGTTCGGCGTCCCTGGGCGATACGCCCGCGGCGATCAGCAATTCGACCGTCGCCGCGTCGCCGTCCGCCGAATACTGCACCAGGCGTTCGATGGACACGTCGACATTCGTCGCCTTGAGCTGCTTGCGCGCCTCGCTGCGCGACGGCGTGTCCGCCGCCTGAGCTGCACCGCCCAGCAGCACGAGTGCGACTGCTGCGATGAGCCGCCTCATGGCGCACCGCCTGCGGGCACTTCCGGCCTGATCGAATCGCTCGCCAGCTGGTGGTCGATGATCTGGGTGAACACGTCAATGTTGTGCAGGCCTTCGAGCTTGAAGCCCTGCACGTAGAAGGTCGGCGTCACCTTCACCCCGAATCCTTCGGCCTCCCGCCGGTCTGCATCGATCCTGGCGCGACCGGCATGGCGGTCCAGATCGTCACGGAACCGGCCCAGATCCAGCTTGAGTTCCGCAGCCAGTTTCTCGATGCCACGACGGTCACGCGGGCTGCCCTTGGCAAACAACGCATCGTGCATGGCGATGAACTGCCCCTGCTCCGCCGCCGCCAGCGCCGCCTCGTGCGGCAGCACGCCGGTCTCCGACAGATCGACGGGAAAATGCTTGAACGCGATCGACAGCTTGCCGGCATATTTTTGCTTGAGCGTGTCGAGCATCGCCTGGGACTGCGCGCAGTAGCCGCAGTCGAAGGCCGCGAAGACGACGATGGAAACAGCGGGATCCTTCACCGGCGGCACCAGCGACTGGGCCGATGCCGTGAAGGGCAGCAACGCAAGGAAGGAACACAGAAGCGGTCTGAGCATCACGGGTGAACTCGCTGCAGCGAAGCTGGGGAAGAGAATGTGCGGGTGATCATCGCAGCCGGACGTTCCAGAACCAGCCGGTTTCCGGCGCAATCTGCTTGCGCTGGCGCTCTTCCTTGCGCGTCAGATAAGCCTTGCCCTGCGGCTCGTCCATGGTGCGGTAGACATAGCCTTCGTTCAGCGCGACGGAATAGACGGGCCCTTCACGCACCGCTTCGGTCAGGTGATCGGTGAAACGGTAGGTCATCTCGTACGACTCACCCGGCGCCAGGTGATGAAAGGTGAACAGCGGTCCATCCGTCTCCCCGCTGTCCTCTCTGGGGGCGTACAACTTGCTGACATGATCCGAACCGGCGTAGACCGCGATACTGAATCGCGCCGCGGGATGGCCGTTGAGTTGCACCTCGATCGGCCGTGACGACACGTTCGTCAGCGTCTGCCGCACCGCAATGGCGATGGGTGGGTCATCCTTGGCGGCAGGATCGGCAGGAACCAGGCAGCTGGACGTCTTGAGCGTCTCCAGCAGCACCGTCTCGTGCGTCTGCAGGCAGCCGGCCGACGACGTTGGTACATCCGCGGCGGCCAGCAGGGACGTGACCGCCATGACGAGCGATTGAGCGATAGTCATTGCGCAGCTCCTAGTTCGGGCACGAAGCAGCCGGACGGCTCACGGCCGGACAGCCATGCGTGACGCGCAGATAGTCGAGCAAGGTGAACGCGCCAGCCATCGCCCCCAGCGAGCAGCCGTAGAACGCATTTTCCGGCGTGTGATCACCGCTTCCGCCGATGGCGTTGCGTCGGGCGACCGTATCGTTCTGCAGCTCGATCTGCGCATTCTTGAACAGCACCTTGATGTGCTGCGCGTTCTTGGCCTGTTCCTTGGTCGGGAAGTGGTACATGTGCGCCTCCAGGGCATCGATCTTGCGCTTGAAGTCGGCCCAGCCGTGGCGCATGTAGTGCTTGAAGCGCGAATAGTGCTGATTCTCGTGCGCCAGCACCTCTTCCCACCGGTCATAGACCTTTCCGTCCGCACCAACATTCATGCCGGCCGCGTTCATGGCGGCGACATCCGGATTGCCGGCGGGTCCGCCGGGGTAATGGCTCGAGGCAGAGCGACGCAGCTCGTACTCATCGTGGTTGTAGTGCGTGCAATAGCCAGCCGGCGTCGAGGCCGTGTGGCCGTTGATCATGGCATCGGTCAGCTCGACATAGGGAGCCGTTGCGGGGCGGATGATCGTTCCGGTGACTTCCGCCTTGGTCAGCTTGAACTTCCATTTGCCTTCCGGCGTGCAGTAGGGCTCGATGTCGAACTCCCAGTCCGCCGGATGTGCCGGTGCGGGGTTACCGAACTCGTAGCCACTGAATTCCGCCTTATTGGGCGTTGCGCCGATCACGACGTTCGCATCCTTGAAGGTGATGTCGGTGACAACGCCTGTGACAGTTTCCGGGAAACGTGCCGGGTCCGGCCCGCAACTGCCATTGCCCTTGCAGCGCCGGCAGTAGTTGCTCGTGGTGCATTCCTTGCCGACCTTCGCGATGTTCACGGTGCAGGACGGACACTGCTGGCCCTGCGCCTGCGACTGCTGCTTGCATGGCCCACAGGGGCCGCATTGTCCGCCCCGGCAGCTTTCCGCGGGCGGATTGGTGCCGCAATTGGGTGGCGTTGGCGGCGGGCCGCCGCCCCAGCCGGCCTTGGTGATGCCTGAACCCGGATCACTGACGACACGCGTGCCGTCTTCGCTCACCGTTCCGCGCCCCATCGGTACGAAGGTCGCCAGGTCGTGGTCCCACTGCACGATCGGCAGCGTCTCACCGGGCTTCATGCCGGCAAGATTGGGCATGGACACCTCTACCGGTGGATCAAATCGCGTGCCGGTGGGCTGAATCGTCCAGGCAATCGCACCGAAAGTGCCGAAGCCGCCCGGCGGCACCATGGGCAGGCGGTCGCCATTGACCGGCGTCACCACCAATGGGCCCGTGGTGGAACCATCCGGGAAGGTCACGCTGTGCGCCTTCACCCGCATCGCGAAGCCGTCGAGGCCGGGAATGGTCAGGGTCACGTCGCTGTCGCCACCAACGATCTGCGCCTGGCCCAGGTTGATCGGCGGCAGGTAGATCGGGTGCGGCAACTGGTTCACCTGGCCCTGGATGACCGCCGTCTCGAAGTGCAGTCCCGGGTATTGCACGGTCTGCCCCCGACGGGTCTGGCGGATCGCCGTGCCGTCGACGAACAGGTCGATCTTGCCGGGCGGAACCTGGTCATCGAAGCGGAACCGGCCTTCCGCATTGCTCACGGTCGACAGGCTGGTGCGGCTGATGGAAAGGCGCACGCCGGGCAGCGGCGCGCCGGTGTGATCGAGCACCACGCCCGAGAAGGCCGTCGGGCCGTCCTTGCGTTCGAGCACCAGCAGCTGGAAATCCGCCGCGCCAAACGGTGCGCCGGCCACGATCGCCTGGGCACGCACATGCACATTCCCGGCGATAGCGCCGGTGATCGGGCGCACGCTGGCCATGCCGTTCTTGTCGGCCGTGACGGTGATCTGGCGGCCGTCCGCGCTGACGCTGCCGCCGGCCGCCGACTGCGCCGTGAAATGCGCATCGCCGTCTTCGATGGTGAACTGCACCGGGGTGCCGGTCATCGGATTGCGGTCCGCGTCGATCACGACGGCCGACAGGGGTTCCACCGGCTGGCTGTGCGTCGACACGTACTGGCTGCCCGACAGGCCGCTGACCAGCACCCATGCCGGCGTACCGCGCAGCCCGGTGGCGGTGAACACGACATCTTCGGCCAGGTCCTCGCTCCAGGCGCGCACCATGTTTCCGGATTCCGCCGCCTCGGTGCCGAGCGTCAGCCAGACTTTGGCCTGCCCGCTGGCATCGGTCCGCACGGCGATATTCCGGGCCGCGTTAACGCCGTCGGGCGTATCGGGCTGGGATTCAACCGTGCGGATCGTGCCGGCACCGCGCAGCACGTCGAAATGCACCGGCACGTCCGCCAGCGGCAGGCCATCCGCATCGATGGCAACGATGCGCAACGGCGCGCTCAGGGACTGCTTGACGGGACCGGTCTGGCGGTCGCCCGACAGCAGGGTCAGGCGCCGCGAACCGGCGGCAATGCGCGTGACCGTCACCGCCTGGCTGCGCGCATTTCCGTGCACGTCCGTGGCGGTCACGCTGACGGTGTTGCTGCCCACTTCCAGGGGGACGTTACGCGCGAGGTAGTAGCGATCGGCCACCGTCGCCGTCACCGTGTGGCCGTTGGCACTCACTTTCACCGCAGGCTCCGGCGCGTTGAGCCCGGCCTCCACCGCGTCGTTGACCACGCCACGCACGTCGATGCGCACGGCCGAGGTCACCGCGCCGGGCAGTGGTCCTTCGACGGTGAGCAGCGGTGCCGTCTGGTCGACGTAGACGGTGATCTGGGCCGTACCGGTGCGACCGTGGCTGTCCGTCGCGTTCGCACTGAGCAGGTTGGTGCCTTCGTGCAGGAAATACCGTTCGAAGGTGAAGCTGCGGCCGTCCGCGGACAGCTGCGCCTGCTGCTGGTTGATGGTCACGCCGGTCACCGGCTTGTTCAGCGTGCCGGTGATCGTGACCGGCCGCTGCACCGCACCGGTCAGGTCGGTGGAACCGCCCGGCGTCACGCCGCCGGTGGCCGCGACCGGTCCCAGCGCGGCCCAGTCCTGCGGGCTGGTGAAGGTCACGACGGGCGGGGCATCGTAGGTCAACGTGGTGGTGGTCGTCCGTGACTGGCCATCGGCGAACATTGCCACGGCGGTCAAGGTGTTCTCGCCGGGCTGCAGCATCACCTCGCCGTCGAATGGTCGTGGCTGCTCCAGGAACGAACCGACGGCCGTGGGCTGGTCGTTAAGGGTCACGGATACCGCATCGCTGCGATTGGAACCTGCCAGCAACCGCACCGGCACCTTCGGTTCGAGCACGGTGCTGCCGGGCGCCGGCTGCGCAAACTCCAGCGAGTACGACGGCGCGTCCTCGACGCGGAAGACCGTAGTGGCCCTGCGCACCGCACCGGCACGATTGGCGATCGACAGGTCCGCCGTGTGCTGGCCGGCTGGCAGCGGCGTGCCAGTGGTGTACTGGAGCGTGCCCTGGCCCGGCGTGGTCATCTGCACCGCCACCTGGGACGTGACCTCGGCATCATCGAGTGACAGGCGGATGCTGTCCGGGTCGATCGGACTGCCGGCGTCGTCGAAGTGCGCGGTAATCACCGTGGGACTGCCGGCGGCCAGGCTGACATTGGAGGGCGTGAACACCGCGATGCGTGGGCCTTCAACCGCACGGAAAGTCCAGCTGACACGCGCGGAACCGACCGTCAGCTCCGCCCGGTGTTCGCCGGCGGTCAACGGCTTGACGGAATCGCGTGCGATGGCCGACTCCGTGACGTGCGACTCGGGCGTGATGTTCATGCCATCCAGCCGCAACGTGACAGCGCCGGCACCGGTGCCTGCCGGCAGCGTGTAGCGCGCACCGACGGAATAATGCTGCCCCGCGGACAGCACGGCGCCGTCGCGCGGCGTCAGGCTGTCCAGATCGATCGTGCCGGCGACGACAGGCTCGAACGTGCCCGCAAAAATCAGGTCATCGTCGAGCGCGCCGGCCCGTGCCGTCGGCGGCGGTGAGGCCGCGGCCGGACTTCGCGCGCCGGTTGCGGCAGCAGAAAGGCCCAGCGCAGCCGTCAGCAGAATGAGCTTAATGGACGTTTTCATTCAGTAACTCTATTCAGTGACTTGTCTTGTACGGCCGCCAGACGGCGAGGCCAGGGAATCCGGGAGCACGCCGCGCCGGCATCGCGCCAGAACATCGGCTGACGCGCGCTGCGCGGCCGGCGGCGGCGTCGCACCGGGCCACCCCGGCGGCATCGCTTCACCACACGCCACAGACGCGTTCAGCTGCGCCGCCAGCCGCAACCAGGGATCTTCCGCCGCCAGCGCCTCGCGCCAGGCCGACGCACTGCGCCGGAGCGGAAACACGGAGGGATGGCGCGCGGCCAGCGCCGTCTGCTGCAGGGCCGGCATCTGAGCATAGGCGTTTTCGAGCAGGCGGCGGCCCGCGCCCGGCGCGTGCGTGATGAGTTGACCGCCCAGGGCGGCGCGCAACGCAGGATCCGCCTGCACCGCACTGACGTTCTGCAGGAGCAGCCGCTTGGCGGGAAGATCCCGCGGCGAAGGTTCCTGCCGGTTGTCGCTGGCGGCGTGGAGGAATTCAAACGCCCCTTCCACCGTCAGCTCGGCCGCTGCGGTGCGCCAGACCGCGTCGGCGGGCATCGCCAGCAGCCACTCGATCTGATCACGTCGAGGCGGGCCGCTGATGACTTCCACCCGCTCGTACGCCGTGGCCCATTGGGGATCCCCGGGTACGAACGGCTGCGCCAGCAGGGCTTGCGCGACGGCGCCGCGGTTGGCGGCGACCCAGTCCGATTCGTCCGCTGTTGCCGCGGCGCGCACCAGGTCGGACGCCTTTGCGTCACGGTCGGGCAGACGCAGCAACCAACGCGCCGCCAGCGCCTGGCCACGACGTTGCTGGTGTGCGTCATCTGCTTTCAGCAGATCGTCCACGTGGCGCTGTGCCGCGTCAGCGACTGCGTCGCCCAGCAGCTGCCAGTGCCGCTCAACCGCATCTTCCACGCACGGCGCCTGCCGGGCGGTGGAATCCACCAGGCGGTCCAGCAAAGCCTGGCGGAAGCGCTGGGCCAGGGGAGCGTCTGACCGGATGAAGGGATCACTGAGTCTGGCCGCATTGCAGACATCGCCCGGGGCTGCACCTCCCAGCGCGTCCAGCGCTACGGAATCGAAAGCATGGTCCCCACCCATGGCCAGGGCCCATGCCTGGACCAGTCCAGGAGAGGCTTCCAGCCGGGCTTTCAGCCGCGCGCCATCGCCACCAATGGCCAGTACATGGTGGGCCGTGCCGGCGTCCGATCCGTCCAGGGAGGTGCGCGCCGCTGCCAGACGCGCCAGGGATTTGAGCGGCCGGATATCCATGCGCGCCTGCAGCATCCACAGGGCATCGATCTCGGTGCGATTGCAGTCCGTACCGGGCTTCAGGCAGGCCGCGAGGGTATCGAGCACGTTCCTGGACCCGTCCATTGCCGTCTGCGCCAATTCGAACGCCGGCCAGGTCCAGTCCGGCGGACGGCGCGAGGACGCCAGTCCGGTTGTCGTAAAGGCCAGGAGAAGGCCTCCGAGCAATGCCGGAAATGCGGCACGCCTCCGCGCGTTGCTACCGGCTCCGACAGCACGGACGCGGCACAGCAACGCGGCAAAGGTCATCTGAAGTCGGTTCGACATGGAGGGTCCTGGTCGGCGGAATCGTCGACTTACGGCGCCTGGCGCCGCGCCGCAGTGCGATGCGACAGCCAGTCGGACATCCGTACGGCCACATCGCCTGGTTGCTTGCGCAGTCCCAGCTCCTGCCAGGCCACCTTCGAACCGGCTTCCAGACCGATGATGGCCGGCGTTCCGGGAAGGTCGAGCCCTTCGAGCACCTTTGCGCTGCGGCCGGTGATCCAGCGGGCCTGTGGCAGCAGTGTCTTCTGCCCGGCCACCACCGTCGCTGACGCGGCATCGCCGACGACCAGCACGATGGCGTTGCGGCCCTCGTAACCGGCTTCGCGCAGGCTGTCTGCGAATGGCATGAGATCTGGATCGTTGGCATCGAGCACGACCAGGATCCAGCGATCCTTGGGACGGATGTCGCCGGAGGATTCATTGACTGCGCGATCAGCCAGCGTCACCGGGTCGATGACCTGCCCGACCGGAACGCGGGCCGCAGCCGGGAGGAACGCGCTGCTTGCGAGGAGCAGCGCGGTGATAAACGTCCTGCTTGGCATCAGTGCGTCACCGTGAAGTTTCGAATACTGGCCTTTTCGGCCGTGGAAAGACCGTCGAACAGGCCCGGCAGCGACTGGGCGGCGACCTGCTCCGCCACGTTCTGCACGTCGCCAGCGCCCTGCGGACCACGCACCACGACCACCGACAGGAAGCTGACGGTCTGGCCGGCCGGAACAGTCACCGTCCAGCCCCAGCTGACGTCCGGATCGCCGCTGGCGAAGTGACGGGAGGTCGGCGCAAGCCCGTCCGCGCTACTCATGACATAGCCCGCTGCGCCCCTCGCGTCCGCGGCGGCCGGATCGTGCGCGCGCTGCACCGCGTAGCGGCCGCCGTTCGTATCCGGCGTCACCGCCAGGACACCCTGGGGATCGGCATAGCGGCCGACCAGGCGCACCGTCACGGTGACATCCGACGCACCTTCGTTAGTGAAACTGTCGAGCTGGCGTACCAGGCCGAACTGCGTCGGTACGAAGGTCCGTCGTCCGACGCGCAGGCCGGACAGGCTGGCCGGCACCTGCTGCAGTTCACGGCCACCCTGCAGCTGGCGGGCCGCGGGTGCCGACGGGAAACGGCGACCGTCCACTTCCAGCCGCAGGGTCAGGTCGTCGAACGGATGGCTCCCGCCCGTCTCGGCCATCGCAAAGATCGAGGCATCGCCATGAACCTGGATGGTGTAGCCGGCGATCGTGTCCTGCAGGTAGATCGGCAGGAGCGCTGCGTTTCCAGCCTGCACGTCTTGCGTGGTCGTACCGCCGGGCACCGACAGCGTGTCGATCACACCCGTCGGTTCTTCCCAGCACGGCGCCTGCAGGGCCACCGGCCCCGGCGTCACTTCGGGGAAGGTGTACCGGCCCTGCGCATCCGTGTAACCGAAGAAGTAGCGGTAGTCGTAGCTGGCCGACGGGGCCGTCGACCACAGACGCACGCACGCGTTCGGAACCGTATCGCCCTGGGCGTTCTTCACGACGCCCGTAATGGCACCGGGTTGTCCCAGCTGCAGGTTCAGCGTCTGGGTCTGGCCCAGCGTGGTCAGCGTGATCACGTCGGACACGACATTCTGCGATTCCGGTGCGGTCGCCGTCACCACCACCTGGCCCAGCGGCAGGCGATTGAGCGTGTACTGGCCGTTCGAATCAGTCTGGGCGTGACGCTCGAACCCGGCATCGACATGGCTGGCGATGGTCGTTGCATGGGGCACGGGCTGGCCGCCCGCATCGGTCACCGTACCGCGGACGCCCGAGGTCGGCGCGAAGGTGAGATCCATCACCACCGGCGTCTGCACGTCCGTCAGCGTTCCGGTGGCGGTGACGGTCATGCCGCTGTCGTTGTCCTGCGCACGCAACTCGAACGGACCCGGCGGGACGTCTTCCAGGCGATAGCTGCCCTGCCAGGAGGTTTGCGCATCGTAGGTCTGGCCCTGCGAATCGGTCAGCGTCACCGACGGATAGCTCGCCGCTTCGCCGTCGGCATGGCGCACCGTGCCCTTGACCACCGAGATGTCGAACACGATGTGTTCGGCGTGGTCGCTGGTGACCGTGACGCTACGACGGCCGATCAGGTTGTTGGCACTGCCACCGCGCGTCTCGCCGGCCGGGCGCGCTCCCTGTCCCTGGTCGTAGACCGACAGCGTTGCCGGGCCCGCCGGCAGGCCATGGAAGCGGGCGGTGTGATCGCAGCGCAGATAGCGCGAGACCTCATAGGCACCCGTATCGCTCACGAGCTCGTGAACGCAGTAGTTCCACGTTTCCGCCTCGTCGGCAACACGGACGCGGGAAGTGACTGTGCCGCCCGCGATGTCGAATACCAGGTCAGCCAGCCGGTCGAGGTTGCCCTCGGCCAAGGTGACTTCAGCCGTTGCCGTGTGCTCGCCGTCCTGCGCATGGACCTGGGCAATCAGCGTGATGGCAACGCCCGACGGCAGGTTTTCGATCCGATAGCTGCCATCGGCGGCCGATTCCGCATTGCGGTTCGTCGTGGCCCCGCTGGCGCTGTCATTGACGTAGCGCGCGACGATCTCCACGCCGCTGATGCCATCCCCCCAGTCATGACGGACCTTGCCGTGGACCGCACCGCGGGCCGGGAAGCGCAGGTCCCGCGTCGTCGTCTGGCCCGTAACCAGCGTCACCGTCTCGTTCACCATGACGTCGGTGACCGGATCGCTCACGCGCAGGCGGGCGTTCGCACCGCCCGGCAGGCGTTCGAAGCGGAAGGCGCCCTGCGCATCGGTGATCTGCGCCGACGCGAGCGATTCGCCGGTTTCCGGACGTTCGATGCGCACGTACGCATCCGGCACCGGTACCTGGGCCGCATCGTAGACGTGACCTTCGACGACCGTCGGACCAATGCGGATGGCGATATCCAGTGTCTGGCCGTCGGCCGGCTGCACGACGGCTTCGCCGGTCGACTGCCAGTCGTTCGGATCGCGCAACATGATCACGCCCGGCAGGTTGCTCACATAGGTGAATGTCGCCCGGCCTTCCTCGTTCGTGGAGCTCGACAGGTAGTGGCCCTGGGCGTTGGTCACCCCGTAAGACACCGACTGCGTGAATGGCGCGCCATCGACACGCAGGGCGCGCAGATTGACCGTCGTGTACGCCGGCAGGATCAGGTCCTGCTGCCAGGTGGTACCCGGGCTGACGGCACCCGTCAGCTGTACCTGCCCATTGACACCCGGCTCTTCAAGCGCCGTCAGGCGGACGCTGGTGGAGGGCACATTGTCGAACGCGAAGCTGCCGTCAGCGGCCGAGATCCGCTGCACGTGCAGGACCGGCGAGGTCTGCGTGCGCAGGCGCACCTTCACGCCCGGCTGCGGCGTGACCGAATCCGGACGCAGCACGCGCCCGTGCACGCTGCCGGCGTTCGGGTACGCACCGGGCGGCGACACCGCGCCGTTGCGTGTGGTGCGCAGCCGATAGCCGCTGTCGTAGCAGCCGAAATCTCGTGAAGTGACCGCAATCACGTAGGCGCCGCTGTTGGTCGCGCTGATGTTGGCCAGGTCGCCGATCAGGTTGACCGGATCACCCGTGTAGGCATAGCCACGCGCAATGATGCTGCCAAAGGGCGAATACACATCCACCTGGATATTGCAGCGCGCCTGTGAGTTGCCCACTGGCGCACTGTTGATCCGCACACCGAGGTGGTCGCCCGCCGAGGCGGTAACGGCATACAGGTGGCTTTCTGTGTAGAACGACAGCTCACTGGCGACGCTGTTCTCGGCGCTGATGGCGATCGTCTGTTCGACAGTCTGGGCATCGTCGGCCGGTCGTATCGCCACCGTGCCGGTACCGATCAGCAGCTGCGGCGTTTCCACGCGCAGCTCGTAGCTGCCTTCCGGCATGGCGGGGAATTGCCCCCAGCCATCCGTGCCAGTGTCGACGTAACCGCGCCACTCGGCCGTGCCCGACGGGCGATAGCGCACGTTGGCGTCGGCAATCGGCGTATTGCCGGCGTCCGCGTCCACCACGCGCACGCGCAACAGCGCGCTGGCCTTGAGGATGGCGGTCAGGCTACCCAGTTCACCATCGTTCTGGACCGCGCCGTCGGTCACCGATTCGGCGCTGCTTTCCGGGTGGCGGGCGTGGATCTGGTACGGCCCCACGGCCAGCTGCACGGTGAGCGTGCCGTTGCCGTTGGTCGTGCCCAGGTAGAGGCGACCGTCGATCGTCGGCGAGGTCGCCCAGAGCGAAACGTTTGGTGCGATGGCGCCGCGTGCATAGCGCGTGGTGATCGTCACCGTGCCCAGTCCCGGCATCGCCAGGTCGCGCGAGGCCGTCTGGCTGGCCGTGACGGTCACCGGCGCCGAAACCCTCGATCCTGAGCGCGGATCGGTGGTCGAGACGGTATAGGTGCCCGCCGGCACGGCCGACAGCAGGTAGTTGCCCTGGCCGTCGGTGAAGCCGGCACGGGTCACGCCGCTGCCCGCCAGTTCGACCCACTGGTTCGGCAGCGCAGCGCCGGTGCCCGTGGTCAGGCGGCCGGACACCGCGCCGTTGGCTGGCAAGGTGACCACCTGGGTCGTGCTCTGGCCTGCATTGACGGTGACCGAAGCCACCTCGGCCTCAAACGTCGAGCCGTACTGGATCGCGAATGCGACCTCCAGGCGATAACTGCCCGGATCCAGGCCACCGATGACGTAGGAGCCGTCCGGATTGATCAGTGCCGAACTGCGTCGCTGCGAACCCACGTAGGCTTCCACACTGCCCGCGTACGGCGGGTTGTAGCGGAAGGCGCCGATCACGGTGCCGCGGATGGTGCCGCCGGCGAAGACCAGGTCACGCGTGGCACTGGTGGTACCCGCATCGAAGGTCGCCTCGGCGACCGCGATCACGCCCGAACGCGGATGGTAGGCACGCAGCTCCACCGGCGCGTCGACCGGAATGGCGATGCTCTGGCTGTCGTCACGCAACACGCCGGCCAGGCGGTAGACGCCCGTGGCATCCGTGTACAGGCCCGCTTCACTGCGGTAGCGGTAGCCGAACAGCGGATGACGGCTGTGCACCTCGACGCTGGCGTTTTCCACCAGCGTGGTGCCGTCACCTTCCAGGACGCGGCCGGAAATCTCGCCCGTGAGCGCCGGCAACGGCGGCAGCGTGCTCTGTCCGTCGGCCGGAACGGCGAAGTTGGCGACGGCGTCGAGCAGCGACACATCCAGGCCTTCCAGCGCTTCCGGCGGCAACTGCCGCAGGCGTTCGGCCGAGGCCCGCGCGCCGTTCGCGCTGAGCTGGTTGGCAGCAAAGTGAAGCAGGGCGACACGCTGACCCGCCGGCACGGTGACCGAGGGCCATCTGGCCACGGCCACATTGGTACCCAGGCTGCTGTCGTAGTGGTATCCCAGTTCCGGAGCCGCCAGGCGTGCGCCCGACGCCCAGGGCACCAGGCTCTGGGTGTGGATCTCCTCGCCCATGGCGCCCGACAGCGACAACCAGATATCGGACGGCGTGCCGGCGGCGTTGATCTGGTCGTCGCCGCTGCTCGTATCCACCACGCGCCGGCCGTTCGCCGACGTCTCCAGCGTCACGCCTACGGTGATCGGATTCGTGCCGCGGTTTTCCAGGATTTCCACATAGCGCGCAAAGTAACCATTGCGCGGCACGTAGACCATGCGGGTGACATCCAGCCCGGCCAGCGGCGTTTCCTGGTGCACGGTCACCTGGCGTTCGCCCAGCGACTGCACGGCCGTCGCCGCGCCGGTGAAAGCAACACCGGAGATCTCAAGGCGCGGCAACGCAGCGCCGCCCGCATCTTCGTCGGTGTCGTAGTAGCTGCGATTGGCGTCGTAGAAGGACACCGGCAACGCCACCAGCGAGCGACGCAGGTCGAGCGTGACCGGACGCGTCTGCAGGTCATCCGGAGCCGCGACCGTACCGCTGGCCTGCGCCTCGCGCGTCAGGTTGCCCTGGCGGATCGTGGCGCGCACGGTGTAGCTGCCTTCCACCACCGGATCGGCGGTGATTCGCCCCTGCGCATTGGTCACGCCGATGTCGCGGCGTCCCAGTGCATCCTCGATCGCCACCGTCGCACCCGCCACGGCGACACCGCCGTTTTCGCCATCCACCACGGTGACGGCGAGTTTCGCCGCCGCCATCAGGCGGATCGTATGCGCGTCCTGCTGGCCGCCGGCGGCGATGCTGCCGGTGACGGTGCGGTCCATGCCCGCCGCGTTCGGATAGCGCGGATCACGCACCCGCAGGCGGTAGCTGCCCTCGGGGATATTGGCGACCGTGACACGGCCGTCGACATCGGTGCGGCCGGCGACTTCCTCCGGATCCGTCCCCGGCGTGAGGTAGACGTAGGCATCGATCATCGGCGCACCGCCGGCGCGCGTGACCGTGACGTTGGCCGATCCCACCGCCAGCAGCGTGACCGGCACGGTGACCGGGGTGGCGCCGATGGTGACCGGCACCGTACGGCGTCCGCCCGACACCGGATCGACCGCCGTCAGCATGTACTCGCCCTGCGGCACTGCCACGAAGCGGTAGCGCCCCAGGCTGTCGGTGAGGACCTCGCGCTCCACCACGCGCTTGCCCTTGTGTTTCGGCAAGGCCGCGGGCGAGCAGCCCGTGGCGCACTGGTCATAGACCTGGCCTTCGGCCGCACCGCGCAAGGTCAGTCGTGCATTGCGCGACGGTTCCGCGTTGGAGGTGATGACCGCGCCGTCTAGCGTGCCGGTGGGCTGCACGTCAATGTCCGCCGTCCAGATGTCACCGACGGTGACGCGGACCGCGGCGCGCGAGCCACGCAGGCCGCCGTCGTTCAGCGTGGGGTTCGGGGCGCGCGTGTCGAACAGGAAGTCGTACTCGCCGGCGGGCAGGCCGGCGTAGACAAACGTGGCGTCGCTGGCGATCGGCACGTACACCGGTTCATAGGCGTCCGGATCGTCGATCGAGCGATAGACGCGGCCGCTGGTGATCGAATGGTTGCCGTCACCAACCGCCCTGCCGGTGATGATGCCGGTGTCGTAGATCACATTCTGCGTCGCCGTCACGGGCACGTTCACCACCCGCGAGGGATAGCGCGTGAACGGATGGCCCGCGTAGTAGCCGTAGCACGGCCGCGCACGCTGCGCCGTCAGGGTGATATCCACGCCCTCGGGCAACGCGATGGAATCGGCCGCCGTGAGCTGGCCCTGCAGCACGAAGCTGCCCAGCGGCGGCGGGTTCTGCGTACCGCCGGCAACCGTCGCCACGCTGACCAGAGTACCGACCGGTGTACCACGCGGACACCAGGGATTCGGATCACCGTTCATGCCCCACACGCGGTTGAACAGCGGGTGGTCGGATTGCACCGTGACAGAGGCGCGAAGCACCGGCGTGCGCACATCGCCCTCGTAGGCGACGCCACGCACGGAAGCGGTGAGCGACGGCAACGGCTCAATCGGGCTGGAAAGATCGGCCGGGACCGGGAAGTTGCGCACGGTCGCGGCTTCCGCGCCGGTCAGGTCGGTCAGCACTTCCGGCGGCAATGCCACCAGGCGCTCGGCCGCCGCGCGGATACCACGGCGATTGATCTGCTGCGCCACGAAGTGCATCAGCGTGACACGCCCGCCCGCCGGCACCACGAGGGCATTCCAGCGCTGGGTCAGCACCGGCTTGCCGGCGTTGGTCACGACATTCACCGAGTCCGGCGGCGCCGTTGCACCCGACGCACTGGCAAACACATGCGTCACCGGTGCCATCTGGTCCGGATCAATCGCAATATCGTCATCGACGGTATCGTCGACGATCACCCACTGGTCTGCGGCCGTCACGGCCGTGTCACCCGACGAGGTCGTCAGCACGCCGCCGCCGGCGAACTGGGTGGCCAGGCTCACGTCGACGGTGATGGGCGCAGCCGAAGGGTTGTCGAACACTTCCAGGTAGCGCGCGAAATGCGCACCGCGCGGCACGTAGATGCGTCGCGTGACATTCAGGCCGGCGACCAGCGTCGGCTGGGTAATCGCAAACTGACGGCGCGTCGCCTCCAGGCGCGCGCTGCTGTCGCCCGTGTAGGCCTGGTCGTTGATCGACAACGTCACGCCGCCGTTGCTGAACACGCCACTGCCGGTCGCCAGCTGGCCAGACTTCTGCACGTCGAAGACGAAACGGTTGGCGTCGTGCAGCGTTGCGGGCAACGCGATGCGGTTGTCGAGCAGGGTGAGGTTGAGTTCGACTTCCTCGCCATCGCTCTCGATGCTGAATTCGGCGTCGGCGAAACGATCCTGCTGCGCGTCATAGGCGGTGAAGACATAGCCACCCACCGGCAGCCCGCCAACCCGGAAATTGCCCGTGTTGGTGGTGTTGCCGCTGCGCGAACCGCCACCCGTGCCGCGGATCTGCGTCACGGTGAACGGGAAGCCGCCTGCCAGGGTGGAGCCATCCGGGCGCACGATCTTGCCATGCACGGTGCCCGCCGGGCCGAGCGTCAGGGTGATCTCCACCGGCTGGCCACTCTGCGTGACGTTCACCGTACCGTGTCCGTGCAGCACGCTGCCGCTGAATTCCGGATGCGCCGCAGTGATCTCGTAGGTGCCCTGGGCGACCTGGAAGCGCGCCACGCCGTTGGTATCGGTGCGTGCAGTGCCGTAGCCGGGCACGTAGACCGGCGCCCCTGCCGCCGCGCCGCCACGTGCGTACTGCACGTTGACCGTGATCGCGCCGAAGCCGCGCAGGGTGATGTTCGCGGGCGTGTCGACGTCAACGGAAACGCTCGCATCCGCCCAGCCTTCGGCGTGCGAAATGGCATCGCGCGCCACCACGCGGTGCGGGCCGAGGGGCAGGTCGTACAGGCGGTAGCGTCCCGCCGTGTCGGTGACGGTCGCGCGCTGCACGCCGCCGTTGCCGTTCGCGCCCATGTGCAGCTCGACACGTGCATTCACCACGACCTGGCCATCCGAATCACGCACGATGCCGGAAATCGAGCCGGTCTCCTCCATGAAGACATCCTGCGTCCACGTGTCACCTGCGGTCACGGTGGCGGTGGCGCGGCCGAGGATGGCGCGGCCGCCGCCCGATCCCTGTGGATGCGGAAAATCGGCGAAGAGGAAGTAGTCGCGCGGCGTGATGCCGGTCATGAGGTAGCGGCCACCCTCCGCGCTCTGGGCGTAATTGTCCGGATTGGGCAGCTGGTCGGTACAGGTAAAGCGGTCGTCCAGGCGGCACAGACGGACGCGGGCGCCGTCGAGCGGCGATCCGTTGTGACGTTTTACAATACCGCGCACATTACCCTTGGATACAAAGATGAGGTCCTGCTGCTCGTGGACCTGGCCCGCGTCGAAATCGCCCGGCGTCAACGCCGTGGCGGCGCCGCTGCGCGGATGCGTGGCGATGAGCTCGAACGCATAGACCGGAATGACGTAGTTGTTGATCGTACCGTCCAGCGTCGAACGGTACTCGAAGGCCCCATCCGGGTTTGTGGTGGCGAAGCGATGGCGCGTGAACAGCGGGTGCAGGCTCTTGAACTGGACGCGCGCACCCGGCACCGGCGTTGTGCCGTCGCCCGAGAGAACGCGGCCACTGACCTTGCCGGCATCCAGGTTGGGCAGCGGCGCGACGCTGGAGGTTTCCGGCACCGCGAAGTTGGCGATGGCCTGGCGCTCGTCGGTGGTGAGGTCGTCGATCGCTTCCGGCGGAAGCTGCGACAGACGCATCGCCGCCTCGCGCGCCGCCTGGCGGTCCAGCTGGTTGAACGCAAAGTGCATCAGTGAAACCTGGCCGCCAGCCGGAACGGTGATATCGCTCCAGGTATAGCTGAGGCGTCCGGTCGGCCCGATCAGTTCGTAACCGGCGCTGCTGACACGCTGCGCGGCGCCGGTGCCATCGAACAGATGGCCGGTTGCGGCGATCGAGCCGGTGGCAAACGGGTCGGCGTCCTGCTGGTCATCGACGACGACCCAGCGGTCCGGCGCTGCCGCATTGCTGACGGACAACACCTGGTCGCCGTCGGAGCTGTCGACGACGCGCGGATTCGCGTTCGACGAGCGGTGATGCGAGCGCACCCGCACCTTGACCGTGATCGGCTGGTCGGAGTCGTTGCGCAGCACTTCGATGTAGCGCGTGAAGTAGCCGGCGCGTGGCGTGTAGATGCGTCGCGTGACAAACAGGCCCGAGGGCGTGGCGTCGTCCACTTCGACCATCTGGCCGTTCTGGCTGACGCGTCCGATCGTGCCGTTGCCGTTGGTGAACGGCACTTCGGCATCGTTGCTGCCGATGATCGAAAGCCGCATGCCGGCGTTATCCGGCGCCGGGGCGCCGAAGATGCCCAGGTGGCCGTTGCCGATCGCGCCATTGCCGGTGATGTCGAACGGGAAACCGTTGGCGTCGTAGTAGGTCTGCGGCATCGTCACGGCGCTGTCGACCAGCACCATGTTCACCTCGACCACATCGCCATCCGAATCCACGCGATCGGCCGCCTCCGCGCGCAGCGTGCGCGTGGCATTCTCCGCCGTGATGGTGAAGTTGCCGGGCGGGGCATCGTCGATGCGGTAGTTACCCTGCGCATCGGTAATGCGATCGTAAGTCGTGCGGCGGTTGCAGGTGACATTCGCGCCGTAGACCGGGTCCGGATTGGTCATCCGCACCTCGATGCCCGCCATGGGCTGACCCTGCGCATTGGTCACCTGGCCGAAAACGCGGCCCTGGCCAATCAGCTGGATGTTCGCCACCGCCTCGGGCTCGGTCGCCGAAACGGTCACCGCGGTGGCGCGGCCGCGCACGCGGTCGATCGCGGGACAGGCAAGCGGGTTGTAGAAATTCACCGCATCAACCGTGTAGCTGCCCGCTTCGACGGAGTTGAAGCTGTAGTCGCCGTTCGCATCCGTGACGGTGACGAAGGCGTTGGCGAAGGGCTCAGGCAGCATGCGCACGACCATCCCCGCGCCCACGGGCGTGACGCCGTCGGGACGCAGCACCTTGCCGCGGACACGACCGATCGGCAGCGCCTGCAGGGTGATTTCCACCGACTTCACGTCGCCCGGCAGCAGCGTGCCACTGGCCGATCCGCTCAGGGCGCCGACCGGCGCCGGCTTGCTCGCGCTGATGCTGTAGTCACCGGCGAACACGCGCGGGAACACGGCGTTGCCATTGGCATCGGAAGTGACTTCCGTGCTGGTGGGGAACGGACTGCTCGTGCTGACCGTGACGCGTGCGCCGGCCACCGGGGCCGATTGCGCATCCACCAGGTGCACACGCAGTTCGCCCTGGCCGACCAGGCGCACGTCGAGGTTGCGCGTTTCGCCGGCGGTGGCCAGGCGCGTGGTGGCCACGCCCTTGTCGCCCGTTTCGATCGCTTCGGCCGCGACCACGACATTGCCCATTGGCACCAGCTCGAACACGTAGGATTCGCCGGCATCGAACTCACGCGTGGCGAAGGCCACGCCGTTGGCCTGCAGACTGACACGCGTCGCGCCGCTGACCGCTCCGCCGTCGCGCTGGATCACCCGGCCGCGGACGGTGCCGCTGGCCGCCAGGCGCACGTCGAGCATGATCGATTCGCCTTCATTGTTCAGGCGGCCGGAATTGGTGCCGGCCAGATGCGTGGTCGGATTCACTGCAACGACGGAGATATCGCCGACGAAGACGCCATCGATCGCGTAGCGGCCCTGTGCATCCGTCTGCACGGTGCGTTCGGCATCAAACGCGCCGCGCGTGATCACCTTGACCGGCACGTCGGCCTGGATCGCACCGGCCGAATCGCGCACCGTGCCGTTGACCGTCCCCTTGGCCAGGAAGACCACGCGCGATTCCAGCGGCTGGCTCGGATCCAGGTTGACGATGACCACCTGGCTGCGCCCGCGCTCCAGCGCCTGCTCGGCCTGGACGTAGTAGGTATCGGGCGCCGGCACGCGGAAACCGAACCGACCATTCTCATCGGTCGTCGTGCGCAGGATGCCGCTGCCCGGCGTGGGCGAATACAGGGGTTCGTAGCTGTAATGCACGCCACGACTGCGCGGCGCGAGGTAGACGGTGATGCCGGCGCCAACCGGCGTCTGGCCGTCGCGCTGGTAGACCGTGCCGACCAGGGTGTTGTCGGCGAGGATGACATCCAGCGGGACCGTATCGCCGTCGTTCTGCACGACACCGCGCGCACGGCCGCTGCGGCCTTCCGGGGTAACGGCGGTCAATTCGAAGTCGCCGACCGGAACAGCCGGCAGCACGAACTTGCCGGTGGTGTCGGTGCGGGCGTCGAAGGTCAGGCGCAGTCCGACCAGCGACTGCATCGTGACGCGCGCGTTCGCGTAGACCGCTCCGGCCGGATCCTTGACGTAGCCCGTGACGGTGCCGACCGGGCCGAGAATGATATTGCGCGGTACGGTCTGGTTCGGCTGCGAAATCACGATGCCGGGCACGCGGGCGCGCAGGCGGCCGTCCACGAAGGCATCGAGCGTGAACGGACCATCGGAAATCGGCAGGGTGTCAAAGCGGAACGCGCCATCGGCGGCGGTGACGCTCTGGGTCAGGATGCCGCGTTCGCGGCTGAGGATGCGGACCTGCACGCCCTCGCGCAGCACGGTGCCGCCCACGTCATAGACGACGCCCTCGATCTGGCCCACGGGCTGCAACGTGAGGGTTACAGCCTGGGTCTGGCCGATCGCCAGCTTGCCGACGGCGGCGCCGATCAGGCGGGTCGCCGGATCGCGCGTGGAAACCGTGAAATCACCGGCCGGCACCGCGGTGAAACTGGTCACGCCCTGGGCCGACGTCGCCTGGGTGCGCACGTCGCGGTTGCCGCCCAGCGCCGTGAAGGTGACCTGGGCATCGGCCACCGGCGCGTCGGTCGGCCCGACGACGGTGACGTTGACGGTGCCCTGTCCGTTCAGGCGCAGAGTGACGTCGGCTGTCTGCCCCTCGTTCTCGATGCGCGCCGAACCCAGCGCGCGATCACCCGTGGCTGGATCGATTGCCGAAATCAGGAAATTGCCCGCGCTGACATCGTCCAGCGAAAAGGCGCCGGAGAGATTCGTGACCGCCGTACCGCCCTGCTCCATCGGCTGCAGACGCAGCACCGAGACCTGCGCGCCGGCGACAGTCGTGCCGTCAGCGCGCTGCACCTGGCCGGTCAGCCGGCCGCGCGGTCCGAGGATGTACATGAAGGTGGACGACACGCCGCCTTCGGTGACCGCTCCCGCGACCACGCGGGCGGAGGATCCGCTGGCAAACTGGGGATAGATCCGGATCAGGCCATCGTCAGTCACCGTGGCCATCAGGGCATTGGACACCGAATACACGGTGCCGGCGCTGCGCAGGGTCGCATCGTGCGAAGAGCCGTCAGCGCCGACCGCCATCAGCTTCAGCTGGGAAGTGTCGCCGGTCGTCAGATAGCGCGTCGGGGCCGACAAGGTCGCCGCGATCGGCACCGGATCAATATGACCAAAGGTGATGGGGCCCAGCTCGATCGTCGCCGGCTGGAACGGGTTGGTGAACCCGGCCTCGCTCTGCCCGACCGACCCATCCGAACAGGTGACGCGGGCGCGGATGGCGCCCAGGTTCCCGGGAATGCCGAAGACGGTATAGGTGCCGTCCGGCGCTAACGGCGCGTTGCGGTTGCCCGCCGTGACGACGCACGAGGCACCGGCCGGCGGGACGCCGACGGACTGTGCGGTGGCAGAAACGGCCGAAATGGCCAGCACGATCCCGGCGAATGCGCGAAGCATCCGCCGCCCAAGAGTGTTAGTCATCTGCAGCCCTGGTGGCGCCCCAAACGCCACATGAAATTGTCGCCGCCAGCCCTGCTTACCCGTCGGGTCGAGGCATGGCGGACCTGACTTCCCTACAAAAGCATAACGTTTTAGCCGGCGCCCACGACCCGCAGAGACGGTGTTGAGACAATCTGCAACAGGATCCAGGAGGCCCGAAAGCGGCGCCGTTCACGGATTCACCGCTATTTCTCCGTTGCACCATCGCCATTTGCGAACTGGATCGCGCCGCGCCGGCCATCCACCCGTTACCACCAATCGACGCGCGCAGACGCACCACGCGGTCCCATCGACACCGCTTCGTGTAGTGGTTACGGAAATTGGCGCCGGGTCAGCTCATGGCCGCGGCGTGCCAGGCAATGTGCTCGCCGATGAAGCTGGCAATGAAGTAGTAGCTGTGGTCGTAACCGGCGTGGCGGCGCAGATCGAGGGGGTATCCGGCAGCACGACAGGCCGCTTCGAGGCGTTCGGGCTGGAGCTGGGTCTGCAGGAACTCATCCGCGTCGCCCTGGTCGACCCGGAGCGGCAGGCGCGCCGTCGCCAGGCGCACCTGCTCGCAGGCGTCCCAGGCCCGCCATGCGACGCGGTCAGCGCCGAGGTAAGCGGTCAGTGCCTTCTGGCCCCAGGGCACTTCGGAGGGCGCGACGATGGGGGAAAAGGCAGAGACTGATGCGTACCTGTCCGGCCGGCGCAAGGCGATCACCAGGGCGCCATGGCCGCCCATGGAATGACCGAAGATGCCGCGGCGCCCACTCGACGAAACGGACGACTCCACCACTTGCGGCAGTTCATCGACGATGTAGTCGAACATGCAGTAGTGCGACGACCACGGTGCCTGCGTGGCATTGACATAAAAGCCGGCGCCCTGGCCGAGGTCATAGGCGGGGTCATCGGGCACGGCGGCACCGCGGGGGCTGGTGTCGGGCGCGACAAGAATCACCCCGTGTTCAGCCGCGTAACGCTGCGCGCCCGCCTTGGTGATGAAGTTCTGCTCGGTGCAGGTCAGGCCGGAAAGCCAGTACAGCACCGGGCAGGGGCGTTCCGACGCTTGCGGCGGAAGGTAGACGCCAAAACGCATGGTGCAATCAAGAACGGCCGAGCGGTGCTCGCGCACTTCCTGCCACCCATCGAAGCAACGCTGGCGCGACAGGACCGACGTGGTTGTCATGATCGCGCGACTCAGAAAGTGATGACCGTGCGGATGCTCTTGCCCGCATGCATCAGGTCAAACGCGTCGTTGATGCGTTCCAGCGGGAGGGTATGCGTGATGAAGGGATCGAGCGTGATCGTTCCGGCCATGGCCTGCTCGACCATCCCCGGCAACTCCGTACGGCCTCGCACACCGCCGAAGGCACTGCCGCGCCAGACGCGCCCCGTCACCAGCTGAAAAGGACGCGTGCGGATTTCCTGGCCCGCGCCCGCGACGCCGATGATGATGCTCTCGCCCCACCCCTTGTGGCAGCACTCCAGGGCCGAGCGCATCACCTCCACGTTGCCGATGCATTCGAAGCTGTAGTCCACGCCGCCGTCGGTCATGTCGACGATCACCTGCTGGATCGGCCCGGCATGGTCCGCCGGGTTGATGCAGTCCGTCGCGCCCATCTGGCGCGCCAGCTCGAACTTGGCGGGATTGGTATCGATACCGATGATGCGGCCGGCGCGGGCCATCACCGCGCCCTGGATCACCGCAAGGCCGATGCCGCCCAGGCCGAACACCGCGACGGTTGCACCCGGCGTCACCTTCGCCGTGTTGTGAACGGCGCCGATGCCGGTGGTCACGCCGCAGCCCAGCAGGCATACCTTTTCCAGCGGCGCGGCCTTGTTGATCACCGCGAGCGAGATTTCCGGCACCACGGTGAACTCGCTGAACGTGCTGGTTCCCATGTAGTGGTGGATCGCACGGCCCTCGTGGCGGAATCGCACCGTGCCGTCGGGCATCAAGCCCTTGCCCTGCGTCGCGCGCACGGCCTGGCACAGGTTCGTTTTTCCGGATTTACAGAATTTGCATTGGCGACATTCGGCGGTGTACAGCGGAATCACGTGATCGCCCGGCTTGACGCTGGTCACCCCGGCGCCAACCTCCACCACCACGCCGGCACCTTCGTGCCCCAGCACGCTGGGGAACACGCCTTCGGGATCATCGCCGCTCAGGGTGAAGGCATCGGTGTGGCATACTCCCGTGGCCTTGATCTGCACCAGCACTTCGCCGGCGCGTGGACCTTCCACGTCGATCTGCACGATCTCCAGCGGCTTGCCCGCTTCAAAGGCGACGGCGGCACGGGACTTCATCGGACTCTCCTTGGTGAACAGTGGCGTTCACGGCAATCGCGCGAACCATCCGCCGATCATAATCAGTCCCTTCCCCACAGGGTACCGTCACACCGGAACCGGCGTCCGTCCGTTCCATCCACGGGAGCTATTGTGTTTGACATCCGCACCACCGACCTGACGCGACTGAACTCGCTGACCAAATACCCGTCGATCCCGACCTACCACGCACTCGACCCCCGCAACGGCGGACTGCTGCCCGAAACGGTGCCGTTTGACGGGCCCGTCGTGCTGACCGAGAAGGTCGACGGCACCAACACGCGCCTGATCAGCCTGCCGGATGGCAGCTACCTGCTCGGTAGCCGCGAGGAACTGCTCTACGCGCGCGGCGACCTGATCGGCAATCCGGCGCTGGGCATCGTCGAGGCGCTCAAGCCTTTCGCCGAACGCCTGCGCCATCCGCACACGGCCGATGCCGTGACCGTGCTCTTCGTCGAACTCTACGGCGGGAAGATCACGGCCGCGAGCAAGCACTACACGACGGACCAGTCGGTGGCCTACCGCCTCTTCGACGTGGCGGTCATCGCCGATTACGCGCAGCTCCTCGTGCGCGACACGCGCGAGATTTCCAGCTGGCGCGACAGCGGCGGCCAGGTGTTCCTCGAGGAAACCGCGCTCGTCGCCACGGCAGACGCACTGGGACTTCAGCTGACGCCGCGTATCGGCACGCTCGACGGCAGCGCCATGCCAAAGGATATTGAGGCTGCGCACGCCTTTCTCGGCGAACACATCGCTCGCAGCCTGAGTACCCTGGATGCGGCCGCCAGCGGCAAGCCCGAAGGGCTGGTGGTGCGCACGCCGGACAGGCGCGCCATCGCGAAGATGCGCTTTGAGGATTACGAGCACACGTTGCGGCGGCGAAAGGGCTGATCCGTCCGCCACGGTCACCGTTTTTCCTTTTACTACATAGCACCGCTGTATACGGAATCGTGGGATGGAAGCCCACGATGCCCCGCATCGCGATGCGCCATCGGATCGGCCACCCTGCCACGCGATAGTGTGTTGGCAACCGCTTTCCGCGCACCGTGTCGTATGGACGTCGCGGCAGGCCATGCCACGGCGTGTAATCGCGGTTACACAATCCTCCCCTAGCCTGCGCGGCCGATGGGGTACGCAGCGCATCTGCCTGCGCCGCCCCGCTTTCAAATCCCGATAGCACCGCCAGCGCCGGGCCGCGCCGGCGTAGCGGAGCCATTCCATGTTTCACACCGCAGCAGCGTTCGCCCTCTGGGCCACCGCGTCCCTGGGCCTTTCCGATGCTACGCTTTCTGTACCAAAAGCCTTCGCGGTCAGCGTACCCGCCAGCGCCGCACCGCGCGGTGTGAGCGACCTGAAGTTCCAGGACATCTTCCAGCGTCCCGTCGGCCCGGCCGGCCTGGCGCTGACCGACACCGTACGCGCGCTCGATGGCAAGCGCGTCCGCATGGTCGGCTACATGGTCAAGGGGGCAGCGAGCAGCCCGGGCCTGTTCCTGTTGTCACCGCTGCCGGTCATGGCCGGCGAGGAAGACGAAGGTCTCGCCGACGACGTGCCCGCCACCACCGTGGCCGTCGTCCTGCCCAATGCCGTCGACGTGCCCTATTTCGCCGGCCTGATCCAGGTCACCGGCACGCTGCGCCTGGCGCCCCGCGAGGATGCGCGCAGCAGCCGGATCCTCAACCTTTCGCTGGAGCTGGACGAGAAGCTGGCGCGCCAGCTGACCCGCCTGGCGCGCAGGCACCCCCCGTCGCCGTCCACGCACGCCCACCCGTAACGTCGTTTCGCCGCCCTCTGACTCCCATGGAGATGTTCATGCGTTCCCGCACCTTCCCCGGCGGCACCGCCGCCACGCTGGCCCTGGCGCTGGCGAGTCTTTTCACCACGGCGCAGGCGGCTACCGTGTCGCGCCTGACGCCACCGAGCGAACTCTTCGCCAGCGGCCAGGCCGCACCGGTCATCGCGCGCTTCCTGCCGGGGCAGCGTTTCGACCTGCAGGCCACCGTGCAGCCGGATCCAGGCCAGACCATTACCTCGTTCGAGTTTCGCGTCGACGGCAAGCTGGCATTGCAGCCGATCTACGCCGGCAGCCGCCTGATCTTCGACCCGCGTCCGACCCGTGCCCGCAAGGTCACCGAAACGGGCCCGGCCGAGACGTGCATCAATCCGGATACCGGCAAGACCAAGGGTGGCTCAGGCTGCGTGCTGGTGGCAGGCCTGCCGTCCAACACCGCCGTCCTGACCGAGCGCGCCTATTCCACCGGCGTCGTGGGCGTGCACACCTTCACGGTCACGGCACGCCAGTCCAACGGCGCGGTGATCGAAGCGTCGGGCAATTTCGAAATCGTGGACATCACTGCCGGCAACGGCCAGAAGGCCAAGAACATCATCCTGCTGGTGGGCGATGGCATGGGTTCATCGCACCGCACCGCCGCGCGCATCATGGCCAAGGGCTACGCCCAGGGCAAAGCCAAGGGCAAGCTGGCAATGGACACCTTCCCGGCGACGGCGATGGTGATGACGGCGTCGCTCAACTCCATCGTCACGGACTCCGCCCCCGGCATGGCCAACTACGTGTCGGGCAACAAGGCCGCCAACAACGAAGAAGGCGTGTTCCCCGACGACACGCTCAATGCGTTCGACAACCCCCGCATCGAGTACCTGGCCGAATACCTGCACACGCTGCAGGGCAAATCGCTGGGCATCGTGACCACTTCCGACGTGTTCGACGCCACGCCGGCCGCCAATGCGATCCATACGTCCTCGCGCGGCAACGGCACCGGTATCGTCGACCAGTACCTGGATGACCGTCATCTCACCGGCCTGACGGTGCTGATGGGCGGCGGCCGCAAGTGGTTCCTGCCCAATGCCTCCGCCTCGACCAGCCCACAGCCGGTGAACGGTTCGCAGCGAGTGGCCAAGAACGACTACGTACTGCCGGACGACCTCGTCGCCGGCTGGGGCGCCACCAAGGGCGCAATCGATCCGCAGCGCGACCTGATCGCCGACTTCCAGGCCGCCGGCTATCGCTACGCGCCGACAAAGTCCGCGCTGGACGCCGCGTTCGCGGGCCCGACGCCGGACAAGCTGCTGGGCCTGTTCGCGTATTCGAACATGAATGTCGCTTTCGACAAGATCAACGGCCGCCGCGGCGACCGCAGCGTCGTCGACGCCTTCGGTTTTCCCGACCAACCCATGCTCGACGAGATGACCGATCGCGCCCTGCAGGTGCTGTCGAAGAATCCCAAGGGTTTTGTCGCCATGATCGAAGCGGCGTCGATCGACAAGCAGTCGCATCTGATGGATACGGACCGCTGGATCCTCGAAGTGCTCGAGTTCGACCGCGCCGTCGCGGTGGCGCAGCGCTTCGCCCGCGAACATCCCGACACCCTGGTGATCGTCACCGCAGATCACGAGTGCTCTGGCGCCGCGATTATCGGTGCGGCCACCGCCACTGCCGCGCAGCTGCAGACCAAGCTGGACGGCGGCCAGAGCGTGGTCGGCGTATACGATGATGCGAAGTTTCCGAAGTACACCCTGGCAGAGGACGGCTACCCGGTCTCCACCGTCGTCGATCACAAGATGCTGATCGGCTACGGTGCGAACGCCGACCGCTACGAGACCTGGCTGCCGACCGCATTCCCGACCAAGGATTCGCAGCAGCCGTTCCCGCCGTCGCAGTCCCCGGCCAACCCCAACGTGCGCAACCAGGGCACCGGATTCCTGATCACCGGCCAGGTGCCGGGCGACCAGGCCGTGCACACGGCGACCGACATTCCGCTCTCGGCCTACGGCCGCGGCGCGATGCGGTTCGGTGGCACGATCGACAACACCGACGTGTTCTTCCAGTTGGCCCGGATCGCCGTCAGCGGCGAGTAGACCTCATCCGTGCAACACGGCGCCGTCCCCGGACGGCGCCGTTGTCGTTTCTGTCATGCGGAATCAGCCGGTGTTCTGTACGCCGGCGGCGATGCCGTTGACGGTCGCCGCCAGAGCCTGGAACAGATCGCCTTCCGGCCGCTCGGCAGCGCGCCATTTCGCCAGCAGATCCACCTGCAACAGGCTGATGGGATCGACGTAGGGATTGCGCAGTCGGATGGATTCCCGCAGGCGCCGGTCGCCCGCCAGCAGCGTGTCGGATTGTTTGAGATCCAGCACTGCCTGGCGCGTGCGCTCGAACTCCGCCGCGATCGGCGGATGGAACACCGCATGCAGCGGACCGGCGAGCAGGGAATAGCGGGCGTAGATCGCCATGTCGCACTTGGCCAGCACCATCTCGATGTCGTCGATCAGCGTGGCGAAGAAGGGCCAGTCCGCCGCCATTTCACGCAGGGCGTCGCGGCCGTACCGTTCGATTCCGCGACACAGTCCGGTTCCCACGCCATACCAGGCCGTCAGCCCCGCGCGGTTCTGCGACCAGGCAAATACCCAGGGAATGGCGCGCAACCGGTCGATGCCGCCGGCCCCGCCGCGGCGCGGCGGCCGCGAACCGATGCGCAACCGCTCGATCACGTCGATGGGCGTTGCTGCACGGAAATAGTCGGCAAAGCCTTCCGTCTCGTGCACCAGGGCCCGGTAGTGCAGCCGTGCCGCTTCGGCCATGGTGGAGGCCATTTCGCGCCAGGCGGTCTCGCGCGGCTCCGGCGGGCGCGGCCGCAGCGAAGCCCGCAACACGGCGCCGGTTGTTTGCTCCAGGTTGCGTAGCGCAATCGCCTTGATGCCGTACTTGCGATGGATGACTTCACCCTGCTCGGTCAGGCGCAGGAATCCATCCACCGAACCGCGCGGCGCGGCCACCACCGCACGTTCAGTCTTGCCGCCGCCGCGGCTGATCGAACCGCCGCGGCCGTGAAAGAATGCGATACGCACGCCGGTGCGGCGCGCCAGTTCGGTCAGGATCACCTGGGTCCGCTGCAACGCCCAGCGCGAGGCGAACAATCCCCCATCCTTGGCGCTGTCCGAATAGCCCAGCATGACGATCTGCCGGTCGCCACGTCGCGCCAGGTGTGCCCGGTACACCGGATCAGCGAAGAGTTCGGCCAGGACATCCGGCGCGGCCTGCAGATCGGCGACCGTTTCAAACAACGGCGCGACATCCAGCGGAACGACCCTCTGGGCGTCGACGCAGCCCGCGATTTGCGCCAGCACCAGCACCGAGAGCACGTCGACCGCGCTGCGGTTCATGCTGATGATGTAGGGCCCGATGGCCGCCGCACCGTAACGCTGCTGCGCCTGGGCGACGGTGCGGAACACCGCAAGGCAGGGGTCATCCAACGGGGCCAGCGCGCCGCCGTCGCCCTGCAGCCGCTGCACCAGCCGCGTGCGACGCTCGTCCAGTGGGCGCGCCGTCCAGTCGTCGTCCTGGAGGATCCGGCCAACCGCTGCCTCGTGCACGCTCGACTCCTGGCGCAGATCCAGCGTCGCCAGGTGAAATCCGAAGGTGTCGATCCGCAGCAGCAGGCGCTGCACCGCCAGCCACCCGGCATGACGTCCGCCGTGGGTGAGCAGGCTGTCGGCCACCAGCGCGATATCGCCGCGGAACTCCGCCACATCCGCGTAGCCCCCCTCGCGTTCAGCCGCGGTAGCGGCCAGCCGGGCGGCAATCAATTCCAGCAACAGGCGATAGGGCATGTCCGCATAGCGCGACTTCTGCCGCGCGGCTGCTCGTGGCAGGCGCTCGCGATAGTCCGCTAGTCGTTGCAGGATTGCCGGATCGACCGCCACGCGGGAGCCGGATTGGCTCAACAGGCGCTCCAGCTGCGACACCTCGCGCCGGTACGCCGCGATCACCTGTGCCCGCTGCGCCGCCAGTGTCGCCGCGATGGTGTCGGCACCCACGTTGGGATTGCCGTCCATGTCACCGCCCACCCAGGTGCCGAACCGCAGCAGCGTGGACAGGGGAATTGCCGGCTGACCCGCTTCGTCCAGCACGTCGCGCAGGACTTCGTAGAACACCGGCACCACCGCGTACAGCACGTCAGCCAGGAAATAGCTCACATGCTCGGTTTCGTCGGCGACCGTCGGCCGCTCGCTCGCCGCATCCGCGGTCTGCCACCCGGCCGTTAGCGCCAGGCGCATGCGCTCCTGGTCTGCGCGTCGCTCGGCCGGCGTGCGTTGCCGGTCGATATCCGCAATCAACGCCTGTACCAGCGCCTGCTCCTTGTCCAGCAGCGATCGACGCACCGCTTCGGTCGGATGCGCCGTGAAGACCGGCTCGACCCGCATGCGCCCCAGCAACTGCGCCAGGTCCTCGGCGCTCACGCCCTCGCGCAGAAGTGCGCCGATCACGGCGCGCAGTCCGCCCGGCTGGGGCTCGGCTCCGGCGCGCTCGTAGTCGCGCCGCCGTCGGATCCGGTGTACACGCTCGGCCACATTGATGGCCTGGAAATAGGTCGAGAACGCCCGCGCCAGATCCGCCGCCCGGTGCTGCGTCTGCGCCAGCAGATCCGCCAGCGCCTCCACCGGCGCCCCCGCCTCCCGCCGCCCGATCGCCGCCGCCCGCACCCGCTCGACTTCCGCCAGGAATTCCGGCCCGAGCTGGTCAGCCAGGATTTCCCCGACCAGGGCGCCAATTCGCTTCACGTCCTCCCGCAGAGGCTGATCCACCTTGGGGAAATCCACCGCACGCAAGCCGGCCCCACCTTCGACAGACACTGACTGACCCATAGCAGACGTTCCCATCCCATGATGCAGCGCAGCATGCAGTGTCAGCGGTGAAGGGGGTGGTGCCAATAGCGGATGGTTAGAACGGGAGCCGAGGCGCCGGCAGGCTGGGCAGGGACTGCATTGGCCATGACAACGCCGCCCGGCCCGCCTTCTGTAGGTTGGCGCTGAGCGCCAACCTACAGAACCGCAAGACGCGAGGAGTCGGTTGGGCGCAGGACGAGCGAAACGACTTGGCCTTTCGACGCCCCCCGCACACCATGACGCCGGGCGATGTCGGGCTTCGCTGCGCTCAGCGCCAACCTACGCAAAGACGGTTCTGCGCCTGGCGATGTCGGGCTTCAGCCCACCTGCGAGAGCAAGGTGGCCCGTCCGTCAGTACGCGAACTCCTTGAACACCCGATCAATATTCCCCTGCCATTTGCCGTGAAAGAGTTCGAGCTTCCGCTCTGCGGGCGTCTGATTCGCCTGCGCAAACTCGATCAGCGGTTCAAGGAAGACGGCTTCGTCGGCACCCGAGCCATTGCGGCGGGCGCGGCGGGCGAGGCCGTGGCCGGCGATCTTCAGGGTTTCCAGCGCCAGCTCACGCACCGTTCCCTGGCGGAACGGCAACTTGAATCCGTGCCGCGGCACCCCGTCGCGCAGGGCGTGGCGTTCGGCGAGCGTGAAGTCCTTGACCAGATCCCACGCGGCATCCAGCGCGGCGTCGTCGTACAGCAGGCCGACCCACAGCGCCGGCAGCGCGCACAGACGGTTCCAGGGGCCGCCGTCGGCGCCGCGCATTTCCAGGTATCGCTTCAGGCGCACCTCGGGGAAGGCCGTGGTCATGTGATCGGCCCAATCCTTGAGCGTGGGTACCGCACCAGGCAGGGCTTCCAGCTTGCCATCGAGGAAGCGCTTGAATGACTGGCCGGCCAGGTCGACGTATTCACCGTCGCGATAGCTGAAATACATGGGCACATCGAGCAAATAGTCGACATAGCGCTCGTAGCCGAAGCCGTCTTCGAACACGAAGTCGAGCATGCCGGTGCGGTCCGGATCGGTGTCGGTCCACACGTTGGAACGGAAGCTCTGGAATCCGTTGGGCTTGCCGTCGGTGAAGGGCGAATCGGCGAAGAGCGCAGTCGCGATGGGCTGCAGCGCCAGCGAAACGCGGAATTTCTTCACCATGTCGGCTTCACTTCCGAAATCGAGGTTCACCTGCACGGTGCAGGTGCGGGTCATCATGTCCAGACCCAGGCCGCCCTTGAGGGGCATGTAGCGCCGCATGATGGCGTAGCGCCCCTTGGGCATCCACGGCATTTCTTCACGTTTCCACTTTGGGTTAAAGCCCATGCCGAGAAAGCCCACGCCCAGTTCGTCGGCGACGGCCTTCACCTCGCGCAGATGGCAGGCCACCTCGCAGCAGGTGTCGTGAATCGTTTCCAGCGGCGCGCCGGAGAGTTCGAGCTGGCCGGCAGGCTCCAGCGTGATCGACGCATCACCCCGACTGAGCGCAATCAACGTGCCCTTTTCGGTGACCGGCGCCCAGCCAAAGCGCGTGAGCCCCTGCAGCAGCGCGCCGATACCGCGCTCGCCCTCATAGGGGGGTGGCCGCAGGTCGTCCAGGCGGAAACCGAATTTCTCGTGCTCGGTGCCGATGCGCCATTGCGCGGACGGCCGCGCGCCCTCGGCGATGTACTCCACCAGCTGCTCGCGGCGCGTAACGGGGACTTCCTTGACGGCGCTGGGACCGGACATGCGTGTCTGCCTTTTTTCGAGTGCTGGTTCTAGGCGGGCCGAGTTGGGGGCGGGCCGGACAATTCAAAGGGGAGGCTTGCGCGACTTTGGTATAACCGAAAAACTGCCCCGCATGCGACTGCCCACCCTTGTGTTCACTGTGCTGCTGACGTTATCGCCGGCGGCGAGTTCACGCGAACTGATTCGCGGAAACGGACCGGAACCGGCCACCCTCGACGTCCACCGCTGCCAGGAGGTGGCCTGCGGCAACCTGCTGCGCGATCTGTACGAGGGACTGGTCACCGAAGGTGCCGACGGCGCCATCATCGCCGGTGCCGCGCGATCCTGGCGAGTCTCAGACGATGGTCGCCAGTGGCAGTTCCGCCTGCGCGACGAACTGTGCTGGTCCAACGGTGAAGCGTTGACGGCGCAGGATTTCGTCGCCAGCCTGCGCCGCGCAGTGACGCCGCAGACCGCCGCTCCGATGGCGCAGCTGCTGCGGCCGATCGCCAATGCCTCGGCCATTCTGCGCGGCGAGGCCGCGCCCGAGTCGTTGGGCGTGACCGCGGTGGATGCGCACACGCTGCACATCAATCTCGACGAACCAGTCCCGTTGCTCGATCGCCTGGCCCTGCCGATCGCCATGCCTGTGTACCTGCCCGCGATCGCCGTCCACGGCGTGGAACACACGCGCCCCGGCAGGCTGGTCGGCAACGGTGCGTACCGGCTTTCGGGCTGGACGCCGCATGCCAGCGTCGAGATGGAGAAAAATACTTTTTTCCACGCCGCGACAGACGTCGCCATCGCGCGCGTCCGCTATGTGGTGACCGAGGATGCCGGAAGCGAGCTGCAGCGGTTTCTCGCCGGCGACGTGCACATCACCGAGACGGTGCCGCCCAAGCCCTTGCCCGTGCTGCGCGCCCAGTTCGGCGAGCGCCTGCGCATCAGCCCCTATGTCGGCAGCTTCTGGTTCGGACTGAACCTCACGCGCGAGCCGTTCCGCGACAATCCGGCCCTGCGCGAAGCACTCGTCCTGGCGGTGGACCGCGACATCCTCACCCGCCACATCACCGGCCTGGGTGAACAACCGGCGTTTGGCATCGTTCCGCCGGGCACGCGCGGGCATGCGGCACCCGTGCTACCGATGGCGCAGCTGACCCCGGCGGCCCGCGTCGCGCGGGCGCGGGAGCGCTACGCTGCCGCGGGTTACTCGGCCGATCGGCCGGCACAGCTGGAGATCCGCTACAACACATCCACCCTGCACCGGAAGCTCGCCCTGGCCGTCGCGGCCATGTGGCGGCAGACGCTCGGTGCCCAGGTGCGCCTGCGCAACGAGGAGTGGAAAGTGTTCGTGCAAAACCGGCGCGCACGCGTGATCACCCAGGTGTTCCGTGGCGGCTGGATCGCCGACGTGAACGATCCGCTGGATTTCCTCGCGACGTTTTCCGGACCGGACAATCCGCTCAATACCACGGGCTTTGCCGATCCCGAATTCGACGCCGCGCTGACGCGCGCCGCCCTCCTGCCTGACGGCACCGAGCGAACCGCGCTGCTGACTGCCGCCGAGGCGCGTGTGCTTTCGGCGCACGCCGTGGTGCCCTTGTACTTCTATTCGTCCAAGCATCTGGTCGATGACCGCCTGGAGGGTTTTGCAGGCAACCCGCTCGATCACCACGCCACGCGCTGGATGCGCTGGCGCGACGGGGAGGCGCCGTGATGCGCTGGCTGGGGCTTTTCGCGACGCGCCTGGCCGGCGGCCTGTTGACCCTGTGGTTGCTGGTGACGCTGTGTTTTGCCCTGCTCCACGCCGCGCCGGGCGGTCCGTTCGACACGGAGAAGGCTGCACCGCCGGCAGTGCAAGCCCAGCTGGCGGCACGCTACCGGCTCGATCAGCCGCTGTCGCGGCAGTACCTGGCCTATCTCGGCGATCTCGCCCGCGGCGACCTGGGTCCCTCGTTCCAATACCCCGACTTCACCGTCAATGCCCTGATCGCGGCGAGCCTGCCCGTATCGGCAGGCCTGGGTGGCGCCGCGCTGCTGCTGGCGCTGCTGCTGGGTGTACCCATCGGCGTATTCGCGGCCGCGCACGAAGGCGGCCGTCTCGATCGCCTGCTGATGGCGTTGACGGCGACACTCAGCGCATTGCCGAAGTTCGTGCTGGCACCGATCCTGATCCTCCTGTTCGCGGTCACGCTGAAATGGCTGCCGGCCGGCGGATGGGTCGCCGGCGACTGGCGCTACCGGGTGTTGCCGATCGTGGCACTGATGCTGCCCAACCTGGCCTGGTGCGCACGCCTCACGCGCGCCGGCGTGTGCGAGGCCCTGGGCAGCGAATGGGTCCGCGCGGCCCGCGGACGCGGCATCGGGCGGGCCCGGCTCCTGCTCGTTCACGCGCTGCCGGCGGCGTTGCTACCGGTAACGGCCTGGCTCAGTCCTGCCCTGATCGCAGTCATCACCGGCTCGGCGGTGGTGGAACACGTCTTTGGCATTCCCGGGATGGGGCGCTATTTCGTGCAGGGCGCGCTCAATCGCGACTACACCCTCGTGATGGGTGTCGTGGTGATCGCCGGGGCGCTGGTCATCGTGGCCAATACGCTGGTGGATGGTCTTCGCGCCTGGCTCGATCCGCGGCTACGTACGTCGGCGTAGGCCGAAAGTCACGATCAACTATCCAGAAATCGGCACCGACGCGGTGAAATCGTGCAAGCCGGTGCGATTACTGATCCGTAGTCTTACACCCAGCGAGACGCACCGGGATGAGTGCCAATCGCCACCAACGTCGCGGCAAGATCGACAAGGGCTCTGGCCCGAGAACCCAAGTCGATCTTGTCGCGACTATTTTTTTGTCCGTCTTCCGGACGATCTCTTTTGGTCCCGCGCCTCGCACTACGAGGCGTCCGGCTCCGCCGGTTCCGCATTCAGCCACTGCGCCAGCGTGGCCCGCGCCTCGTCCACGCCAATCTTGTGCAGCGACGAGAACAGTTGCGCAGTGGCGTCAGGACACAGCAATCCCATTTCCTTGCGCGTCTGCTGCAGCGTGCGCGCCGCTTCGCCGCGCGAGAGTTTGTCGACCTTGGTCATGAGCACGTGGCACGGCAGGCCGATGTCGCGGCAGAACGTCAGCATCATCCGGTCGAAATCCTTGAGCGGATGGCGGCTGTCCATGATCAGCACCACGCCGCGCAGGGACTGGCGGTCGCTCAGGTATTGGTCGATCACCTTGCGCCAGTGGTCGCGCAGCGCCTCGGGCACCTTGGCGTAGCCGTAGCCGGGAAGGTCGATGAGCCGGCGGTCGGCATCGAGGGTGAAGACCACCAGCTGCTGGGTGCGGCCCGGCGTCTTGGAGGTGCGCGCCAGCCCCGTCTGGTCGCACAGCGTGTTGAGCGCGCTGGACTTGCCGGCGTTGGAGCGGCCGGCAAAGGCGATCTCCGCGCCGCGGTCGGCCGGAAGCTGGCGGAGTTCATGCGCCGCCAGCTGGAACTGGGCGCGGCGAAACAGGTTTTCGGACATCGGGATGCTCGTTGCGGGGCGGTCGCGGCGGGCGCGTTTGACCGTCAGGGGGCGCTGGTACAATCCGGCGATTTTCCGCCCCCGCGGCGTCGCCGCGGTCGGGGCCGGCCGGATTACCAGCAGATTTTGGAGTCGAGTGTAATGAGTTTTCGGCGCGTAGTTGCTCTGGCGGGCTTGCTCGCCGCGTTTTCGGTCCACGCAGAGACGGCCGGCCACGCCCTGGTGGGCGATGCCAAGGCCGGCGAGACCAAGGCCGCCGCGTGCGGCGCCTGCCATGGCCCGGACGGCAATTCGTCCGACAAGCAGTACCCCAAGATCGCCGGCCAGCAGGCCGACTACATCGCCCGCCAGCTCGCGCTGTTCAAATCGAACAAGCGCGTCAATCCGGTGATGGCCGGTTTTGCCGCCCCGTTGTCCGAACAGGACATGGCCGACCTCGGCGCCTACTTCGCCAGCAAGCGTGCAGTGCCGGGCAACGGCGACCAGGCCCTCAAGGCGCGCGGTGAGCAGCTGTGGCGCACCGGTGACACCGCCCTGGGCGTGCCGGCCTGCATGGCCTGCCACGGCCCGGCCGGCCGCGGCAATTCGGGTGCGGGCTACGCCCAGCTGAGCGGCCAGTGGACCGACTACGTCGTCGCCAAGCTCAAGGAATGGAAGAGCGGCACCACCTGGGGCACCGATGATCGTGCCCTGATCATGCCGGACATCGCCAAGCGCCTGTCGGAACAGGACATCAACGCCGTGGCGTCCTATGCCGAGGGCCTGCATACGGTCGAGCACGCCGACGCGGCCCCCGCCGGCCACGCCGACGCCAAGCATTGACGTTTCGCACGCTGAACGCCGCGCCAACACCGCGGCGTTCAGCGCGAACCAGTACCGGTTTGGCGTGTCTGTGTCCTGCGCCGATACCGGCGCCGGGTTTCCCGGCTTAACCTCCGGACCCGGCAAAGTCATCACGCCGTGCCGCCCTGGCGGCCTCTTCGCAGGAGTTCCGGATGTTCCAGCGTTTCGCCCTTGCCGTTGCCGGCCTCGTTCTCGCCCCGGTAGCCCTCGCCCAGGATGGTCCGTGGAAAGAGGGTGAGCATTACAGCGTCATCGAGCCGGCCCTGCCGGTCAGCGGTGACAAGATCGAAGTGACGGAAGTCTTCTCCTACGGCTGCCCGGCCTGCCTGCGGTTCGCCCCGCACATGAAGACCCTCAAGAGCCACCTGCCCCCCAACGTGACGGTGCGCTACGTGCCGGCCTCGTGGAACACCGCCGAGCAGTGGCCGCTGTTCCAGCGCGCCTATTTCACCGCCGAAGCCCTGGGCGTTGCCGAAAAGGCCCACGACCCGATGTTCGATGCCGTGTGGAAGAACGGCCCGCTCGCCCTGCTGACGCCGGACCGCAAGCCCAAGAGCCCGCCACCGACGATGGAAGACGTCGCCAAGTACTACGAACAGTACGGCGTCAAGGCGGCCGATTTCCTGGCAACCTCCAGCTCGTTCTCGATCAATACGAAAATGAAGCAGGCCGACGCCTACATCAAGCAGGCCCAGATCGGCGGCACGCCCACCATCATCGTCAACGGCAAGTACCGCGTTGAACCCCGCTCGGCCGGCAGCGACGAGAAAGTCGAAGCCGTGGTGTTGTACCTGGTGCAGAAAGAAAGCGCCGGCCGCTAAGGATTTCGTCCTGGAGACCCTCGTATGTTGAAGCGTGTTTTCGTGCTGTTGATGGGCCTTGTGACCGTGACCGCCTGCGGCGCCGCGGAAGAAAAAGCCGCCGCCAAGACCGACTGGAAGGCCGAGACCCACTACTTCGTGATCGATCCGCCGGTGGCGACGACCTCGGGCGCCAAGGTCGAGGTGGTCGAAGTGTTCTCCTACGCCTGCCCGCACTGCGCGCACTTCCAGCAGCAGGCCGACGAGATCAAGGCCAAGCTGCCCAAGGATGCGCAGTTCAGCTACATCCCGGCGATCTTCAATCCCAGCTGGGTGCCGTACGCCCGCGCGTACTACGCCGCCGAATCGCTGGGCATCCTCGACAAGACCCACCAGGCCCTGTTCGATGCGCTCCACCGTGACCGCAAGCCGATGGCCTCGATGGAAGACATCGCCCAGTTCTACGGCCAGCTCGGCGCCGATCCGAAGGCCGTGCTCGCCACTGCCGACTCCTTCGTCGTCGAAGGCCGCATCACCAAGGACCAGGAACGCGTCCGCCAGTACAAGATCGACGGCACGCCCTCGATCGTGGTCAACGGCAAGTACCGCGTGACCGCCGCTGCGGCCGGCGGCTACGCCGAGATGGTCGAGCTGGTGCTGTGGCTGGTCGACAAGGAACTGGCCGCCAGGAAGGGCGGCAAGTAAGCCCGTCCAACCGCGGCGCCCATCGGGCGCCGCGGTTGACCAGATGTTACGACCCGCGCTTGCGGGTCGGCGCGCCACCGGACTAGGCTCCGCGCATGGCCCTCTCGACCGAAGCGGCACCCGCAAGCAAGGACAACGGCCGGTTGCGGCTTCTGAGTTGCAACATCGTCGCGGGCGCGAGCGTGGGCCGTTACCGGGACTACGTCACCCGCAGCTGGCTGCCTCACCCCGGCAAACGCGCCAATCTCGAGGCGCTGGCCCGCTCCCTGAGCGAATTCGACGTGGTCGGCCTGCAGGAGGCCGATGCCGGCACCCTGCGCTCGGGCTTCCTCAACCAGACCCAGTACATCGCCGAGGCGGCGGGCTTCCCCTACTGGAGCCACCAGCCCAACCGGCGCGTCTCGCGCCTGGCCCAGTCGGCCAACGGGCTGATCAGCCGCATCGAACCCAACGAAGTGATCGACCATCCCCTGCCCGGCCGCATCCCGGGCCGCGGTGCGCTGCTGGCGCGCTTCGGCGAGGGCCGCGACGCGCTGTGCGTGGTCATCTCGCACCTGTCGCTCGGCCCCGAGGCGCGCATGCGCCAGCTCGGCTTCATCGCCGAACTGCTGCAGGACGTTCCCTATGCCGTACTGATGGGTGATCTCAACTGCGCCGCCGACAGTGTCGAGCTGCGCGAGCTCTACCGGCGCACACGGCTGACCCCGCCCATAGCACCCCCACCGACCTTCCCCAGCTGGCGTCCGCGCCGCGCGATCGACCACATCCTCGTGACCGAGGAACTGGAAGTCGACAGCGTGTGGACCCTGCCCCAGGCCTTCTCCGACCATTTGCCGGTCGCGGCCAGCGTGCGTCTGCCCAGCGGGTTGCAGCAGGGATTGCGGCGCGCCGCCTGACTGTCAGATCTGACAGGTTTTTTAGCGGAAATCGTCCTGCATCGCCGCGCGGCAGCGCCGGCCGGACGCGCCCCAGGGTGCGCCGGATCGCTCCGGCGCTTCCCCCGGGTCTTACGGATCACTCACCGACTGGTCATTTCCTGAACCAGATCGCGATTGCTGATACGCAGGCGGACCAGCGCATCGGCGCGCTGCTTGAGCGCATCGCGCAGTGCTACGTCAAGCAGAGCATACGGATCAACCGCCTTGGCCCGCGCCTCTTCCAATGCCTTGCGCTGGTCGGCGCGCTGCTTGGCCGAAAGTCCGGTCTGGTGCAGCTGCTCCATCTGCGCATTGAGCTGGTCGATGTACTCGCCCAGGACGAGGATGTCACCGAAGCGGCGCTTGATATCGCGATAGTGACGCAATTCCACATTGAGCGCTTTTGCCGCATTGCGCTCATATTGCCTTGTCAGCACCGGCTGCAAAGCGGAACTTTCCGACACATCATCACGGGCTTCGCGCGCAGCCATCAATCGCTGCTGGGCAAGGCGCAAAGCGTCGATTTCCAGCTGCAATCCGCGCTGGTAGAGGTCAAGGTCGGTGACGGCTAGGGCCGCTTCCGTGGCGGCGGAGGAGGCCGGCGTCTTGTCCGAGGACGTCGGGGCCTGCGCTGTGGCCAGCAGCGGGAAGGAGCACGCAAAGGCCAGGAGAGACAACTGCAGCTTATTCGGTCGCATAACGACCTCCGCACTGTCGGGGGAAAACCTGCACGTTCAAATTAGCACAAACGGCAACCTGTGAAGCTGAAAAGTTTTGTAGCCCACCGCACCCGCGACGCATTTCGGCGCGCCCGGAAAAGCGCCGGTGGCGCTGCATCGCGACCCCATGACGGAAGTCATGGCCGGTCGGAAGCCGCTTACGCATCGCATCCCTTCGCGCACGGATATGGGATTCTGTCATGACGGATTCAACCGCAAGCGCAAGGGTTCTGCCCTAGATTGGTGCGGCGCCGCATTGACTTCCGAGCATTTCCACCGTACCAAAGCAGGTCGCGCTGACTCGCCAGCGCGACTCTCACCACTTGGCATCTGCTCGGGGGTTTTCATGTTGCGTAGTCCGAAATATTCGGTGCTCACAGCGTCCGTTGTACTGGCGCTTGGAGCAGTAACACCGTCCGTGAATGCAGGAATTGGGCCCAGTCCACAGGTCGCCACCGTCGCGCCCTTGGCAGAGGATTCGTTGATCGATGCCGAAGGTATGGCGAGCGTCATCATCGTGCTTAACGGTGATCCCGCTGTCTTCGACTATGCGCAGGCGCTGCAGCGCGCCGGTGGTGGCGTCCTCGCACAGAGCGCGGCCGGTGCCGCATCCCGCGCCGCAGCCGCACGCATCAAATCACAGCAGAGCGAATTCTCGACCCGGCTCTTGGCCAGTGGCGTACGCGCCACCGAGCTGTTCCGCGTCGGTCGCGTGCTGAACGGCATCGCCGTTCGCATGCCCGTGTCGGAAATGGACACCGTGCGAAAAATGGCCGGCGTGAAGCGCGTGGAGTTCCTTCCGCGTCACACCCTGACTCACCAGACCAGCGTGCCGTTCCTCGGATCGCCGGTGCTATGGGAAGGCACCCCGGTAAACGTGGCCGGCGTGAAGGGCGAAGGCATTCGCATCGGCATCATCGATACGGGCCTTGACTACCAGCACCCGGATTTCGGCGGAACGGGCCTTCTGGCCGATTACCAGGCTAACGACCGCACCATCATCACCGACCAGATCGGCGGCAATCCGATCTTCCCGACCGCCAAAGTCATCGGCGGTATCGACCTCGTCGGCGACGCCTACACCGGCAGCAACACCCCGGCACCCGATCCGGATCCGATGGACTGCAACGGCCACGGTACCCACGTGGCGGGCAGTGCCGCCGGCTTCGGCGTCACCATGGCCAACGCCGCCTACGGCGGCCCGTGGGATACCACAGCTGATTTCGCCGGCATGAAGATCGGCCCGGGCGTCGCGCCGCGCGCCAGCCTCTACGGCATCCGTGTCTTCGGTTGCGGCGGCAGTACCAACGTCACCGTCGAGGCCATCGACCATGCCACCGACCCGAACAATGACGATGACCTGTCCGATCGGCTGGACGTCATCAACATGTCGCTCGGTTCCAACTTCGGCCTGCCCTGGGACGCCAGCGCCGAGGCTTCGGACAACGCGACACTGTCCGGCATGATCGTGGTCACGTCCGCGGGCAACGCAGCGGACACCTACTTCATCAGCGGTAGCCCCGGCTCAGGCCGCAAGGTCATCGCCACTGCCAACTCGGTGGACCCGGGCGTGGCTGGCCCTCTGTTTGTCAACGCCCCCGCAGGGATTGCCGGTTACAAGATCGTGGGCAGCGCGTCGTTCGGCACCGCCCCTCCGCCCAGCGGCCTCACGGCAGACGTCGTTGCCGTGGATGACGCGTCCACCGCGACCGAACCACCCGGCGGTACCGGCACGCTCACCGACGGCTGCCAGACGCCGTTTACGAACGCCGCGGCTGTAGCCGGCAAGATCGCCTTCATTGATCGCGGCAGCTGCCCGTTCAAGCGCAAGGCGTACAACGCGCAGTTGAATGGCGCGGTCGGCGTGATCATCGGCAACGTCGCGACCAGCAACGCGCCGAATACGCCGCCCGGCATGGCGGATGATGCGACGATTCCCGCCGTCACCATCCCGGCAGTCTCGGTCGCGCTCGCGGACGCCAACGCCTTCCGCACCGCCATCGCTGGCGGCACCGTCAATGCGACGCTCAACCAGGGCACCGACACGATCAGCGCTTCGACCTCGCGCGGACCGGGCGGCATCGCCGGTGCGCACTACCAGAAGCCGGACCTCGCGGCCCCGGGCACCAGCATCACCTCGGCACAGACCGGCGTGACCTGCACCGCCGCCGCGCAGGGCTGCCAGACGCCGAACGCAACGGGTTACATCGCCCTTGGTGCACCGTTGGTGCTCAGCGGTACCTCGATGGCCTCGCCGCATGCAGCCGGCCTCGCTGCGCTGGTGCGCCAGCAGAACCCGACAGCCAGCACCGACCAGATCAAGGCCATCCTCACCAGCTCGTCCTCGCACGATCTCTCGGTGGCACCGGCCGGTGCCGTGGCCACGTACTCGGCCAACCGCGTGGGCGTGGGCCGCATCGATGTACCCGATGCGGGCACCAACATCATCACGGCCGTCGATGACCTGGATCCATCCAATGCCGCTGTCACGTTCAATGTCGACGTAAAGGGCACCACGACGGTCAGCCGCAACGTGCGTCTGCAGAACCGCACCGCGTTCATCCAGAACGTGACCCTGGCGCTGGACACCAATACCGACTCGCCGGGCGTGGCGTTCGCCCTGACGGGCTCGACCACGGTCGCGATTCCGGCCGGGGGCAGCGTGCTGGTGCCTGTGCAGATGAGCGCGGATGCCGCCCAGATGGATCGCTACCTGGATCCCTCTATGGCGTCGACGCAGTCCCAGGGCGCCCCGGCTTCGCTGGCCAACCTCGGACCGCTGCCGCGTCACTTCCTGTCGGAAGAGTCGGCCAACCTGATCGTCAGCAAGACCGGCAACGAAGTGGCCCGCGTCGCGATCAACATGGCCCACCGTCCGCACTCGGACATGGCCGCGCCGGACACCAATCCGCCGGGCTCGCCGACTGCGGGTGTCGTTGCACTGCCGCTGACTGGCCAGGATGTCTGCACCGGTACGCCAGGCGCCACCTGTACGGGCAACTTCGGCACGACGGATCACGTCTCGCTGGTGTCGCCGTTCGAACTACAGGTGACCAACGCGCAGGACAACAACCTCGAGGGCTACCAGAACGTCAAGTACGTGGGCGTCAATTACGACGCCACCAACAGCGCCTACCTGTTCGGTATCGCAACGTACGGACCCTGGGGCACGCCGACGCACTCGTCCTTCAGCATCTGCGTCGACAACAACGAAGACGGCAACTTTGACCGCGTCATCTTCAACACCAACCTCGGCAACCTGGCCCGCCTGTTTGGCCAGAACGTCAGCGGCCAGGACGTCTTCATGAACGCCGTGCTCACGCCGCCGAGCAGCGTCTCGTTCGCCGGCCCCACAGGCTTCGTGAACATGCAGAGCGCTGCGCAGATCGATTCGGCCGTACTCGACAACAACGTCCTCGTGCTGGGCGCCACCGCCTCGCAACTGGGTCTGACCGCCGGCGACACCAACTTCCGATATGCAGTGGCCGTCTGTCCAGGCTTTGCGTCGAACTGCGTAACCCTCGCGACGCCAAACCAGTGCACGGGCTCGGTAGCCTCGGTGCCGGGTGTCTACACCTACAACTCGGCCACCCCGGGCATTACCACCAGCGGCGGCGCTGGTGGCCTGCCGATCCTGCTGCAGGATCTCAACGGCAGCACGCTCAACGTCACCTACAACGAAGCCAACATGCAGGCCAATGGTTCCACCGGACTGCTGCTGCTCCATCACCACAACAGCCCGAGCAATTCGGCGCAGGTGGTGATCATGGACAGCATCTTTGCGGATGGGTTTGACGACTGAGAAGTTGAATCAACCTGGTAACGAACGAAGGGCGCGGCAAAACCGCGCCCTTCGTCTTAGGATTTCAGCGAAAGAAAAGTCCACCCCGCAGATCAAGGGCAGCCAGCCGGGCGATACTCATCCGAAAAACGCAACTCATTTTCTTTTTCGTACCACACGCCATCGCTATTTTTATATAGTTCCACGAAATGAATTGCGCATTTTTCTATCTTATTTACCTTGCCCTGATTCCGACCAATAAATTCACCTGGTGACAAATGGTGAACAAATCCGTTTGGATCCAATACGTTTGCATAGCAATCGTTGACTCGCCTGCAATGAACTGACACAACGGCGAGGTCCACGATATCAAACTGCTCCAATGCACCCACCCATCGGCTCGCTCTTGCATCGAAGATTATCGCAATAGCGAAAGCGCCCAGTGCTGCACTGAACAATCTATTCCTGGCTAAGCTCATGCGCTTTCCTCGCACGACAGTAGTACGGTTCTGATCAACTATCTTTTACCGGCGTGTGACCACTGCGCACTACTCGTACACGCCATCACATCGACAGGCGAGTGGGAGGCGTGCCCTGCCCATAAATGTCTCCTAGTCCACTGAAACATTGAAATTGGTAGCACGTTTGTCGCATAGTGTCGCATGCCTCGACTGACATTGACGAAAGATCAACGCGACGAACTCGACGCAGTTATGCGCAAGCGAAAGAGCAGTGCTGCGCTGGTTCGACGAGCGCGCTGCGTATTGCTTTGGGCGGACGGCGAGCGACGAGTCGACATCCGCGACAAGTTGGCTTGCAATGACGGCTTTGTATCGCGCTGGATAGCGATGTATGAGTCGGACGGGATTGCGGGGTTGGTGTCATTTCACCCTGGCCGAACACCTCGACAACCGGTGGCCGAGCTTGATGCGCGAGTGTTGGATCGCACGCTCAAGCATCTGCCGCGCGATGGGTCCACGCATTGGACGAGTCGCAAACTTGCCGCGGAGTTGAAGGATATTTCGTTCTCTACGGTGCAGCGCATCTGGCGCAAACACGGTGTGCGCCCTCATCGTCTGGATGTTCATATGGTATCGAACGATCCGGACTTTGAAGCCAAAGCGGCAGACGTGATCGGCTTGTATCTGAATCCACCGGCACACGCCGCCGTCGTAAGCGTTCGGCAAGACCACCTTCCGCCGCAATGCCGTACCGCAGAAGATCACACCACCGGCTGCCACCGATGAGGCAGTAGCTCGGCGATACGGCTGTTGGGATGGGTTGGCAGGCGGGTCAGCACATCCTTGAGGTAAGCGAACGGTTCGTGGCCGTTCTGCTTGGCGGTGGCGATGAGGCTCATGATGGCGGCGGCGCGTTCGCCGGCCATCTTGGATCCAGCGAACATCCAGTTCTTGCGACCGAGCGCTATGGGCCTGATCGAGCGCTCAACGGGGTTATTGTCGATCGGAAGTGTTCCGTCATCGACGTAGCGGATTAGCGCGGGCCAGCGTTTGCGGGTGTGCGCGAGCTCTTTGGCCAGGCCGCTGTTGGGCAAGGCAATGGCGGAGACCTCGCTGATCCATTGCTGGAAGGCATCGAGGATGGGGCGTGCATGCTGCTGTCGAAGCGCTTGTCGCTCGGGTGGATCCAACCCCTTGGCCTGCGCTTCGATGCGGTAAAGCTCGGCGATGTAGCGCAGCGCGGGCTCGGCATGCGCGCTGGACTTCGCGGCATGCAACTCAAAGAACCGTCGACGGATATGCGCCCAGCAACCGACTTCGGTCACGGTATCGCCGAAGAGCGCCTTGTACCCGCTGTAGTCGTCCACGACGAGGTGACCGCGGAACGGGCCAAGGAAGCGCCGGGCGTTCTCGCCACTGCGGCTCGTGCAGAAGTCGAAGATGGTGATCGGCGGACCGTGGGCCGAGGTGTAGGCAAACAAGTACGCACGAGCCGTCTTGCCAGCGCCTGGATCCAGCATGGCGAGCGGCGTTTCGTCTGCGTGGATCACACCCCGACCCAGCAGATCCGCTTTCATTGCCGCCACCAGTGGCATCAGCGCCACGCCGACGGCGCCCGACGTATCCGTCATGGTGGAGCGTGCCAGCTCGATGCCACTGCGTGCGTAGATCTGCTGCTGCCGGTAGAACGGCACATGGTCGGCATACTTGCCGACCAGCAAGTGCGCGATGAACGCCGGCGCGAACCGTCCGCGTTCAATGATGTTCGGCACACTGGGCGTGGCGGTCACGGTGTCGCACGCACGGCAGGCGTACTTCGGATAAACGTGCCGGCGAACGAAGAACTTCGCGGGTTCGCAGTCGAGTTGCTCGCTCACATCTTCGCCCATCGGCGTCAGCGTGCCGCCACAGGCCGCGCAGGCGCACGAAGCCGGTTCATGGCGGACTTCGACGCGGGGCAGATGCTCCGGTAATGGCAAACGCTTGGGCTGGCGAGGCGCCGACGATGGTGACGGCGAAGCCTTGAGTGTCTCCAGCTCCGCCTTGATCGCCGCGACATCTTCGTTAAACGCCTCTTCAAACAACAGACGCTGCGCCGGATCCAGTTGTTCGGAACGGCGGCCGAACAGTCGGCGATTCATCTCCGCCAGTTGCGACTCCAGCGTCTTGATGCGCGCTTCGCGATACGCACCAACCGTGGCCATCTCGATGATCTGAGCATCGCGCTGCGACAGCAGAGCATCTCGTGCGGCAATCTGAGTGTCGCGTTCTGCCAATGCCGCCAACGCCGCGCGCAATTGCGCTTGCAGATCGTCCGTGGCCGGCGTGTCGATGCTCATCCGGTGATTGTAAAGTTATACCAGCGCGCCGACCAGCGGTCTGGCGCTTAATCGATGCCAATCAACGCCCGTGCATAACCACGCGAACGATTGCGCATCGATCTCGCAAACGCGATCGGTACTGCGCGGCCAGACGAATCGCCCCTCTCTGAGTCGTCGCACGCACATCCACACGCCGCTGCCATCAGCGCACACGACCTTGATGCGCGTGCCACTGCGATTGCGAAAGACGTAGGCCCCGCCGGCGGCACCGTCGTGGCCAAACTGAATCGCGATCGTTGCCAGCAAGCGATCCATGCCACACCGAAGATCGACCGGCTCGATCGCGATCCACCAGGCCGTCGGGCTCAGCATGCCACGATCTCGCGCATCAGCGTGGCTAACCAATGCGTATCCGTCCCAACCGGCACCGAAATGCGCCACGCATCATGCTGCACCTGAATCGTCGCAGGCGAAACTTCGCCGACAACCCGGACTGGCACCAGCGCGCGACCAGGTACTTCGGTGCGATCACGCTTGAGCCGGTGGCTCCACTGTGCCAACGTCAGTGCGTTGACGCCGTGCTTCTGACTGTACTGCTTCTGCGTCAGGCCGCTTGATCTCCAGCCGTCAACGTGGCGCTGCCAGAACTGTTTCGTCTTTGCCGATTGCATACTCGTCGCTCCAGGAAATTGAGCGGCGAGCATTCCTCGGTGAATCTCGGCGGGGAAGGTGGCGGCGCCGGACGATTACGATCTTCTAGCAGGGGCGGGCAATTAGTTAAGCGGATTGACGGAACACCCACACTAGCAAAGAACAGCCACTCGATTCACATTACAGCGTCGTTTACGTTGAGCACCTAGTCCGTCTTCCTTAGATTTCTGGAATGCTTCCTGCGCTCCGGATCCCAATTGAGTTTCGTATAAAAATAAGAATACCCGCCCGATTCGTCTGGCCTAAGCTCCGCAATTTTCACGAATCGCTTGCTAATCTCGACGACCCGACCGCCATTCCTCGCCACGACCTCCCCTACGACTGCCGCACGCACTTGGCCGTCATGGTTGATCAGCACAACGTAACCAGCATCCTCAGGAATATGGTCAATGTCGATGCGAGTAACAAGGTTCGAATACGAGTAGCTGTCCAGGATCCCCGCTGCAACCTCGCAGACTTCGTTCTGATCTTCGCCGAATACGCTCACGTAGTCATAACCCGGTGAGGAATCTGGAGATCGCATTCGGAGCGTTACCCTCCACGCTACTCCAGTCACGGCCTCACTCTCGCTGAAGGCGAACTTCACATCAGCGCGAGCAAGCTTCTGAGTACAGAAGTTTCTACCGCTGGTCGGGGCGTCTTCCCAGTCTGACCTCCAAACTCGCTCATATGAAACAGTCGACGACGATTTTGACCATTGCAGTTGATTGCCCTCCACACCGTAAATCTCACACTGCGCAAACCCGACCGGCACCTGAAATGTGAGCTCAGGACCGCCTACACGCTGTGAGTACCGCCCATCGTCCGCGATGCAATTCGAGATCCCAACAATGGGAAAAACCAACAATCCCGCGATCAATAGTGTTTCCGAACAAGCCATCATAGAAACTCTCCCATTGGCAGCGACGGGCGACATCGCTGGTCTTGTGATGCCTCTGGATCAACACTCTTCTTCCTGGCGGGGACGCCCAATCCCGTATCGACGTGCCCCCAATTGCACGAATGCGCCCACTCATGTATGGCCGACTCTCCGAGTCCGGTAGTAGGTTTATCCGTAGCTAAGTCATAGGCGGAAATATTGATCACATCGTGCTCATATGGCTTGTCCGGATCCTTCTTGGGATCGGGGCAGTCGTAGTATCCAGGATATGGTGCCTTGCAATGAACCTTCACTTTGCCTGTTTTGCAACGCAACTCTACGCATTTCCTCAGAGAGTCTTCTTTAATACGGGCGGTACCGACAACGCAGCTATTGGCGATGTCCTTATCAAGATTTGCGTGCCATGTGTCGCTACATTCAGGGCATTTTTGTTGAATACTGAATAGTCCGAGCGTATCGACAAGCGTCGAAGGACGCCCCCTAACGTAACTATACGTCGACACACCATCTCTCAACCCAATCGGATCGCTCTCTACATACCGGCCAACCGTCGGGTCATAGTTACGGAAATAGTTGTAGTGCAGCCCACTTTCCGAATCAAACACTTGACCAGGATAGCGGAGGGAGACCGACGTGCTTCCCTCCACCGGGGGATGTTCGCCGAATGCCGTGGTCAGAAAATCCCATCGCCATGTCTGTGCATTAGACGCGGCAGAGGCCGCCACTCGCGGTGTGCCAAGGTGATCTGTTTCCAAATAGTTAATCCCTGTCAAATCCAACTGGGCAACAGGAATCTCGTCGAGATACAGATATTCTACGGAAGACGGTGCTTCGCTGGTCCCACTTCGAAGCAACTGTCCGCCTGCTCCGTAGACATAGTGCATTTGGCCTGCGTACGTCGAATCCACCTTACCTACTCTTTCCCCGCGACCGTTGTAGACATATCCCACGTTTCGAGCTTCAGAGGTACTTGCGGCGGCCAGCCGACGAACTCGCCCAGCCGGCGGTGCCATTCGCTGCGAGGACCCCTCTTCCATACTCACGCCCTCTAAGCGGTTGCGCACATCGTACACGGCACTCAAACCGTCACCCCGACTTGTTGTGTTTCCATTGTCGTCATAGGTGCGGGTGTCTTGCCCCCAGTCCCCTTGGACCCGGCGTGCCTGGATTTGTGTGAGGCCGCCCCAGGTCAGGCGGCCAGCTTCAACGATGCATCATGAGCCAGCGCTTCGTCTAGCTTCTTTCGCGCCGCCTTCGCCCAACCTTGCCATTTCGGCAACACCACAGCTTGGTTCTGGGCGTATACATCGTGTGGAGTCAGTTCATCTCCTCCGGCGGCAGGCATCAATGCCCAGTGTGGTCGGATTGTGTTGTAGCGGACGTGGAACTGGCTCAGCTTCTCCCGAGCATCTTGCGGTGAATCGTATAACTGCCAGTATACCTCTTCACGTTTTAGCGTTTGATGGAAACGTTCCAGCAACCCCAATTGCTGAGGCGTCCGGTAGCGCGTTCGTACGTGTGAGAACTGGCCTTTGATGTGCGACTGGAATCGCTTCGCCAGAAAACTACTCCCGTTGTCGGTAACCAGAAAGGGCGTCTGCTCCAGTTTGCCGTGAATGCGTTGCGCTTCCTCCATGGCAAGATCGATGGCGCGATTGATCTGGGGTGCCGAATAGCTCGATGTCAAATGCAGCGCCAGCAGGTAGCGGCTGTAATAGTCGATGACTGTCACGGCATACCACCAGCCGTGACCAGGTATGTGCAGGTAGGTCACATCGGCTTGCCACAACGCATTGGGACGCGTAGGCAACAGGTCGAACAGCTTTGCGCTCTGGTGCAGCTCTGCAGATGTCGCGCGACGCCGCTGCAGCAGTTTCTCCGCCTTGAACACCGCATAGACGAACTTCTTGCTGACAACCTCCCCAGCTCGACGCATGACGATCGCCAGACGCTTGTAACCCCACCACGGATAGCGGTGGGCGAACGCAAGAACCACCGCCTTGAGCCCCTCATCCAGTGGCCTGGGGGCCGGCCCCGGCCGCTTCTGCTCGGCAGCCGGCCGGTGATACCAACTCGACGCCGCGATACCCATGTGCGCAAGCACCTGCTTGAGCCGCAGCCCAGTGCCACTGCACCATGCCTCTTCGATCATGGCCCGCTGCTCCGAGGTCAGAGCGACGGGCCCATGAGCTTTTTTAGAATGCGGTTGGCGAACGTCAACTCACCAATCACCTGCTCACGCGACTCAATCTCACGCTGCAACTTCTCCAGCTCCTTGCCCGCCCCCGGCTCCGTACCGCCCTTTCCCGACAGCCGCGCCTGGCCGCCCGAAATGAACTCATCCCGCCATCGGTACAGCGTCTGCTCGCTAATCCCATACCGCCGCGCCAGTTGCGTCGCCGGCTCCTCCTTGCGCAACAACGCCAGGACTATCTCTACGCGCTTCGCAGCAGCCAATTCGCTCTTCTTTCCCATGTCGTCTTCCTCGGTGATGGCTAACATTCCATCGGGTCCAAGGATCCGGGGTCAAGACACGGGACACACCGCCAACAGCTTGCAATCGATGAGTACCAGGAAGGTAGGTATAGCTCTGCGCTGGTTGCCCGACGAATTGCTTCGACACTCGGTCTCCGGTCTTGTTGTAGCCGTAGTCCTCGACCATTGCGCCAAAGCCGTCGGTGACCTTAGAAAGACGTGAATGTTTGTCGTACACGAATTTTCGATCAGGCGTCACTTGCGCTATCGCGTCGCTGGCCTCCTGGACATTCCCCATTGAGTCCAAAGAGAAATCAAGCACCAGTCCGCCGGGTCCCGAACTAACGATCTTGTCAATGGCGTAGTCCTGGTCGTACGTCTTGCTAAGCGTGCGGCCATTGCCAAACGTCAAGACGTGTGGCGGCCCAAACGGATAGTAGGTAACCGAACTGACTACAGTGACCGGATTGCTGGTGGCAGTCGCCTTCCACGTCAAACCAACTGCTCGACCAGCTGCGTCTCGCGTGTACGTGGCCACGCCCCCGCTCGGGTAAGTCATCGTCAGGACGCGATCAGACTTGGTGTACGTTCTTCCGATCGTCAGTGTACTGCTCGCGACCGCCTGGACCCTTTTGAGCACATTTCCGCGGCGGTCGTAGCAGTAGGTGGTCGTACCTGACTGATCCGTCATGCGCGTCAATCGGCCAATCGGGAAAGAAGCCAAACATCCTGTGACCGCATCCGGCTGGTCATAAACGTAGGTGACATTCAGCGAGCTGTTTGCATAGGAGATGCCAGTCAATCGGTTCAGTCGATCGTACGTAAAGTTCGTCGTAATGCCACGATTGTCGGTACGACGAATTCGGTTTCCGGCCTTGTCATAACCGTAAGATGAGTACCCCGTGTCCGGGCTATTGATCTCCACAAGTTTGTTGAGGCCGTCATAGACATACGTCGTTGTGAGAACGTCCGGGTCTGTCACTGAAGTCAGATTGTCGAGAACGTCGTATCCGTAGACCGACGTTGCATTCGACGTCTCCGGATCAGTTCCCGAGTAGTCCTGAACAGTCGTCACCAGCCTATTCAGCGGATCGTACGAACGAAAGGTCTGTGAGCCCAATCCATCGACGTACCGCACCAGGTTACCGTTGACGTCGTAACCATTCACTAACCCGTCGTTGAACACCTCGGAGTTGAATGTCGGGACATTCGACGCGTTCAAGCTCTTCTTGAGGCGATTTAACTGATCGAATTGGCGAGCCACTGTTCGCTTGAGGCTGTTGCCCGTGTCAAACGTATCCTCTCCTGTCCGATTCCCCGCGGCGTCCAGCGTGTAGTGGATACGCCCCCCTAGAATGTCCACAATGTCCGTCAGCCGGTAAGCCGTGTCATAGATATAGTCCAAGTACGCGCCATCCGGCTGGGTTACGCGTGTAATGTTGCCGGCCGCGTCATGACCAAAACTGGTGGTGGCGTCCAGGGAAGGCGAAATGAGACCAGTGGCGTGGTGGCGGACTGTGCGGGACTTTAGCCAGCCACGCTCGTTATACACGTAGTCTGTCAGCGTTCCGTTTCCGTCCTTCGAGCGGACAACGCGACCAGCCTTGTCGTATGCGACGAATTCCGTAGTACGCCCCATGGCATCTGTCACCTTCCACAAGTCGCCCTTGCGGTGGCAAGGCCCTACCAGCATGCCGCAGTTGGTCTGGTCGGCAGTTCCGTAGTAGGTATACGAAGTAACGTCATCCCCACCGGCCATACCGGCTTCGCTGGGATCGCGCGGACCGTTCACGGTCTTGCGTAGACCCACCAGAGGACAGGTGGAATTTGGCGCACTGGCGTCGGCCGCCGTACAGTAGGCATATGCCCAGCGCTGCACCTTCGCCGAATTCGCTGGCGCGGACGAACAATCGTAGTTTGTACCCGCGAGCGGATCTGTAGGGTCAATCTCGCATTTCGCCAATAGCCGGCCTGTTGAACCATCATAGGCCATACGAGTCAGCGATTTGCGTTGGTTAGCGGCGTTGTACACGCTCTTCTCAAGTGGAACCGGCAAAGTCGCATGCCATTGCGTCGTTGTCGTACGCATGGCTGGTGAGCCGGTCAGGTTTGGCGTGCTCTTGCAGCTAAAATACTCATTGTCGAACCCGAAACGGGATGCGTGCCGCGAACCTAGAAATGGCGTCGTACTTCGACAGGAACCAGTGGGACATTCGCCGGTGAATGTGGTAGCACTAAATGTTGTGCCAACCGGACATCCGTTGCTATCTGTCGATGATGTCGCTGCCTCTTTTCGCGACTCTTCCAACCCCCGGGCGTTCACCGTTCGAGTGACGGTCTTTCCGCGAAAATCAACACTGCCCACAGGGACCGCTGAACTGTCATAGATCAGCGCCTGAGCCGAGCCGCCAAGGCTACAAGACGTGCAGTTGTCGGCGCGCTCGGCGAGTAGCAATCGACCATCGCGAATCACTCCACGCATCGTCGTGGTAACACCACTAGGGGTTGTTATGGCTGTCGACGTAGCGGACTGCCCGATCGTGTAGCTGAAACCGTAGTCCGCATAAGCACCGCTCAACCGGGACTTGGTCGCGAGCTTACGCACCTCGCCCTCATAGGCATAGGACTGGTTGTACTCGTAATAGGTGTGTTCCACACCGTTTCTCAGCACACGCTGCAGTAGCGCTTCCCGACTTTGCAGCGGTCGGGCATCGGGATAGTACTGATACGTAACGTTTCCGACACCAGGGTACGTGACCGCTTCCAACAGGCCGTTTGTAACGGTGTATTGGATTTGATTCCCGTCGGGAAGGCCGACCGATGCTACGTCATGAGTCCAGGGCGACGTGTAGTTGAAGGTCAAGGTTCGCTGGTGGGAATCTTCAACAATAGAGCTGGCTCCGCAATTTCGGACAGCAGCTTAAGTGGGAATCTGCTCCAATGACGAGGCGCCGAGGCGCCCAGAAAGGAGCAATCGATGAAACGTACCCGCCGGAAGCACTCGGCAGAGTTCAAAGCCAAGGTGGCGCTGGCGACCTTGAAGGGGGACCGGACGCTGCCCGAGTTGGCCAAGCGATTTGACGTCCACCCGAATCAGATCACGCAGTGGAAGGCGCAGCTGCTGGAGAAGGCCGCAGAGGCCTTTGGCGGCTCGCAGGAGCGAGAACCCACACCAACCGTGGATGTGAAGGCCCTGCAAGCCAAGATCGGCCAGCTGACGATGGAGAACGATTTTTTGGCCGTCGCGCTCGGTCGTCTGGACGATGCGAGCGCCAAGCGATGATCGATCGCGATCATGTCCTGCCGGTGAGCCGACAGGCGGAAATACTGGACCTATCGCGATCGAGCGTGTACTACCTGCCGCGATCGACGTCGCCTGCCGACCTGGTGTTGATGCGCCGGATCGATGAGCTTCACTTGGAGCACCCGTTCGCCGGTGCGCGCATGCTGCGTGATCTGCTGCGGCAAGAGGGTCATGTCGCGGGACGACGGCACATTGCCACGCTGATGCGCAAGATGGGCATAGCAGCGCTCTACCAGGCTCCCCGTACGAGCACGGCCAATCCGGCACATCGAATCTATCCATATTTGCTGCGCGCATTGAGGGTTGATCGTCCCAATCAGGTCTGGTCGACGGACATCAGCTACATTCCAATGGCAAAGGGATTTATATACCTTTGTGCAGTAATTGACTGGTACACGCGCCGGGTCTTGGCGTGGCGATTGTCCAACACGATGACGACTGACTTCTGCATCGATGCGCTGCAGGAAGCGCTTGATCTACACGGCAAGCCGGAGATCTTCAACACAGACCAGGGAAGCCAGTTCACCAGCGAATCCTTCACCGGTCTGTTACAGCAAAACGGCATCCAGATCAGCATGGACGGCAAAGGCGCATGGCGTGACAACGTCTTCGTCGAGCGACTCTGGCGAACGGTCAAATATGAAGAGGTATACTTACATGCCTACGAATCGATCGCCCAGGCAACGCAGCGTTTGACCCGATACTTCACGTTCTATAATCAACGCCGACCGCACAGTGCTCTTGACGGACGCACGCCGGACGACGCCTACTTCACTGCGCTGCCGCAAAAGAAGGCCGCGTAACTCCGCAGACTCTCACTTAACAACGACGGGAAGTTGTCCTAACAAGCGGAGCCACCTCTAATAGCCAAGCGGCCAACGGAGTCATACGAAAGGGTGATTCCCAAGCCCGCGATGTTGCGAATCGCAGTCAGGCGCCCGTCGGCGTCATAGCTTTCAACGCGCCCATCTTCGTCAATGATCTCATAGCGCACAGATGACGTGGTGTACGCCATCAGCGTAAGGCGCTCATCTCGTTGAATGGCAATCCCGCCCTGGAACCCTTGAAAGGCCACTTGGTGACCGTCGTCCCGATACACCAGTACAGTCCTGGTAGTCCCGGTACCAGAATCCGTAAGACGGACATCGAAGTTGTGGCGCCAAGCCAGCCCCATGGACCAATAGCTTGCCAATTTGTCTGGTGCGCCAAAGCTGTTATAGGTTCGTCGCAGTGACAACATGCCTAGGGAAAGTCTGAACAAGCCTCGAAAACTGCTTGTCTGAAGACTCGGTCGCATGCCGGTGGTGATGAAAATCGGTTCAGAGCGAACGAGATTGCTTTGCAAAGGCTGCAAATAGCAGCCTTTTTAACGCGCTATGCCACCTTCGGACGCAACTCGCCCGTCATCGCCAGCAATCGCTTTCGCGCCATCCACAGATTCGATAGCGCGAACAGCGTCAGGATCTGCGCCGTGTTCTTCGCCAGTCCCTTGAAGCGCACCTTCACGTAGCCGAACTGACGCTTCACGACACGGAACGGGTGCTCCACGCGCGCGCGAATACTCGCCTTGCGCTTCTCCGCTTTCTCGATCGCACGCTTCTGGCGTCCTTCCGGCATTGCCTTCACGCTGCTGCGTCGACGAGCAATCTGCCAGTCCAATCCTCGGCGCGACGAATGCTTGTCCGCGCCCGTGTAACCGGCATCGGCATAGACCACGCTTTCCTTGCCGTGCAGCAGATACTCCGCTTCATTCACATCCGCTTCGTTCGCTGCGGTTGTCGTCACCGTGTGCACCAGTCCGGAGTCGACATCCACGCCAATGTGCGCCTTCATGCCGAAGAACCACTCATTCCCCTTCTTCGTCTGATGCATCTCCGGATCTCGTTCACCTCCGGCGTTCTTCGTCGAGCTCGGTGCTGCGATGATCGTGGCGTCCACCATCGTTCCGCGCTTGAGCATCAGCCCTTTGCGCGACAGATAGCCGTTCACTCGAGCCAGAATCTCGGCACCCAGCTCGTAGGTTTCCAGCAACCTCCGGAAATTGAGAATCGTCGTCTCGTCCGGGATCGGCTTCGTCAACGATAGGCTCGCGAACTGGCGCATCGACGCGATCTCGTACAGCGCTTCTTCCATCGCCGGGTCGCTCAGCCCGAACCAGTTCTGCATCAGATGAATCTTCAGCATCACCTTCAGCGGATACGGTCGCCGCCCATTGCCAGCCTTCGGATACACCGGCTCGATCAAGTTCAGCAGGATCGTCCAGGGAATAACCTGCTCCATCTCTGCCAGAAACACCTCGCGGCGGGTCCGTTTGCGCTTGCTCGCATACTCGGAGTCGCCGAAGCTCATCTGGTCCATGCGCGTGCCTTTGTGTGGGAGGGTACTATCTCAACACAATCGGGTCGGACTTGTTCAGACCTTCCCTAGCGCCGATGGATCGTGCCAGTCAGCCTCGACGAGCCGTTTGTTACCGCTCAGTGCGTTGATCGGCCTTCCAGTCAATACGCATGGTTGATCCTTGCTTCGTTCGTTGATTCTGTCCTTTAGACAAAGCATTGAGCCTACGTCAATTCTAGTGCCAGGAGGACAATTCACTTCCCGCTTTCGATTCCACCGGATCAGCGCAAAGTTTTCCGTATACGTCGCGCAGCCATTCGTTAACCTTGGTTTGTAGGTGAAGCAAATGCCGTTCATTGAACTGTTTGTACATTGGCCGCTGGGAATGCGAGTCTCAGCATCTCCGAACGGGCCGACGCAGCTTATTAGCCTCCAAGGGCCGGTGACCTGAAGATTGTGTTCGCAATAGGACACTTGGATGTCCCGGTCGTTAGCGCCTCTCATCGACTCTTCTGATGGGAATTCCTTGTAGTTCTTACACGCGCGACCTTCGTCGTCACCATTCGGTCCCAAACCATTGTGATAAGCACAGTCGTATTTCCAAGGTGCTGTTTGCAATGATTGGCATGTCTTACCTGGCGGACACTCGCCGGGAGGCGGACACGTCTGCGCAAAGGATGTCGCGGCAAGAAACATCAGGACCAAAATTGACGCGACGCGTCTCCAGTATCTCCAGTCGATACCGCGTATGCACGGCGCCTTCATACAGTTATTCATTACTATCCCCTGTGTGCAGACCATCTCGTTGTGCGAGCTTCTGTTGAACAGACTCCCTGGAGAGCGGCGCGCTTCTCCACAGAAAGACGTCGCTACGTTCGTGTTCGCGCCTCAATTCGCACCACCTACACCACCTCTGCTATTGGCAAGTTGGGTTGCCGTTGGGAGTCAGTCGTGTCAGCACTCGGCTTCAGTAGCGCGCTCTCATACCTGGACGTGCCCGGCAAGCACACCGCCCGGTGCAACTTTGGCGCGCTCTAGTGAGAAGCGGAGAGCGCGACAGCCCACAGCGATTCTCGAGTTACGGAAGCAACGCCGACCATCTGACACAATAGTTCGCAACCCTATTTTGACCCACCGTTCTCACTCCACCGTTGTTCCAGTCATCAAAACGTCTGGAATTTGCCAGGGAGTGTTCATTTGCGACGAGCAACGGCGCCGAGACGGTTGCCAGCACTTGGCAGGAGCCAGCCCAATTGCTACCCGCTGCCCTCTCCTCTCTACCTCTCCTGCAAATTGCGATCCTGACCCGACCGTCCACCAAACGCCATTGAATGGCCTCAGAAGCCAAATCCATATTGACGCAGCGCCGCCTCATTTGCAGAATCACCCCGCTGCCGTAAATCCGGCAGCCCAGGATTGGCGTCCTGGTGCATTCGGCGCCGCAAAAAAGCGCCCATCCGACGATGACGGCGCTTTTTTGCGCCCAGTCGTCGGCTGGGCGCCCTATCCTTCCGGTTCAACGGCGGGCGGCGCGTGGCAGCCGCAAGGCTGGCCGGTCGAATGCCCGGTACGCCAACCATGCGCCGTCCGTCACCTCTTCGGTCCGGTGACGGGTTCCCCACTCGTCGAGGACGCTGCAATGTCTCCCCGCATGGATCGCCCGTTCGCCTCGCGCGAGCGCTTGGCGTCGAGTCGTTCCCACCATAGGCACCGGCTCTCACGTCGCGTCGTGTGCGTCGCTTCCTGTAGCCCGGGTCAACCCGCAGGGTTTTCACCCGGGGGCTGGCTGCGGCAGCAATGATGAAGCGCGGCGTCACTACCTGAATTCGACGACACGGTGTAGTTCACCCCGGGTGCGCTGCGCTTACCCGGGCTACGGAAAGCGCTTTTGATTCAATAGCGTCTTGATGACCTGCTTTGCGAATGTCGCTGGAAGCGCCCGCGCCATCGGCCGGGGCGATGGTGTTTCTGGTGACATTTGCCGTTGCACCGCCGAGGCACTGATTCCAGGCCCGCACCGCTGACGAGCGGCACGATGCCACCGAATCCCTGCACCGGCATCCACTCCGCCCCGTGGCCACGGCGGCGGCATGTCCACCTGTACCTGCGCAGGTTCCCTTCCAAGGAACCCTATCGACTCAACTCGCCAAGCCCGCACACCGGCGACCGATCCTCCGCAGACGCCAACGGCGTGATCGTCATCGCCGGCTGCAAACCGGACGCCGATCACCGCTCACGGGGAGACGCCAACTCCTACGGGGCGGTGGTCGCGCGTCGCGCTATTGCAGGTCAGTGGCACGTCGAAGCGGATCCGTGGGAGACGCCGATCGTCGCGCACCGGCAGGTCATTGCGGCTGCGCCGGGGTGGCCCGGGCCATCGCGACAGCGACATCCAGGCGCTTCTGCGTATCGGCTACGGCATCGGGCGGGATTCCCACGCCCTCCCAATCGGTTTTCGTTACCGGATTGATCGTCCTGTAAGTGGAGAAGCGGCCGACGAAGTGCTCGTTGATGGGTAGCGCGCCGACGATGTGGGCAATGCCTGTCGTTCCCTGGCCGACGGTTCTTGCTTTTCCGAAACTTTTCAATGTGTAGGCAAACAATTCTGCGGCACTGGCGGTATCCGGGCCGGTCAGAATGATCAGCGGGTAGTCGCGCTGGAATCGCGCGGGCCCTGCACCGGTCGTCGAGAAGGTGTCATGCACGGACTTGCCGTTGCGGTCGACAATGCTCCAGAGCAATGTCTTCTCGGCAAAGAAGTAGCTCAGCATGTGGCTCACGAGCTCGGGTGAGCCGCCCTTGCACTCGCTCAGGTCGAGAATCAGGGCATCCGTGCCGCCGAGGAATCCCAGTGCGTGATCGGCCGTGTTCCGCGCCTCGTCATCCGGGAAGAACTTGTTGAGTTTGAGGTAGCCGATGTTGCCGGGAAGGATCTCAAGCTTCTCGAAGCCGTAGTTCAGCCGGAATCGGTCGGTTGTTTCCTTCATGACATGCGTCGGCGCTTCGCCACCTTCGGCGACGAGCACGCCCAGATGCCCGTCGCCGCTCAGATCATCGAGTTCGGAGCCGATGCGGGATGCGAATTCCTGCCTGGTCGTTATGCGGTCGTAGGCGCCCGCTTCGAGGCGGTCGATCATCTCGAGGCCGACCCGGCGCGCGGTATCCGGGTAAACATAGACGTCGTTGAGCAGCTTCACCGTATCGGAAACCGAGCGTCGTACGGTCTTTCGGTCGATCGTGTCGCCCTTGTGCGCGGCCGCGACAGTCGTTTCCGCATGGACGCCCCCGGCCAATGCGATGCAGGCCGCAAGTACCACTGCGCGCACGCTCGTCCCCCACTTGCTCCTGCTTCCAAACGGCATTGTTCATCCTCGTTGCATTGCCCGAACAGTCGGCACTGCCCTCGGGCGGCGGCTCGAGCGCTTGATGTCGGTTCAGCCATGTAACAAGTCAAGCTGTGAGGACATGATGGGTGGCACCAATCGGCTTCTTTTCTGAGCGAACTCCGCCACCGGCAAACCGGTAACCGATCCAACGTAGACGCCGACTGCGCGATCGCCTTGCCGGCTGCACACCAGACGCCAGCTCACGGGGAGACGCCAACTCCCAGGGGGCGGAGGTCGCGCGTCAACCGACGATGGCCGGCACCGACCGGTTCACGCGCAATGGATGCCTGGCACCAATCGGTACGCCGGCCATTCCATGCCTGGCCCCATCCAGTCCCCTTTCCGCCCGCCCCAAAAAGCGCGGGCCGCACTAGGCGGCCCGGCTCTTCCTTCACTTTAAGCGGTGATCAGAACTTCAGGTTGGCCGAGATGTAGCTGAAACGGCCAGGCAGGTCGTAGGTGGACGCGTCGTAGCCGTTGAGCGAGCAGGAGACGCAGATCGGCGGATCCTTGGCGAAGAGGTTGTTCACGCCGGCGGAGAGGGTGAAGTCGAAATCGACCGGCAGCTTCCAGTTGACGCGGACGTCGTGGAAGGTGGTGCCGCCCAGGTGGTTGGTGCCGCCGGAGAGGTCCGCGTTCGGGTTGCTGCAGACGGCGCCGACTTCGGTCAGGTCCGGGTTGCAGCTCTCGGTGAGGCTGGAGACGTAACGGCTCGTCCAGCGCGCGCTGAACGATTCGACGGCCCAGCCCAGGGTCGCGGTGGTGCGCCACTCGGGGATCGCGCGGTCGGTGGTTTCTACGCCGACGGTGAGTGGTTCGGCCAGACCGGTGTCGGTGGCGACCGATTCGTACTCGTCGGTGTAGGTGGTGGCAAGGCCGGCGGTCCAGGTGCCCCAGCTCCATTCGGGGCTGGTCCAGTTCACGCCAATGTCGTAGCCGCGGGTATCGATGCGGCCGAGATTGCGCAGGGTGTTGTTGAAGCTGACGATGTCGCCCGAGGAACCGCGCACGATGCCGCTGCAGAACGTGGGCGAGTTGGTCGCCACGCAGCGGTCCAGCTGGGTCTGCGCGTCCGGCGCCTGGATAGCGTCTTCGAGCTTGATCTTCCAGTAGGTCAGTTCGAGGTCCAGCTTCGACGACCAGCCGGTGTCGTGGGCCCAGGATGGGCTGTAGACGAGGCCAGCGGTGATGCTGTCAGAGGTTTCCGGTTCGAGATCGAGGCTGCCGCCCGTGCGGGTGGAGATCTGCGGATTGGCCTGTTCGAAGTTCGCCGGATCCGGCACGCCCTGGGCGATACAGTTGGCCGCGGCCTGGCCGGTGGCGCCGTTGCAGGGGTCGGAGATGCTGGCGTCGAAACGCGCCGGTGCGCCGTAGAGCTCACCGATGGACGGGGCGCGGAAGCCCTCGGCCCAGGTGCCGCGCAGGGTCAGATCGTCGTTGACCTGCCAGCGGACGCCGAGCTTGTTGTTGGTCGTGCCGCCGAAGGTGGAGTAGTCGGAGTAGCGCGAGGCCACCGACAGCTCCAGGCTCTTGGCAACGGCCAGGTCCTTGAGCAGCGGGATGTTCAGTTCCAGGTAGTACTCATCGACCGAGTAGTCACCGCTGGTCGGCAGCGACGGCACGCCGTTGCCTTCGCCGGCGACAACGATCGCGTCCGGCGTGTATGAGCCTTCCTGGCGGCGGTGTTCGTAACCGGTCGCGAAGGCCAGCGAACCGGCCGGCAGGTCGAACAGATCGCCCGAGAGGTTCGCGGTCAGCATCTCGAGGATGTTCTCGCTGGTGTCCTTCTCGATGAAGCTGATGTAGTTGAGCATTTCCGGCGTGATCGAGCCCGGGCCGCCGAAGATGTTCAGCGGTACGCACTGCGGATCGGCCTGGCAGGCCGCGAGCGGGCCCAGCGCCTTGGCGATGTGCGCAATGTTGTAGGTGCCGCGGACAGTCTGCGTGCCCTTGTTGGTGCTGTCGACGTAGTTGGCATCCCAGTAGAAGTCGCGATCGCCGGCGGTGAAGCTGCCTTCAAGGCCGGTGGCGAAGTACTTGGTGTCAACATCCTGCGTGAAGACGCGCGGTCCGCCTTCGACCGGACGGCGGCCCAGGCCAGCGAAGTTCGAATTCGGATCGAGCGTGACGCCGAACGGGTTGTACGGGTTGGTTACGTGCACGCCAGTGACCAGGCCCAGGTCGCTCGTGTTGAGCGCCGAACCCAGGCCGATCGGTTCCGGTGCCGCCTGGTTGACCGACTTGCGCGTCGTGTAACTACCCTTCAAGTACCAGGTGATGTTGTCGGTCACCTTGTAGCGCGCCTGGCCAAAGAGGCCGTCGCGTTCGTTCGGGGTCAGCAGCAGGTTGTAGGGCGCGAAGTTGAAGCGGTCGGCATTGGTGAAGCGATGGAATCCGCCCGGGAACGGCTGCACGCCGTTGGTGGTGCCGTTCGCGGCGATGTTGCAGCGCGCGGGGCCGGTCGGGTTGCCCTGGGCGTCGACCGGACGGGGGCACAGGCCGCCGTAGGTGTTGGTCGGGTCATCCGGGAAGAAGATGGTGCGGGTGTACGGAATGTACGAGCTGCCGCCGGCCAGGCCCGCGCCCGGGGTCGGGAACGAGGACTGGTCCCAGTCGCCCGAGCTGATGCGGTGCTGCTTGAAGTGGCTGATGTCGAGGAAGAAGTCCAGGCGGTCGGTGCTGCCGCCGAGCGAGATGTTGCCGGTGGTCGTCTCGCCGTCGCCGATCGAGTAGTTGCCGTAATAGGCGCCGACCGACATGCCTTCCTGCTTGCGCTTGGTGATGATGTTGATCACGCCCGAGATCGCGTCGGAACCGTACAGCGACGAGGCGCCGTCGGTGAGGATCTCGATGCGGTCCACCGCGCTGGCCGGGATGGTGTTGAGGTCGACCGCCGCCGACACGCCCGAACCCGAGGTTTCGTTCACCCAGCGCAGGCCGTCGACCAGCACCAGCGTGCGCTTGGCGCCGAGGTTGCGCAGCGAGATGGTGGTGGAACCCGAACCCACGCCGCCGCCGTCAGCCGGAAAACCGAAGTTGCCGGCGGAGTTGAACTTGGTGTTGAGCGAGGAGCTGCTCACCGACAGGCGCTGGATGACGTCGCCGATGGAGCCAAGGCCGGTGGCTTCGATGTCCTTGGCGCTGATCGTGACGACCGGCGTCTGGCCTTCGAGTTCGGCCTTCTTGATGCGCGAACCGGTCACTTCGACCGCTTCGAGTTTGGTCGTGTCATCACCCGAACGATCGCCCTGGGCGAGCACGGGCATGGCCCATGCGCCGGCCACGAGGGCGGTCGTCAGGGCATGGATGGTCAGGCTCAGCTTGTGGCGGTGCAGCACTTTCATTGCGTGACTCCCGTTAAGTGACGCGAATTCTCAGTTGTGACCGGTTCAAGGGCCGCACGATGGCCGCGCAAGTCCTCCCGACCCGCGCAGCGGACCGACAAACCGGTTTCGGCGACACGCGATGCTCCCCTCATCGCATGGGGGGACGCCTTGCGGCCCCCGGCAAAACGCACCCTTCGCGAACAAATGTCCGGAAGGGTGTGAAAAGAATGTAAATCAGTTTGTCCGGAGTTGACTAGCCGTCGGCGTAAATCCGTGCCGATGCAGGGAAATGCACCATATGCACCGACCGGGAATATCCACTTTCCTGCACGATCAACTGGTTACATTCTGGCGACGGTGCAAATGCGGACGTTTCCCGTCGCGTTCGGCGGGCCGGCCCCTGTCATCAGTCATGGCCCGCCGGGGCGCTCACGACAGCGCGACGGCCGCGCCCATCACCAGCAGGAACAGGGCGAAGACGCGCTTGAGCGAATCGCCGGACAACGCATGCGCCAGGCGGGCCCCCAGCGGCGCGACCAGGACCGAGGCACAGGCCATTCCGGCAGCGGCGGGCAGGTAGACGAAACCGATGCTGCCCGGCGGCATGGCCGCATCGACCCGGTAGCCGCCGTAGACGAAGCCGATGGCGCTGGCCAGCGCGATGGCGAAGCCGCAGGCCGCGGAGGTGCCGACGGCGCGCACCGGCGCAACCCCCAGCCACACCAGCAGCGGCACCGTCATGCTGCCGCCGCCGATGCCGACAACGGCGGACATCAGGCCGATTCCCGCACCTGCCGCGAAAATCGGCAGCCCCGTGGGGGGCTGTTCCGCTTCACCCCGGCTGCGCACCTGGCCGAACAGGAGCTGCGCGGCGGCGATGCCGCAATAGCCGGCGACGACCCAGCGCAGACTGTCGCTGGCCAGCCACGTCGCCAGCTGCGCGCCGGCAAAACCGCCCAGGACCGTGCCGGGCGCCAGCACGCGCACCGTCGGCCACAGCACGCTGCCGCGGCGCCAGTGCGCCCGCGTGGATGAGATCGACGTGACGATGATGCTGGCCAGCGATGTCGCCAGCGCCACGTGCATCACGTGGGCCGGGTCAAAACCGCGCAGCGGCAGCAGCCACGACAGGGCCGCCACGATGATGAGTCCGCCGCCCACGCCCAACAAGCCCGCCAGGAGGCCGGCGGCCGCACCGACCGCCAGATACAGCGCCACATCTGCCAACATCCCTGCTACTCCCTGTTCCAGCGCAGCGCTTCGGCGCGGCACCGGCTGCGGGCCGCGGCGTCAGACGGAATTATTTGCGATCCCGTCGGTTTTTTCCGGTCACGGCGGGTGACGGGGCGCCGGCACGTACCTAGAATCGGCCCATGCGTCGTGAAAGTATGCCCAAGCCGCGCCGATGGCGCGCGTTGCTCCGCCTGGCCGTCGTGCTTGCTGCTTTTCCCGCAGCATCCTCCCTCGCCGCCGATCTCTCCCAGCAGCGCGCTGCATTCCGTCGCGCTTTCGACGCGGTCGAGCATGGCCGCGACTGGAAGGCCGAAGCCCCCACGCTGGAGGAGTATCCCCTGCTGGGCGCGCTGCAGGCGCTGGAACTGGCGCGGCGCGTCGACAAGCTCAAGCGTGCCGACCTGGAGGCGTTTCTCGCGCGCTGGCCCGATGCGATGGCCAGCGAGGACCTTCGCCGCGCCTGGCTCGGCATTCGCGCCGAGCGCGGCGAGTGGAAGGAATTTCTTGCGGTCTATTCCGACAACGCCACGCGCGAGCTGAGCTGCCACGCACTTTCCGCGCGCCTGGCCGATGGCGCGAAGCTCACGTACGCCGCCGATATCAAACCGCTGTGGGAAGGCAACCACGCCCTGCCTTCGGCGTGCGACGGCCCGGTCAAATGGGCGCTGGAACACAGGCAGCTCGACACCGCCCGGCTGTGGCAGCGCATCGAGCACGCCGCCGCTGCCGGACAGGCCGGCTGGATTACGCCGCTGGTGGCGCTGCTGCCGGCGGCTGATCGCCCGGCCGCCACGCGACTGGCCCTGGCACTGCGCGAGCCCGCCGTTGCCCTGAAGCAGGCCACGAGCTGGCCGAATGACGCCCGCCACCGCGACGCCGTGGCCCATGCGCTGGCGCGACTGGCCCGCCGCGAGGCGGCATCGGCGCACGCGCAGTTCCTCGCACTGCAAGGCCGCTTCACCTTCAGCGAAACGCAGAAGGGCCAGGTCGCTGCTGCGCTGGCCTTGTACCAGGCCACCGAATTCGGCGCCGAGGCGCTGGCGCGCCTGGCCAACCTGCCCACGCCCGCACAGACCGATTCCACTCGCGAATGGCGCGTCCGCGTCGCCCTGGCGGCGTCCGACTGGCCGGCGGCGCTGGCGGGCCTGGACGCGCTGAGCGATACCCAGAAGGCCGACGCCGAGTGGCGCTACCTGCGCGCCCGCGTGCTGACCAAGCTGGGGCGCCGCGACGAAGCGGCGCCGCTGTTCGCCGCGGTGGCGCGCGAGGCGAATTTCTTCGGATTCCTGGCCGCGGACTGGACCGAGCAGCCCTACTCGATTTGCGCGCTGAGCGTGGAATCGAGCCCGGACCTGGTGCAATCGCTGCGCCGCACCGGCCTGGACCGCGCCTTCGAGTGGCGCGCCGTCGGCCGCGGCCGCGAAGCCCGGCGGGAGTGGGACCACACCCTGGCACGCCTGGAGCCGGCAAACCGTCGTGTCGCGGCAGACCTGGCCTACCGCGAGGGCTGGTACGACCGCGCCGTGTTCGCGCTGAACAAGGGCGAGGAACTCAAGCTCTACGAGCAGCGCTTCCCGCTGGCGCGCGAGCCGCAGATCCGCCGCGAATCACACGAAACCGGCCTCGACCCGGCCTGGACCTACGCCATCATCCGCGCCGAAAGCGCCTGGGTGGAGGACGCCCGCTCGCACGCCAATGCGCTGGGCCTGATGCAGCTGATTCCCGAAACCGCCGCCCGCGTGGCCAAGGCGAACAAGCTGCCCTACAGCCGCCCGGAAGATCTGTTCCTGCCCGATACCAACATCGCCCTGGGCACGCGCTACCTTGCCCAGATGGCCGGCAAGTACAACGGCGCGCCGTGGCTGGCCAGCGCCGCCTACAACGCAGGGCCCGGCGCGGTACAGCGCTGGCTTGATGCGCGCTCGGCGCTCGAGCCGGACTTCTTTATCGCCAGCATCCCCTACCGCGAAACGCGTGAGTACGTGGCGCGCGTACTGGCCTTCAGCGTGATCTACGACTGGCGGATGAACGGCAGTGCCGTCGCCCTGGCAACCCGCCTGCCACGCTACGGCCAGGCGTTCCTGCCGCCGAGCAAGAGCACCGCGCGCAAGAAGGTGATCTGCCCTGCTCCGCTGGAACCCGCCGCGCCCGCCGTGGCGACCACCCGGGCGACGCCGGGCGCGTAGGCCTACTGGCCCACCACCTGCGGTTTCATCGGACCGAACAGGCCCAGCACCTGCTGCTGGGTCGATTCGGCCAGCTGCACGGTGTTCATCGCGGCGATGAGGTCTTCCACGAAGGCGGCGAAATCCGCCTCAGAGAGATTCATTCCCGAATGCGCCTCTTCCATGCTGCGCCCGGTATAGGTGCAGGGCCCCCCGCTGGCCTGGCAGATCTGTTCGATCAGCAGACGGCGCAGGTCAGCAAGGTCGGTGTTCTCGAAGAACAGATTGATGCGCAGATCACCGTGGACCTGCGTCAGCGCCGCATCCACCAGGCGTTCGATGCCGGGCATGCCGCCGAGGGATTGGTACAACGCATCTTTTTGCACATCCGGCTTACCCGGCGAGCTGGCACAGCCGGTCATGGCGAGCAGGGCAATGGCAAGGTAGAGGGCTTTCATCGGATCCTCGACGGTTCGACGGTGCGGGACGAGTGTAGAGCTTCGCGTTGGCGAACGAACCGGGGCAGGCGGGTATCCTGGCTGCCGTGCCCCGCGTGAAGGCCGGGACTGCTAAGCTCGACGGTCGGATATACGTCAGGCGGAGCGCAAACGGATGCAGGTCTATCTGGTGGGGGGCGCGGTGCGGGACCGCTTGCTGGGTAAGCCGGTGGCGGATCACGACTACGTCATCGTCGGCGCCACGCCCGAGGCGCTCAAGGCGCAGGGTTACAAGCCGGTGGGCAAGGATTTCCCGGTGTTCCTGCACCCGCAGACCGGCGAGGAGTACGCCCTTGCCCGCACCGAACGCAAATCCGGCCGCGGCTATGCCGGATTTACCTTCCACGCAGACGAAAGCGTCACGCTCGAGGAAGACCTGCGCCGCCGCGACCTGACGATCAATGCCATGGCCGAAGACGAACACGGCCGCCTGGTCGATCCGTTCGGCGGTGCGGCAGACATCCAGGCACGCATACTGCGGCACGTCTCGCCCGCCTTCGTCGAAGATCCCGTGCGCGTGCTTCGCATCGCCCGGTTTGCCGCACGCTACGCGCCGCTGGGTTTCACCATCGCGCCCGAAACGCTCGACCTTATGCGGCAAATGGTACAAAACGGCGAAGTGGATCACCTGGTCGCCGAACGCGTGTGGGCCGAGACGCGCAAGGCGCTGGGCGAGCCTCGGCCCTCGGCATTCCTCGCGGCGTTGCGCGCCTGCGGTGCGCTGGCGCGGCTGTTTCCGGAGATCGACGCGCTCTACGGCGTGCCGCAGCGTCCGGAATACCACCCGGAAGTCGATACGGGCGTGCACACGGAGATGGTCGTCGACATGGCCGCGCGCCTGGCACCCGGCGACACGCTGATCGGCTGGTGCGCCCTGGTGCACGACCTGGGCAAGGCGCTGACGCCGCCCGACGTGCTGCCACGCCATGTCGGGCACGAAGAAGGCGGTGTATCACCGATTCAGGCACTGGGTGAACGCTACCGGTTGCCGTCGGAGTATGTCGACCTCGCCGTGCTGTGCTGCCGTCTGCACCTGCATGCGCATCGTGCGCTGGAACTGCGCCCGGCGACGCTGCTGGAGGTGTTCGAGCAGCTCGACGCCTTCCGCAAGAAGGGGCGCGTCGAGCAGTTCCTGATGGTATGCGAGTCGGACAAGCGCGGCCGGCTCGGCCTTTCCGAGTCAGCCTACCCCCAGGCCCAGTGGCTGCGCGAAGCCTACGCCGCCGCTGCGGCCATCTCCGCAAAACCCTTCGTGGAAAAGGGCCTGGACGGCCGCGAGATCGGCGAGGCGGTGCGCCAGGCCCGGCTGCGCGAGATCGCGCGGATCAGGCCGGAACCCGCGCCTCCAGGCGGCTGAGCAGGTTGCCGAGCGGGCTGGTCGCCAGCGCCCAGCCCAGCAGGACGCCCAGCGCATCGGCCGCCAGGTCCATGCCGTCCGCGGCGCGGTAGGGCACCAGCGCCTGCAGCAGTTCGATCAGGCCGCCGAACGCCACCGCACCGACGGCACAGCGCAACCGATCGGCCGGAGCGGCGTAGATCTGGGCGTACCAGCCCATCAACGCGGCGAAGCCCGCCAGGTGGGCGAACTTGTCGCCCATCGGCACCTCGCCGACGACCGCCGGCGCCGGCAGCAGGCAGACGACGAGCATGGCAACGAGCAGCAAACGCCCCATCAGGCGCCAAAGAAACAAATAGCGAAGTGGTCTTGGTGACATAATCCCGTTCTGCGCACTACAGGCAACGTGGCGCGTCAGTCCGCGCCGCTGCGTTCAAAGGCCATGACCTTGAACTTCTCGCCCATTTCGGCCGGCAAGGTAAGACGTTTGATTTCCTGCGACAAGCGATAACGCTGCACTTCGTCGGCCGTCATCCCCAGGTCAGAAAATACCTCGGAAAGGCCATTGGCGATCAGGAAATCGGCCTGGGTTCCCATGCCGGCGATGCGCATTCCCGCCGTGACGCCGGCTTCGGCCAGCGCGCTGAAATCGACGAAGGCCGTGAGATCCTGCAGGCCGACCAGGCGATACGGATCATCGTGCGCACGGTGGCGGTAGGTGGCGATCAGCGTGCCGTCACGGCGATCGTCGCGGTAGTACTCGCGGCGCGCGTAGCCGTAGTCGACAAACATGGCCATGCCGCGCGCGAGTGAACCGCAGACCGCCTGGATCCAGAACGGCAGTTGCGGCAGTACTTCCGAACGATAGCCGTCGGCGAACCCGTGGCCGAGATCGCGCTCGACATGGCGCACGGCGTTGGCGACGAAGCTGTCCGCCGGCAGATCGATGCTGGCGAATCCCCCGTTACCGTCGTCGACCACGTGCTCTTCGAACACCTCGCCGTCGCGCACGCAGAATCGCGTCGTCGGCAGTGCATCGATCACTTCGTTGGCGAACAGCACGCCCTCCCAGTCTTCTTCCGGCGGCCGCTCGATCCACTCCACCCGGGCGGCCAGCGCCGCCGGCAATGCGGCCCTGAGCCGCCGCTGCTGGCGCTCGCGCAGGTCGGCACTGGGTTCCAGGATGCGGTAGCGCGCGGGCAGGCGCTGCAACCGGGCGAGTTCCTCCAGGCAATCCTGGGCGAAGGCGCCGCTGCCGCCGCCCAGCTCGATGACGTCGGCGTTCTCACCGGTGCCCAGCACGGGCGCCATGGCGCGGGCCACGCAACGGGCGAAGACGCTGCCCAGTTCCGGTGCCGTGATGAAGTCGCCGTCGCGGCCGAACTTGGTCTTGCCCGCGCTGTAGTAGCCCAGCCCGGGGGCGTAGAGGGCCATTTCCATGAAGCGCGAGAACGGCATCGGGCCGTTCGCGGCGATCTCATTGCGGATGAACGCGGCGAGCGTGGCGGAGTGGTCGCGCTCGGCGACGCTGGGTTCGGGAAGTTCGGTGCGCAAGGCTGGATTTCGCCCGTGAGGTATGCGGCAATCGCGGGACTGCAAGGATAGCGAGGAATGCCGCGCATGACCCCATCCCGTCCTGTTGCCCTGATCACCGGATCGGCCCGGCGTGTCGGCGCCACCGTGGCACGGCGGCTTCATGCGGAGGGGTTTGACCTCGTCCTGCACTGCCGCCACTCCCGCGACGCACTGGATGCGCTGGCCGCGGAGCTGGAGCAGCGGCGACCTTCCAGCACCCTGGTCGTACAGGGTGAACTGGCACAGGAGGAGAACCTGCCCGCCATGATCGATGCCGCCACTGGCCGGTTCGGACGACTGGACGGGCTCGTCAACAATGCGTCGGCGTTCTATCCCACGCCAGTGGGCAAGATCAACGCGCGGCAGTGGGATGAACTGTTCGCCGCGAACGCGCGGGCGCCGCTGTTCCTGAGCCAGGCCGCTGCGCCGGCGCTGCGACATTCACAAGGCTGCATTGTCAATATTGCGGATATCTACGCAGAGCGCCCGCTGGCCGGGCACACGGTCTACTGCATGGCCAAGGCCGCGCTGCTGATGCTGACGCGATCGCTCGCGCTGGAACTGGCGCCGGACATACGCGTCAATGCGGTCGCGCCCGGGGCCATCCTGTGGCCCGAAAGCGGCAAGGCCGTGAAGGAACAGCAGGCCGTTCTCGACCGGGTGCCGATGCGGCGCACCGGTTCGGCCGAGGACGTCGCCGCCGCCGTGCTTTGGCTGATGCGGGATGCGCGCTACACGACCGGTGAAGTGGTGCGGATCGACGGCGGCCGCTCGCTGTCGATATAGACGCCGCCCGTGCTACCGTGGGCGTTCGCAGCGTGCACGGAGCCCGCACATGCCGGCTGATTTCGAGACATCGCTTTTCGCCCGCTGGGGCGACATGGATTTCAACGCCCACATGGCCAATACCGCCTACCTGGATGCGTCGGCCGATGTGCGCCTGATGTATTTCAGCAGCCGCGGCTTTCCGGCGGCGGAGCTGGCGCGGCTGGGGATCGGCCCGGTCGTGCGTCGCGACGAGATCGACTACTACCGCGAAGTGCGGCTGCTCGAGCCGCTACGCGCCGTGTTGCGCCTGGCCGGCCTGAATGCGGACGCCGGCCGGTTCCGGTTGCAGAATGACTTCTACCGCGAAGACGGCCAGCTGGCCGTGCGCGTGCGAAGTGAGGGCGGCTGGCTCGATCTGGCGCGGCGCAAGCTCACGGCTCCGCCCGAAGCGCTCGCCGCCGCGCTGCGCGAGCTTGGGCAGACCGAGGACTTTGTCACGCTGTAGCGACGAAACGGATATGCGGTCGCAGCGCCGAGGCAGCGCCCCGACGCTGGACGGCGCGCCGCATCAGCGCGGTTTCGGCTCGAAGGCGTGCACGATGAGCCCCTGGTCAAACCCGTCGCTGACGATGCCCTCATCGGCATACCGGTAGAGCGCGGCGGCGTAGATGCCCTGCATGGCCGCCTGGATCAGCGACAGTGTGGCCATTCCGATCACGATGTAGGTCATCGCGACCACCGTCGTGGCCCGGGAGTTGGCGGAAGCCCCCGCCATCATCAGGACGACGCCACTGATGACCACCACGGCGATCAGCAGGCCGAACACCAGGCTGAAACCGGCGTGACCGACGAGGTTTTCGCCCCAGGTCTTCTTGAGCAGCGAGACGCTTCGGCGGACCGCCTCGACCGGACCGACATCCGTGCTCACCAGGACCGGCACGGCCATGTAGGTGGCCACCGTCCAGGCCGCGCCGAGGAGCTTGACCACCCACTGGCCGAGAAAACCAAGGCGTTCGCTGAGCAGGCGCAGCGCCAGGCCAACCGTTGCGCTGATCAGCGCATAACCCAGGATCGCCGGCAGCTTGCCGACGGCGATGCGCAGGCCATCGTTGAATGTCGGCGTGCCGCCGCGCAGACGGATCATCGCCGCCCCGATCAGGGCGGTATTGAAGAAGATGATGACGAAGTACTGCGCCAGGTAGAACACGAATCCCAGCGCGGCGAGTGCCGGGTCCACATTGCCGGTGCTCGCGCCGACGAAGAGGCCGCCGAGAAACGCCGGGACGAAGAACGTCGCGGCGACGAGCGCCAGCGACACGCCGGAAAAGAACGGAAATGCCAGCAGCACCTTGTCGGACCGCAGTACGGCGGCGCTGGCCCGCATCAACTGCCAGCTCAGGCTGAGACGGCTGAACATATGTACCTCAGGTTCGGTAGGCGACCGGAGCGGTCACGGTAACCGATATTCGGCAGAGCGTGCGCGCGATGATCAGGCGCCGTCGTCAGCCCCGGGCGGCGCGGGGCGCCAGGTCGTGCGGTGCATCCAGCGCCACGACCGCGTACTCGGTCGCGTGGTCGCGATGGCGGTGCCAGAGTTCGGCCAGGGTGTCGGTGCTGACCGGGTGGCGTTGCTCCGGCGCGATATCCGCCAGGGGTTTGAGGACGAACGCGTGCTTGAGCTCATCGCGCGGGACCTTCAGGTTGCCGCGCCCTTCCAGCACCTGGTCGCCGAAGAGCACGATGTCCACATCCAGGGTACGGTCGGAGTACCGCGGGACATCGCGACGGCGTCCGTGGCGATCTTCCAGCGCGTGCAGCCAGTCGTTGAGCACCTCGGGCGCCCAGGTGGTATCGACCGCCGCCGCCAGGTTCACGAAATCCGGTCCGTCGAACCCGACGGCGGGAAAACGGTATGCCGGCGAGACGACGACCTGGCCAAATTGCGCGCGCAGTTCGGCCAGCGCCGCGGAGAGGTGCCGCACCGGGTCCAGGTTGGAGCCCAGGCTGAGATAGGCGCGGGGCATGGACTACTCCGGACGCCGTCCGCGTTCGATCCTCACCCCGACCGCGCGCGAACCGCGTACTGCGCCGGGCTTGGACAGCTTCAGGCGCAGCCAGGAAACGCCGAATTCCTCGCGTACGATCCGTGCGCAGTGCTCGGCGAGCGTTTCCACGAGCTCGAAATGCGAGGCTTCGACAAAGGCGATCAGGCGCTTGGAAACGGCCTTGTAGTCGAGCGTGTCTTCAATCTTGTCCGAGGCCGCCGGCCGCGTGTTGTCGAAGGCCATCTCCAGGTCGAGTGCGACGACCTGGCGGATCTTGCGTTCCCAGTCGTAGATGCCGATGACCGTTTCGATCCGCAGGTCTTCGATAAAAACGATATCCATTCGGGTCTTCCTTTCAGTGGGACGCCGCAGCCGGCTCGCCGTCGAGGGGTCCAAGGCTTTCCAGGTCCCAGCGCGGCATGACGTGGATGGCCGTGCTGTCGCCTTGCCCGGCAGCCAGGCGCAGCGCTCCGGCCAGGGCAATCATCGCGCCATTGTCGGTGCAGAACTCCGGTCGCGGAAAATACACGCGGAATCCGTGGCGCCGCGCGGCCTCGTCCAGCTGCTGGCGCAGGCGGCGGTTCGCCCCCACGCCACCGGCGATCACCAGCGATCTGGCACCCGTGGTATCGAGCGCACGCAGGCACTTGATGCGCAGCGTGTCGACCATCGCTTCTTCGAACCCACGGGCGATATCGGCGCGGGTGGCGTCGGTCTGGTCGGATTGCTGCCACGCCAGCAGAACCTGGGTCTTGAGGCCGGAGAAACTGAAATCCAGGCCCGGGCGATCCGTCATGGGACGGGAGAAGCGGAACCGTCCGGAGGTGCCCAGCTGCGCCATCCGGGCCAGTTCGGGGCCGCCCGGGTACGGCAGGCCCATCAGTTTGGCAGTTTTGTCGAAGGCCTCGCCGGCGGCGTCGTCGAGGGTGTCGCCCAGGAGCCGGTAGCGGCCAATCGCCTCCACCGCGATCAGCATCGAATGGCCGCCGGAAACCAGGAGCGCGACGAAGGGCGGCTTCGGCGGGTCGGCCTCCAGCAACGGCGCGAGCAGATGGCCTTCCATGTGATGCACGCCGATGGCCGGCACGTCGAGCGACCAGGCCAGCGCCCGGGCAGCGGAAGCGCCGACCAGCAGCGCGCCGATCAGGCCGGGGCCGGCGGTATAGGCCACGCCGCCCAGGTCATCGACGCGCAACTGCGCGGCGGCCAGCGTTTCGCGCACCATTGGCAGCAGCTTGCGCACGTGGTCGCGGCTGGCAAGCTCGGGCACGACGCCGCCATACTCGGCGTGCAGCCGGACCTGGCTGTACAGCCGATGGGCCAGCAGACCGGCCTTCAGGTCGTAAACGGCGACGCCCGTTTCGTCGCAGGATGACTCAATTCCCAGTACGGGCTTTGCAATCGGCTCGTGTGACACGCTAAACTTCGCGGCTCGCCCAAGAACGGGGCGCAAGTGTAACAGCGGAGACATCCATGCCTAACGTGAAAGTTCGCGAAAACGAACCCTTTGAATTTGCCCTGCGTCGCTTCAAGCGCACCTGCGAAAAGGCCGGCGTCCTCGCCGAGACCCGCAAGCGCGAGTTCTACGAAAAGCCGACCCAGGAGCGCAAGCGCAAGCGCGCCGCCGCGGTGAAGCGTCACCTGCGCCGCGTTTCGCGCGACGTCACCAAGCGTCAGCGCTTCTACTGAGTAGCCGGGCGGGCGTGACGCCCGACCGCTCCCCCGTTCAGCGGGCTGCTCCGCAAACCGGTGCCACGCAAGTGGCACCGGTTTTTGTGCTTCCTGAAATCTGGAGATTCACCATGTCCCTGAAAGTACGCCTCACCGAAGACATGAAGGCTGCCATGCGTGGCGGCGAAAAGGACCGCCTGGGCGTCATCCGCCTGATCAACGCCGCGATCAAGCAGCGCGAAGTCGATGAGCGCATCACCCTGGACGACACCCAGGTGCTGGCGATCCTCGAGAAGCTGGTCAAGCAGCGCAAGGATTCCGTATCCCAGTACGAAAAGGCCAACCGGGAAGACCTGGCCGCCGTCGAACGCTACGAAATTGGCGTGATCCAGGGTTATCTGCCGGCGCAGCTGGAAGACAGCGAAGTCGCCGCCATCATCGACGCCGCTGTCACCGAAGCCGGCGCCACCGGCCCGAAGGACATGGGCAAGGTGATCGGCCTGGTGAAGACCAAGGTCGCCGGACGCGCGGACATGGGCAAGCTCTCGGAACAGGTGAAGCAGAAGCTCGCCGCGCTGGCCTGACCCCCGCTGTCTGGTGCGGGGCCGCCCAACGGCGTTCCCGCCACCGCTGAAACACGCCGCCAACGGCAAGCGCCTGCGGCGGCAGCAATAACCCCGCCTTCCCTGCAGCCGCATACCCATGGCCGGACGCATTCCTGACACATTTATCGACGACCTGCTCTCGCGCGTCGATATCGTGGACGTCATCCAGGAACGGGTGCCGCTCAAGAAGGCCGGGCGCGACTGGACGGCGCGCTGTCCCTTTCACGACGAACGCTCACCGTCCTTCACGGTAAGCCCCAACAAGCAGTTCTACCACTGCTTCGGGTGTGGCGCTCACGGCAGTGCCATCAAGTTCCTGATGGACTACGACCGCCTGGAGTTCACCGACGCGGTCGAGGAACTGGCGTCGCGGATGGGACTCAAGGTGCCCTACGAGGGCGGTCGCAGCAGTGCGCCGCAGCCGGACACCGCCGACCTCTACACCTTGCTTGAACAGGCCTCGCAGATGTACCAGCGCACGCTGGCCCAGTCGGAAAAGGCCATGGCCTACTTCGAGGGGCGCGGGCTGGATGCCGCGACGCGGGCCAGTTTCGGCCTGGGCTATTCGCCCGACCAGTGGGACGCGCTGAAGAATCACCTCGGCACGACGCCGCAACGTGTTGCGCTGCTGGAAAAGGCGGGAATGCTGGTGCGCGGAGAGCGCGGCGCACCGTACGACCGTTTTCGCGACCGCGTGATGTTTCCGATCCTGGACCGCCGCGGCAGAACGATTGCCTTCGGCGGCCGCGTGCTGGTGAAAGACGACGGTCCGAAGTACCTCAACTCGCCCGAGACGCCGCTTTTTCACAAGGGACGCGAGCTGTTTGCGCTGTGGCAGGTACGACAGGCACAGCAGAAGGTGTCGCGCATCATTGTCGTGGAAGGCTACATGGACGTGATCGCCTTGCACCAGTTCGGACTGCCCCAGGCCGTTGCGACACTGGGTACCGCAACGACGCGCGAACATGCAGAAGTTCTTTTTCGCAATTGTTCGGATGTCTACTTTTGTTTCGACGGTGACCGGGCCGGCCGGCAGGCCGCCTGGCGCGCCGTCGAGTCGGTATTGCCGCGCCTGCGGGACGGACGGCAGGCGCATTTTCTCTTCCTGCCCGATGGCGAGGACCCGGATTCACTCATTCGGCAGGAAGGCGCAAGCGGCTTCGAGCAACGCCTCAAGGCGGCGACGCCGCTTTCCGAGTTTTTCTTCGCCGAGATGGCCAGGGATGTGAACACGGCCAGTCTCGACGGCAAGGCACGCCTGGCGGAGCGCGCGAAGCCGCTACTGGCGCAGATTCCCGACGGGGCGTTCCGCGACCTGATGCTCGACGAGCTCAATCGGCGGGCGAATGTGCAGGTGCGGGTGGACGCACCGGAGAGCACGGCACGCACGGCGCCCAAGCCGGTCGAACGCACCCTGGTAAGAACGGCGGTCGGGCTTCTGCTCCAGAACCCGTCCTTCGCAGCCGATGTGGGATCGCCGGTCGGCTTTGAAGCGTTGCGTCAGCCAGGCGTACCCTTGCTGCTCGACGTGCTGGCGGTCTGCCGGGCGCGCCCCGGCCTCAATACGGCCGCTCTGCTGGAGCATTTCGCGGATCGGGAGGAAGCGCCGGCCTTGCGTCGGCTCGCGGTCATGGAAATTCCCGGCGAGAGCGATGCTCTACAGGCGGCGTTTGCGGGCGCGCTGGCGCAGCTTGAGAAGCAGACGGTCCAGCAGCGCATCGACGACCTGATCCGCCAGAAGGGCGAGCTCGGTCTGTCGCCCGCGGAAACCGCCGAGCTGGGACAGCTGCTCAGTCGGAAAGCAGTCCGCTGACGATGGGCGCCCGGTCTCTCGGACGACACACCTTGTCGACCGGACGGTACGGCGAGGTGTTCCTGGTCAAGGCGCCCTGGATTCCCGAGTACCAGGTACTGGTTTTTCCCGATTGCCAGGGACCGCCGACATCAACGGAGCGGGCCGAGCTTGCCGTGATCGCGATCGGCGTTGCCCAGGCTGCGTCACTGGCACGCTACGGCGACGCCGAGTGCTACCTGCTGATTCACAATGGCCTGGGCGTCCGACGCTCGCGCGACTTCCATTTCCACATTGCCATCCTGTCCGGACGCTGGCAGAAGGCAGTGCTGTACGGTTGGCTGTTCGCAAAGAATCTGCTCCATCCCGTATGGCTGCTGACGCGTCGGCTTCGACGCAAGCATATGCGCCGGCGTGAAGACGAAGTCGCCGAGTAGCGGCGGCCGCACTACTACCCCACCGGGACCAGCGGAATGCCCGGGCGAAGCGTCGGCGTCGCCAGATAGTGATCGGCCAGCAGGAAGGCAAACAGGGCCATCAGGTAGATGATGGAATAGTTGAATACCTTCATCGCGAACATCTCGTCCGGCGGCTGGAGCAAGAGGATCGCGTAATACAGGAAGACGCCACCCAGGATCAGTGCGCCTCCGAGGTAAAACAGTCCGCTCATTCCCGTCGCCCACGGCAGTACCGTGACGACCAGCAGCAATACGGTGTAATAGAGGACATGCCAGCGGGTGTATTCGACGCCATGCGTCACAGGCAGCATCGGCACCTGCGCGCGGGAATAGTCGTCGCGGCGGAAGATCGCCAGCGCCCAGAAATGCGGCGGCGTCCATACGAAGATGATCAGGAAGAGCAGCAGCGAATACGGGTGCACCTCGCCCGTGACGGCCGCCCAGCCCAGCACGGGCGGCGCAGCACCGGCGGCGCCGCCGATGACGATGTTCTGCGGCGTCGCGCGTTTGAGGTACGCCGTATAGACCACCGCGTAGCCGATTAGCGATGCGAAAGTCAGCACCGCCGTCAGCGTGTTCACCCAGATGACGAGAATGGCCATCGCGGCCACGCCCAGAACGAGTGCGAAGACGAGCACCTGGCGCGGCGTCAGAGCGCCGGTGGCGAGCGGGCGATGCGAGGTCCTGGCCATGACTCGATCGATGCGCTGGTCGATGAGATGGTTGATCGCTGCCGCGGAGCCCGCTGCCAGCCAGATTCCGACGCTGCCGGCTACCGCCTGGATCAACGGGGGCCACCCGGGGACCGCCAGAAACATGCCGATGATCGCCGTAAAGACGATCAGCGCAACGACGCGCGGCTTCGTGAGTTCGAGGTACTGGTGCGCGACGGAACTCGGCATGGCAGGGTCAACCTGGGATGCGGCTTGCAGAGAAGCTGCTATTTTGAAGGATTTTCGGCTTGGCTTCGCGGGGTCTTTCGAGCCGGATTCGATTCCCTGCAGCTCGCCCCCTGCCGCGCCGACAAATGTTTGCGTTACGGGGGAGAAGGGAACGGGCTAATTGCGGCGGGTAGACGACCAGGATACTTCGCCAGGTCATCCTTCCTCTTTCCCTGAGTCCCGTTGCCGCCGCCGTCGACTGCTCTGTGGGAGATGACAGGTCAGCAGGTGAGTGATGCCTCGATGTGCTACACGCACTGGCGCATCGGGCTGAACGACGATGGCGTAGGAGGAGGAAAGACAAAAGGCGTCTCCTAACGGAGACGCCTTTTGAGCGATAAGGCCCTGGCAGTGACCTACTCTTGCATGCGGATGCACACTACCATCGGCGCGGGTTCGTTTCACTTCCGAGTTCGAGAAGGGATCGGGTGGTACCAAACCGCTATGGCCGCCAGGGAGACGTTGGAGTCGCGCAGTTATGCGCGGACTCGGCGTTGTGACTTGGGATGTGAACAGAGTTGGGACTTGCGAGCTAGAACGGTGTGTTGAAGCTAGCGAAGCGTCTTGGAGTTATATGATCAAGCCGCACGGGTCATTAGTATTGGTTAGCTCGGCATTACTGCGATACACACCCAACCTATCAACCAGGTAGTCTACCTGGGCCCTTTAGGGAGCTTAAGCTCCGGGAGGTCTCATCTTGAGGCGCGCTTCCCGCTTAGATGCTTTCAGCGGTTATCGCTTCCGATTATAGCTACCCGGCAGTGCCACTGGCGTGACAACCGGAACACCAGAGAATCGTCCACTCCGGTCCTCTCGTACTAGGAGCAGCCCCTCTCAAACCTCCAACGCCCACGACAGATAGGGACCGAACTGTCTCACGACGTTCTGAACCCAGCTCGCGTACCACTTTAAATGGCGAACAGCCATACCCTTGGGACCGACTACAGCCCCAGGATGTGATGAGCCGACATCGAGGTGCCAAACACCGCCGTCGATATGAACTCTTGGGCGGTATCAGCCTGTTATCCCCGGAGTACCTTTTATCCGTTGAGCGATGGCCCTTCCATACAGAACCACCGGATCACTAAGTCCTACTTTCGTACCTGCTTGATCCGTCGATCTTGCAGTCAAGCACGCTTATGCCTTTGCACACAGTGCGCGATGTCCGACCGCGCTGAGCGTACCTTCGAGCTCCTCCGTTACTCTTTGGGAGGAGACCGCCCCAGTCAAACTACCCACCATACACGGTCCCCGATCCGGATTACGGATCCAGGTTAGAACGTCAAGCACATCAGGGTGGTATTTCAAGGATGGCTCCATGCCAGCTAGCGCCGACACTTCAAAGCCTCCCACCTATCCTACACAGACGAACTCAACGTTCAGTGTAAAGC
>NZ_CP104694.1:1137500-1260000 GCF_025398735.1 Tahibacter amnicola
TGTCGGTCACCTTGCCGGTGGTCGGCCAGATCATCAAGGCAACGCCGGAGGAGCCCTACCTGTGCCTGCGGATCGAGTTCGATCCGGCGGAAGTGCTGGCGCTGGCGCCGGAAACCGCGGCGCGCCGGCCGTCCGTACCGGATGCACGCGGGTTGTTCGTGGCGCGGGTGGATGCGGCCCTGCTCGACGCCGTCGTGCGCCTGGTCGGCCTGCTCGACGCGCCGTCCGACATTCCCGTCCTGGCGCCGTTGGTCCTGCGTGAGGTGTGCTACCGCGTCCTGGTCGGCGAGCAGGGGCATCGCCTGAGCGACGCCACCGGTATGGAAGGGCATGCGCACCGGATCGCCCGGGCGATCGGTCTGCTCAAGCATCGCTACGCCGAGCCGCTACGCATCGAAGAGCTGGCGCAGGTGGCACACATGAGTCCCTCGGCCCTGCATCACCGTTTCAAGGCAGTGACGTCGCTGTCACCGCTGCAGTACCAGAAACGGCTGCGCCTGCACGAGGCGCGACGCCTGATGCTGGCGGAAGGGCTGGAGGCCGCCAGTGCAGCCCACCGTGTCGGTTATGAAAGCCCGTCCCAGTTCAGCCGCGAATACCGGCGAATGTTCGGTGCGCCGCCGCGGCGCGAAGTGGGGCAGCTGCGCGTTTCGGGCGAAATCTGACGCCCGGAGCACCGTATTTGCGTTGGTTCACCACATCGGTGCGGGTGGCAGTTTTATAGTCGCGCCAACGACGGCAGCGCAGCGCGATGAGGCACCGATGAGCAGTTTCCGGCAGGGCGTGGCATTCCTGGTTGCGCTGCTGGCGATGCCGCTGGTCCGTGCCGGGACGGTGCCGGTCAGCAACGTCAGCGGCCTGCGCCAGGCCATCCAGAATGCGACGGCCGGTGACGACATCGTGCTGGCTGCCGGCACCTATGTGGTCGACGGCAATCTCAACTGCACGGCGGTGGGTTCAGCCGCCTTGCCAATCCGGGTGCGTGCCGCGCAACCGCGCAGCGTGCTCATCCGTTTCAGCAATCCCGGCGGCTACGCCGAAGGCTTCAAGCTGAGCGCCCCCCACTGGCAGTTCGAGGGGCTGGACATCGAAGGCGCCTGCGCAACCGACAACGAATGCGAGCACGCCTTCCACCTGTTCGGCAACGCGGAATTCGCGGTGCTTCGCAATAACGTCGTGCGCGACTTCAACGCGCAGATCAAGAGCAACGGCAGTCCCATCGGTGGCGTGTACCAGTACCCGGACGACGTGCTGATCGAGGGCAACCGTTTCTACGACACGCGGGCACGCAACACCGTGCAGCCGGTGACCAAGATCGACGTCGTCGGCGGCCGGCGCTGGGTGGTGCGCGCCAACACGATCAGCGACTACGAGAAGGGCGGTGGCGACACGATCAGCTACGCGGCCTTTTTCAAGGGCAATTCGCGCGATGGTGTATTCGAGCGCAACCTGGTGCGCTGCAGCCACCTGACCACCGGCGGCGTGCGCCTGGGGCTTTCGCTGGGGGGTGGCGGAACCTCGCCCAACAGCATCTGCGAAGATGGAACCTGCACGCCCGAGCACCAGAACGGCATCCTGCGGAACAACCTGATCCTGGCCTGCAACGACGTCGGCATCTATCTGAACCGCGCGGCGAATTCGCGCATCCAGCACAACACGCTCTACGCCACTACGGGTATCGACGTGCGCTTTGCCGCCTCGACCGCGGATCTTCGGAACAACGTCCTCGCCGGGCTCATCCGTTACCGTGACGGTGGTACCGGCACCAGCAGCGGCAATCTCACCCAGGTCAGCACGGCCTCGTTCAATGCATGGTTCACTGATCCGGCCAATGCGGATTTCGGTTTGCGTAACGGCGGCAGCCTGGTGGACCTGGGCGTCGCGGCGCCGTTGGTGACGGATGACTTATGCGGCGCCGTCCGCAGCGACGGGCAGCCGGATATCGGTGCCCTGGAATACGACCCGGCCGCGACCTGCCTGACCGACGTGGGCGGCGGCCGACCCGATCGCCTGTTCGTCGATGATTTCGAATGAGCGCGCGTTTCACCGCAACGGCTGGCACGCTTTGTGGAAGCGAAGCGTCGCCGTTGGACCGATAGGGACGAGCCGGCACCTTCTGTCCAAGGCACGACGCACCCTCTAGACTGCTCGCGATGACCCAGCCCCGCCTGACGCCCGACGAATCGACCGTACCGGATCCCGGTGCCGCGATGGCCGGCGCATTGGCGCAGGCCCTGCTGGGTGTCCCCGACATGGCAACGCTGGTGGAGCGTCTGGTCGACGAGGGCAGCCAGCGTGCGCCGGGTGCCGAGCTGGTCGTCGTCTGGTCGCTGGACTGGCCGTCGGAGCGCGCCCACTATCCGGCCGTTGCGCTGAGCGCCGAGGAGGAAGCGCTGATCGAAAGGGCGGCCCGCGTCGCGCCGGGTGATCCCAACGGTGACGATGCGCACGTGGTTTATGCCGTGCAAGGCGTCAGTGGCGAATGTGCCGTCCTGCTGGCCCGGAACGCGGGTACGCCGGCACTGCGCGATGCCCTGGGGGTGTTTTTTCTCGCAGCGGCCCCCTTTGTTACCAGCGTGCTCGAACGCGAACACCTGCGGCGCGCCGTGCTGTGGGCGCAAAAGGCCGAGCGGCTCCAGCGGGCCCTGTTCGCTATTGCAGATACGGCCAGTTCCGACCTGGAAATGACGGACATGCTGCGGCAGATCCACCAGATCGTCGCCGGGTTGATGTACGCGGAGAACTTCTACATCGCCCTGCACGATCCCGTGCGGGACACCATCCGCTTTGCCTATTTCGCGGACGTGAACGACAGCAACTGGCAGGATCCGACCGCCGAAGAGTCGATGGAGGAAGATCTCAAGCAGGGGCTGACCTGGTACCTCATCCGCGACGGCAAGCCGCTGATGGGGTCGACCGAGGAGATGCGCCGGCAGGTATCCGGTCCGCTGCGGACGCTGGGGCCGGAAAGTGTCGACTGGCTGGGCGTCCCCATGCACAACGGTCCGGTCGTGCGCGGCGCGCTGGTCGTGCAGAGCTATAAGGAGCACGAGCGCTACACCGCCGAAGACCGCACGCTGCTCGAGTTCGTCGCCAGTCATATCCTCACTGCACTGGAGCGGCGCCAGGTGCGTGAGGAGCTGGAGCGCGGCGTGCTTGAACGTACGCATGCGCTCACCCTCGAAGTGCAGGAGCGCAAGCGCGGGGAGCGGCTGCAGGCCGCCTTGTTCCAGATCGCCGAGCTGGCCAGCTCCGCGAGCAACCTGGACGAATTCTTCGCCGCGGTTCATGCGGTCGTCGGTGAATTGCTCGAATCGCGCAATTTCTACATTGCGCTGCTTTCCGACGATCGCAGCATGCTGCATTTCGTCTACTGGGTGGACGAGCGTGACCCGCGGCCCGCACCGCGCACGCCCGGGAAGGGCGTGACCGAGTATGTGCTGCGCACCGGCAAGCCCTTCCTGGCCGACATGAACGATCCGGTGATGATCCAGCGGGTCACCGAGCTGCACGAACGCGGAGAACTCTCGAAGGCGGGCGCGAGCGCCACGGTCTGCTGGCTCGGCGTGCCGCTCATCTGTGCCGAGCGCACCGTGGGTGTCCTGGTGGTGCAGAGCTATTCGCCGGAAAAACGCTACACCGCGCGTGACCAGGAACTGCTGACCTTTGTCTCCTACCAGGTGGCCAACAGCCTGGAGCGCAAACGCGCCGCCGAGGCCCTGAAACTGGCCAACGTGGAACTGGAAAAACGCGTCATCGCGCGGACGGCGGAACTGATCCGCCAGATCGCCGAGCGCGAACGCATGGAAGTGGCGCTGCAGCAGCGCAACAGCGAACTCGAATCACTCAACCAGAAGCTGGCCGGCGCCCAGAGCCAGCTGCTCCAGTCGGAGAAGATGGCCTCGGTTGGCCTGCTGGCGGCGGGCGTGGCGCACGAGATCAACAATCCGATCGCCTATGTCCACTCCAACCTGGACAGCCTGCGCCGCTACATCGAGGACATCTTCGCCCTGCTGCGGGTGTACCGGCAGTTCGAGAACACCTTGCCGGAGGATCATCCCGAACGTATCCAGCTCGAGGCGATCAAGCGCAGCATCGACCTGAAGTTCCTGCTCGACGACACCGGCCAGCTGCTGGCCGAGTCGCTCGAAGGCATCACGCGCGTGGAGAAGATCGTCCGCGACCTCAAGGAGTTTTCGCACCAGGACGAGGCCGAGTGGGAAGTGGTCGATATCCACCAGGGCATCGAAAGCACGCTCAATGTCGTGGCGCACGAACTGAAGTACCGCGCCGATGTGGTGAAGCACTACGGCCAGCTGCCGCCGATCCGCTGCCTGCCATTCCAGCTCAACCAGGTGTTCATGAACCTGCTGGTCAATGCCGCCCACGCGATGGAGACCCGCGGCACGATCACGATCCGTACCGATTGCGACGACGAATACGTGCGCCTGTCGTTCTCCGACACCGGCAAGGGCATCGAATCGACCAACCTGGGGCGCATCTTCGAGCCGTTCTTCACGACCAAGCCGGTCGGTGTCGGCACCGGGCTGGGGCTTTCGGTCGCCTATGGAATCGTGCAGAAGCACGGCGGCAGCATTGACGTGGCCAGTGCCGTCGGCAAAGGCACCACCTTCACCTTGTGCCTGCCGATCAATGGCGGGCCCGAAAAGCCCCAGATGGAAACGGCCGCTTCACGGGCCAATGACCCCGCTCAGCCCTCGTAGCGGATGGCCACCACTTCCAGCCGGCGGTCGCCGGCCGGGCGGCGCCAGGTCACCTCGTCGCCGACGCGCGCACCGATCACGGCCTTGGCCAGGGGCGATACCCAGCTGACGACGCCATGCTCGGCGTCCGACTCGTCTTCGCCCACGATGCGATAGGTCGCTTCGTGGCCGTCCTCGTCGACGACATCAACGGTGGCGCCGAAGGCGACGCGGTCGCGCGGCTGGTGTGACAGGTCGACGACGGTGGCGCTGGCGATACGCGCTTCCAGCCAGCGCTGCTCGCGTTCCAATGCGTTGATGGCAGCCGCGTCGGGCAGCGTGTCCGTTGCCGAGGCGTGTGCGCCCAGCTCGCTGCGCACGGTTTCCAGTCGCTCGGTCAGGCGTGCCAGGCCGCGCGGTGTCATCCGGTTGGGATGCTCGCTGATCGGGATTTCCGGCAACAGTGTGTCCGGTTCGGATTCTTTGACGAAGGCGCGGCTCATGATCTGGAGGTGGCGATGCGCGCTGCCATTTCAAGTCCGCATCACCTCAGCGGGCGAAGTAGCACTCCATTGCGCGACGGTAATCGGTGACGTCGCTGCGTGCATCGCGATGGTGCGTCATGCAGCCGGCCAGGCGTGCACTGTCGGGCGAGATGGGGCCGAGGTCGCGCGCCAGCCGATTGATCACATCGTAGGCGAGCATCTGCGAATCGACGCAGTCGTACACCGAGGCTTTCGGGTCGAGCCGGAAGCAGTACATTGATAATTTGTCGCGCACCGCGCGCCGCGCGCGCTCGACGAGCTGGCGTTCGCGCTGGTAGCGCAGGTATGGCGTTTCCAGCCGCGTGGGCGGCGGCACCAGACAGGCCTGGGCGGTCCAGTTGCCCTCGGCGTCGCGGCACTTGTAGGTCACGGTGCCCGACGGCAAGGCGGCAAACAGGGCGATTGCGATCAGGCTATGCATCAACCCTCCGGGCATGGGGAATGTGATGTCCTGCCGCCAGCCGGATGTGTTGGCACTACCGGCGATCCGCTCCGACGGTCGGCCGGCGCGACGGCCGGCCCGGCGCTGTGTCGCGGTACCCACGTTAGCGCGAAAATGGCGCGAATCAAGCGGAAATAGGTCGGGTTGACGCTACTTCCCGCGAATTCGCAGAGGCCGTCACGATTGTTGTTGGACTGCAGGGATGGCCGGCGCGAACTGGCCGTTGATCCACGTGCCCGTCACGGCCAGGTCCGCATCCAGGCTGGCGAAATCGGCGGCCTGGCCGGTAGCGATGCGGCCGCGTGTTGCGGCGATGCCCAGGAATTCCGCCGGATAGGCCGAGGCCATGCGCAACGCCTCCTCGAGCGGCTGGCCGAGCTCCCGCACGCTGTTGCGTACGGCCGACGCCATGTCGAGGGCGGAACCGGCCAGGCTGCCGTCGGCGTTGCGGCAGATGCCCCCGACGGTCTCGACGGCCTGGCCGCCCAGGTGGAAAGACGTCTGCACGCCGCCGACCGGCGGCATCGCGTCAGTCACCAGGAACACCTTGCCGCGTGGTTTTGCCGCGAGCGCAATCCGCAGGCTGGCCGGATGCACGTGATGGCCGTCCGCGATGATGCCGCACCAGCTGTCGGGGTCTTCCAGTGCCGCACCGACCACGCCGGGCTCGCGGCTGGTCAGTGGCGTCATGGCATTGAACAGATGGGTGAACCCGCGCACCCCGTTGGCGAGCCCGGCGCGGGTCTGCGCATAGGTGGCGGCCGTGTGGCCGGCACACAGGAGGATGCCGCGGTCCGCGATGCGGCGCAGCAGGGGCGCATCCAGTTCCTCCGGTGCCAGCGTCAGGACCGTGCATCCGCCCGTCGGGGTGGCCAGCCAGTCGAGGTCGCTGTCATCCGGCCGGTGAAACTTGCTCGCATCGTGCGCGCCGCGCCGCGCCGTGGACAGGTACGGCCCTTCCAGGTGAATGCCGAGCACGCCGGGCACGCCCTGCCGGATAGCGTCCGCCACCGCGGCAATGGCGGCCTGCATGACGTCTTTGTCGTCGCTGATCAGGGTCGGCAGGAAGCCGGTTGTCCCGAACTGCCGGTGAGCGGCGCCAATCCGGCGGATCGTGTCGACCGTGGGCGATGCGTTGAAGAGCGCGTCGCCGCCGCCGTTGACCTGGCAATCGATGAAGCCCGGCACCAGGTATTCACCGTGTAGCGCCTGCGGGGTCGCCCGGGCGACCCGCCAGTCGTCCTGCGGCACCACTGCAATGATGCGCCCATCGGCATGGAGGACGGCGTGATCGTCAATGAAACCCGATTCGCCGAGGATGCGTGCGCCGATCAGCGCCGTAGTGCGGGTGTCGCTCGTCATCAGACCGTTTCCGTGACCTTGTTCAGGTGGGGAGGAAGGTCCGGATTGTGCCCGCGCCGCAGTGCCAATGCGTTGGCGGCGCGGTAGAAGTTGCGTACGGTGACGAGTGGTGCGCAGGCCGGATGGACGTCGCCGCCGAGCGGAAGATGGGTGCCGGGCGGGTCGCCGGGTGCGGCGACCAGCACCGTGGCACCGCGCTCGCGGAATTCCCGGGCGACGGCGAGCGTGCCGGGGAGGGTGGCATCGTTCTGCGCGAATACCAGCACCGGAAAGTCCGCGCCGACCAGCGCCATCGGGCCGTGCCTGACTTCCGCGGCACTGAAGGCTTCCGCGTGCAGGCCCGTGGCTTCCTTGAACTTCAGGGCCGCCTCCTGCGCGGCGGCCAGGCCCAGTCCGCGACCGAGCACGAACAGGTTGCGCGCCCCGGTCAGTTGCTCGACCAGGGGTGACCAGTCGGCGTTCCAGGCGCGGGCCATCGCTGACGGTACCGCGTGCAGTGCCTGCGCCAGGGTGTCGCTGCCTTTCCACGTTGCGGCGATATGCAGAAGTGCAGAAAGCGAGCAGAGGTAGCTCTTGGTCGCCGCGACGCTGCGTTCGATGCCGGCCAGGAGGGGGATCACCGTGTGGGCCGCAGCGGCCAGTGGCGATTCCACCTGGTTGACCAGGGCGACGACATGGGCGCCGGCTGCCGCCGCGGCGCGTGCGTGGCTGACCAGGTCCGGACTCTTGCCCGACTGGGAAATCGCCACGAACAGGGCGCCTTCCAGGCGTTGCGCCGCTTCATAGACCGAGCTGACCGAGGGCGATGCCGATGCGGTGGTGATGCCCAGCTCGGTTTCAAACAGGTACTTGGCAAACGTGGCGGCATGGTCGGAGCTGCCGCGCGCGCACGTGACGATAAAGCGCGGCGGCGCAGACCGCAGTCGCGCTCCGAGTGCCTCCACGGCGGCTGCGTTGCGCTGCAACTGGTCGGCGATGCGGTCGGCGGCTTCCTGCGCCTCGCGGAACATCAGGGTGTCTTCGGGCTGGGGCAGGCTCATGGCGATTCCGGCAGGGGAGGAGTCGATGGCTCAGCGATCGCGGGCGATCGCATCGTCACCGGTGAGCTCGGCGACGAAGTCGTAGGCGTCGCCGCGATACCAGGAACAGGTGAACTCGACCACGCGGCCATCGTCGAGAAAACTGCGCCGTTCGATCAGAAGGCCGGCGGCGCCGACCGCCACGCGCAGCTGTGCGGCCTGCTCGGCGTCGAAGTTCACCGCGCGCAGGCGCTGCAGCGCCCGCTGCGGGCGGCAGCCGTATTTGTCGAGGGTTTCATAGAGCGAAGCGGCGACCAGTTGCGGATCCGGCAGCATCGACTGCGGCACCGCGGTACGTTCAATCGCCAGGGGCTGGTCGCCGGCGTAGCGCAGGCGATAGATGCGGCACACCCGGGCCCCGGGCGACAGCGACAGTGCCATGGTCTCTTCCGGATTCGCTTCGCCCACGCTGCGTTCCAGAAACACCGAGCGGGGCCGCATGCCGCGGGCGCGCAGGTCGTCGCTGAAACTGGTGAGGCGCGAAAAGGATTTCACAATGCGGCCGGCGACGAAGGTGCCGGCGCCGTGCCGCTGGATCAGCACGCCATCATGAACCAGGGCGCTGATGGCGCGCCGCACCGTCACGCGCGACAGGCCGAGCAGTTCAGCCAGGTCACGTTCGCTCGGCAGTGCCGAGCCGGGATTGAGGTCGCCATCGCCGATCGCGCGCTCGATCAGGTGACGCACGCGTACCCAGGCCAGGTCACGCTGGCTGGTCGGTTCGTCGCTCAGGCGTTTCCAGGTGCTGAGGAGGTTCGGGCTCATGAGGCGACAATACCAGTCAGATACCACTGCGTAAAGTGGCGCGGTTGGGCGGCCCAGCTCGCAAGGCCGAGCCGTCCATCAACTCCGGAATTGCCCACTATTACGCGGGATTCTCGACTGCAATCGAATTCAGCCCGCGGTGGTTCCTGGGGTACTGGCTGATCTGGTATTTCAGTGGTATCGTCCGCGGACGCTTCGCAACGAGGTGGCCCGTGACAGTTCAGGCAACACCGGTCGAGCCCTTCGACCTCGTCATTTTCGGCGGTACCGGCGATCTCGCCGCGCGCAAGCTGCTGCCAGCCTTGTTCCATCGGTTCGTCGACGGCCAGATCGTGCCGGGCAGCCGGATCGTCGGCGTCGCACGGGATGCGTTATCGGACGAGGAATACCGGGAACGCGTCCGCGAGGCGATCGGCCGCAGCGCCGGCAGCGCGGCGACCGACCACGCAATAGACGCGTTCCTCCCCCTGGTCCACTACCGTCCGCTCGACGCGCGCCGCGATGCCGGCTGGGGCGAATTTGCCGACCTCCTGCGCAGCGACAGCCATCGGGTGAATGTGTATTACCTGGCGACCAGCCCGGAGATCTTCGTCGCCATCTGCGACCGTCTGCGCGACCATGGCCTGAATGAAGGCGCGGTGCGCGTGGTGGTGGAGAAACCGATCGGGCGTGACCTGTCTTCGGCGGCGGCGATCAACGACGCCGTCGGCCGCTGCTTCGCCGAGCACCAGATCTACCGCATCGACCATTACCTCGGCAAAGAGACCGTGCAGAACCTGGTCGCGCTGCGTTTTGGCAATGTACTGTTCGAGCCGTTGTGGAATGCCGAGAACATCGACAACGTCCAGATCACCGTCGCCGAATCGATCGGCGTGGAGTGGCGCGCGGCGTTCTACGATAACGCCGGCGCGCTGCGCGACATGGTCCAGAATCACCTCCTGCAGCTGCTGTGCCTGGTCGCGATGGAGCCGCCCTCGTCGCTGGCGCCCGACGCCGTGCGCGACGAAAAGCTCAAGGTGCTGCGATCGCTGCGTCGTATCGACGAAAGCAATGTCACGCAGGTTTCCGTGCGCGGCCAGTACCGGGCCGGTGCTGCCAATGGCGGCGCGGTGCCCGGGTACCTGGATGAGATCGGGCGCGGCGATTCGCGCACGGAGACCTTTGTCGCGCTGAAGGCCGAAGTGCAGAACTGGCGCTGGGCCGGCGTGCCCTTCTACCTGCGCACGGGCAAGCGGCTGGCCGAACGCGTCTCGGAGATCGTGATCACCTTCCGCGCGATTCCGCATTCGATCTTCGACACCGGCACCGGCCCGATCGCGCCGAACCGCCTGGTGCTGCGCCTGCAGCCCGACGAGGGCGTGAAGCTGTGGCTGATGAACAAATATCCCGGACCGGGCGGGTTGCGTCTGCGGCGGGTCGCGCTGGACATGAGTTTTGCGGCGGCCTTCGGTGTGCGCTACCCGGAAGCCTACGAACGCCTGCTGATGGACGTGGTGCGCGGCAATCCGACGCTCTTCATGCGCCGCGACGAGGTCGAGGCGGCCTGGGCCTGGACCGACCCGATCCTGCGCGCCTGGGATGCCCTGGGTGATGCACCCAAGTCCTACACCGCCGGGACCTGGGGGCCGAGTGCGGCGGTGGCCCTGATCGAACGCGACGGACGGAACTGGCATGAAGATGCCCACTGAAACACGCCTGGCACCCTTGCCGCAGCTCGCCCTCGCTGATACGGCGCTGATCGAACACGACTACGCCGACAGCCACTCGCTGGCCGACGAACTGGCGGCCGCGGTCGCCAATGACCTGAGCGATGCGATCGCCACCCGCGGGCGTGCGTTGCTGGGCCTTGCCGGCGGTACGACGCCGCGCCAGTTCCTGCTGCGCCTGGGCAACAAGCGGCTGGACTGGGCGAAGGTCGATGTCACGCTGGTGGACGAGCGCTGGGTCGCCGAGGACGATCCGCGTTCCAATACGCGCCTGCTGCAGGAAACCCTGTTCCAGGGCATGGCGCGTGCCGCGCGCTTCACCTCGCTCTACACGCCGCTGCTGCAGCCGGAAAATGCGGAAGACATCATCGCCGCGCGGATCCGCTCGCTCGCCTTGCCCTACGACGTGATCGTGCTCGGCATGGGCGCCGATGGCCACGTGGCGTCGTTGTTTCCCGGTGGTGACAACCTGGCGCGCGCGCTGGACCTGGGCAGCGATCGCCTCGTCACCGCCATGCGTGCGCCGGGCGCGTCGGAACCGCGCATGAGTCTCACCCTGTCCACGTTGCTTGCGGCCGACTCGCTGTATCTCCATATCGAGGGCCGGACCAAGCGCGAGGTGCTGGCCCAGGCGCTGGCGCCGGGCGCCCACGCGGCCCAGTGGCCGGTGCGCGGCCTGATGCAGCGACGTGGCGAGCCGGGACGCATCTACTGGTGCCCGTAGCGCACGGCAAGCGGAGGAACGGATGGCTTTGCACCCTGTCGTCGAACACGTCACGCGGCACATCGTCGAGCGCAGCCGCCCGACGCGCGAGCGCTACCTGGAGCGTATCGAAGCGGCGCGCAGCGCCGGGCCGCGACGCAACCGGCTGTCCTGCGGCAACCTGGCGCATGGGTTCGCCGGTTGCGGCGAGGAAGACAAGCAACGGCTGCGCGCCGGACGCGTGCCGAACATCGGCATCGTCACCGCCTATAACGACATGCTGTCTGCCCATCGCCCGTATGAGGACTACCCGGAGCTGATCCGGCGCGCCGCGCGCGACCGGGGTGCGACGGCCGAGGTGGCCGGTGGCGTGCCGGCGATGTGCGATGGTGTCACGCAGGGCCGCGCCGGCATGGAACTGTCGCTGTTCTCGCGCGATGTGATTGCGCTGGCCACGGGCGTTGCGCTCTCGCACGACATGTTCGACGCGGCGCTGTACCTGGGCATCTGCGACAAGATCGTGCCCGGCCTGCTGATCGCTGCCCTGCGCTTCGGCCATTTGCCGGCGGTGTTCGTGCCGGGTGGCCCGATGCCCAGCGGCGCCACCAACGACGAGAAGGCGCGGGTGCGCCAGCGCTATGCCGAAGGCAAGGCCAGCCGTGATGAACTCCTCGACGTGGAAGCACGCTCCTACCACGCGCCGGGTACCTGCACCTTCTACGGCACCGCCAATTCCAACCAGATGCTGATGGAGATCATGGGCCTGCAGCTGCCCGGCTCCAGCTTCGTGCATCCGGGAACGCCCCTGCGCGAGGCACTGACCATCGGCGCCGTCGATCGCGCGCTGGCCATGACTGCGCTGGGCGATCACTACCTGCCGATCGGCCACGTCGTGACCGAGAAGGCCATCGTCAATGGCGTGATCGGCCTGCACGCGACCGGTGGTTCCACCAATCACCTGATTCACCTGGTGGCGATTGCCCGTGCGGCGGCCATCGACCTGCGCCTGGAAGATTTCGACGCCCTCGCCGGTGCGGTGCCGCTGCTGGCGCGCGTGTATCCCAATGGCAGCGCTGACGTGAACCAGTTCCACGCGGCCGGCGGAATGGGGTTTCTCATCGCCCAGTTGCTCGACGCGGGATTGCTGCACGAGGATGTCCACACGATTGCCGGCGGCGGCATGACGCTGTATCGGGAAAGCCCGCTGCTCGATCGCGACGGCCGCTGTGTGTACGCGCCTTCGACGGGTGAAAGCCTCGATCTTTCCGTCCTGAGGCCGGTCGCGCAGCCCTTCCGTCCGGACGGCGGCCTGCGGCTCCTGCGTGGCAATCTCGGGCGTGCGGTGATCAAGGTCTCGGCGGTGCCGGAAGACCGGCACGTCATCGAGGCGCCGGCGCGCGTATTCGAAGAGCAGGAGTCGCTGCAGCGTGCGTTCGAGCGCGGCGAGCTCGATACGGATGTCGTCGCCGTCGTGCGGCACCAGGGGCCGCGCGCCAACGGCATGCCGGAGCTGCACAAGCTGACGCCTGCGCTGGGTGTACTGCAGTCGCGCGGATTCCGTGTCGCACTGGTCACCGATGGCCGCATGTCGGGGGCTTCGGGAAAGATCCCGGCGGCGATTCACCTTACTCCCGAAGCCGTGGATGGCGGCCCCATTGCGCGGATCCGCGACGGCGACCGCATCCGCCTGGATGTGCGGGCCGGCACCCTGGACGTGCTGGTCGATGCCGACGAGTGGCGCGGACGCGAGCCGGTGAGCCACGACGTCACGCCGCACCACCAGGGCCTGGGGCGCGAAATGTTCAGCGTGTTCCGCCGCAGCGTCGGTGCGGCCGATGAAGGTGCGTGCATCTTTGGAGAAATGGAATGAGCGACCTGGTCGAACAGAAGCAGGCGCAGGCCGAGGCCGTGCTGCGCCTGGCGCCGGTGGTCGCGGTGGTGGTGATCCGGCGGGTCGAACAGGCCGTGCCGCTGGCACGCGCGCTGGTTGCCGGCGGTATTCCCGCCGTGGAGATCACCCTGCGCACACCGGTCGCGCTGGAGGCGATCCGCGCCATCGCGACCGAGGTGGACGAGGCGTGGGTCGGCGCGGGGACCGTGCTGTCAGCGCAGGACCTGCATGCGGCGGCCCAGGCCGGTGCGCGATTTGCCGTTTCACCCGGACATTCTCCCCGCCTGCTGGCGGCAGCCGAGGACAGCGCGCTGCCGTACCTGCCGGGTGCCGCTACGGCCTCGGAAGCAATGACGCTGGCCGAGCGGGGCTATCGCCTGCAGAAGTTCTTTCCGGCGGTGCCCGCCGGTGGGGTGGACTATCTGCGTGCGCTGTCGGGCCCGTTGCCGTCCGTGCGCTTTTGCGCAACCGGCGGCATTGGTGCGGCAACGACCGCGGAGTGGCTGGCGCTGCCGAATGTCATCGCCGTCGGCGGGTCGTGGCTGACCCCGCCGGACCTGGTCGAAATGGAGAACTGGCCGGCAATCGCGGCACTGGCGCGCGAAGCGTCGGTCCTGCGCGCCTGATCTGCGCTCAGGCCGGCCGGACCGGCCCGGTCGATCCGCGGATGACCAGCTGCGGGCTGAAGCCCTTGTTCGAGACGACGGTGTGCTTCTCCACGTCGTCCTCGTCGCGATCCAGCTCGGAAATGAGCAATTGCGTGGCGTGGCGGGCGATCTCTTCGGTCGCCTGCTTGGCCGTCGTCAGCGTCGGCCAGGATTGCTTGGAGAAGGGGCTGTCCTCGAAACCGGCGATGGACAGGTCGTAGGGCACCTCAAGGCCCGATGACTTCGCCGCGGCCAGCACCCCGGCGGCGATCTCGTCATTGGAACCAAAGATGGCGGTCGGGCGGTCCTTCAATGCCAGGAGCTTGCGCGCACCGCGAAATCCGTCGTCGAAGCTGTAGTCGCCGGGAATGATCAGCTTGCGATCGATGGCGATCCCGTAGTCTTTGAGCGCACTTTCGTAGCCGCGGTAGCGCTCGGGGCTGGAACGGTGCGACTCGCCGCCCCACAGAAAGCCGATGCGCTGGTGACCGAGCTGGATCAGGTGTTTGGTGATGTCATAGGCGGCGTCGCGATCGTCGACGAAGACGCAGGGATAGCCGTCCTTCGGGTCCTCCGCCGCGGAGATGATGCGCACGAAGCGGATGTTGTTGCGCGTCAGGTGTTCAATCAGCGGCATCCGCTCGGACATCGGCGGCGCCAGGACCAGCCCGGCCAGCCGCGCCTGGCGCACCAGCATGACGAGTTCGTCAGCCAGGTTAGGCGAGCTGGAATTGCACGGGTGGATCTGCAGCCCGTAGCCGCGCTCGCGGCACACGGACAGCACGCCGTTCTGCACCGCGATGACGTAGTAGGGATTGGGGTTGTCGTACACCAGGCCCAGCGCGAATGAGCGCGCGCTGCGCAGGCTGCGCGCGGAGAGGTCTGGCTGGTAGCCCAGTTCCGCAATCACGCGCAGCACCTTGTTGCGCGTGCCCTCGCGGACGGTGGCCTCGTTGTTGATGACGCGGGAAACGGTTTTGAGCGAAACCTGGGAACGTTCGGCGACGTCTTTGATCGTCGGACTGCGCATCCTTGGAGCCTTGCGAGGTGTGCGGTGGCAGAGAGCGGCGCCGGGGCAATCGAACGCCCCGGCGATTGCACCATTGTGAAGGCAAACGGTGCGGCCGGCCAGCCGCCCCGGGACACGACCGCCCACGGCGCGCCGGGCCGGCGATCAGGCCGCGTCGTGGCCTGCCTCGGTTGCAGGCCGGCTCAGGTGGCCATGGCGACCGCGGCGGCGCGCCGGCGGCCGACAGCGTAGCCTTTCACCGAGAAAAACAATATGTATACATAGCAAGGAATGGCAATCGCCAGGAACACCAGCTGGAAGTCGTACACGTCCTTGTATTCCGCGTAAAGGCGGGGAATGATCGCGCCGCCGCAGATGCCCATGATCAAGAGCGCCGAGCCGCGTTCGGTGAAGCGGCCCAGTCCCTGGATGGCGAGCGGGAAGATGGCCGGCCACATCAGCGCATTGGCCAGGCCCAGCGCTGCGACGAAGCCCACCGACACATAGCCCTTCGTCAGGTACGCCGCGATGCTGAAGATCACGCCCAGGATCGCCGAGACGGCGAGGCTGCGCTCCTGCGAGATCCAGCGCGGAATGGCCACTAGGCCGACGATGTAGCCGACCAGCATGCCGATCAGGGTGAGCGTGGTGAAATACTTGGTCTCATTGCCGGGAATCCCGAAGCTCTTGCCGTAGGTGCCAATGGCGTCGGCGGCCAGCACTTCAATGCCCACGTAGGCGAAGATGCAGACGACCCCGAGCCAAAGGTGCGGAAAGCCCAGGATGCTGCGCCGGTCGCCGCCCGTATCGGCGCCCTGGGCGTTGACTTCCGATGCCTTGAGCTCGGGCAGCGGGGAGGTGAGGATCCATAGCCCCAATCCGAACAGCACCAGCGCCATGCCCATGTAGGGCCAGTAGATCTGCGCGGCGAACTGGTCCAGCAGCGCATTGCGCGCGTCGGCCGTGGGTGCGGCGGCGACTGCCGCTTCGAGCTTGTCCACGTCGCCCAGCACCAGCACGCCCAGGAGAATCGGGCTGAGCACGCCTGCCAGCTTGTTGCAGATGCCCATCACGCTGATACGTGCCGCTGCACTCTCGATCGGCCCGAGGATGCTGATGTAGGGATTGGACGCGGTCTGCAGCAGCGAAAGCCCGGCACCGATCACGAAGAGCCCGGTCAATGCGAGCGGGTAGTGGCGCTGCGTGGCGAAGGTGCCGAAGGCGATGGTTCCGGCGGCCATGACGGCAAGCCCGAGCGCCATGCCCTTCTTCATGCCCGTGCGTTCGAGGATGAACGAGGCCGGCAGGGCCAGGACGAAATAGGCCATGTAGAAGGCCGTGGTGACCCAGAACGCCTTGGCGTCGGTGGCCAGGTCGAAGGCCAGCTTCACAAAGCCGATCAGCGGGCCGTTGATCCAGGTCACGAATCCAAAAATAAAAAACAGGATGCCGATCGTGATGACCGAGCCGAGATAGCTGTCTGCCTGTCCGGTACGGCTGTTCATTGCGCAAATCCCTCAACGGTGTCGATTGGCCAGCGGTGCGGCGTGCGCCGCTGGTGTGGAAATAGCGGCAGAGCGACAGACACCCGGGATCGCGGGCATCGAACTAGCAACGTTGTCATATCTTGCTCCCTCCTCGGCGGTCATGCACGTCGATTCGATGGTGCGGTGCAGCGTCGGAAAACGCCCCGGCGAGGCCCGCGGTAAACACCGGGAGCCCGCGATGTAATGCGGTTTCCCGGTGGTCGGTGCGGTGCGTGTCCGGGCCTTTGTGTGCGAATTCCGTGGGCGGCAGTCTGGACATATTGACAACGTTGTCAAGTCGCACCAGACTCCGCCCCCGTCAGACGCGCTCCGGGGCGGAGCGCAATACCAGCGAAGGCAACACACCAGGGAGTGAACGCGTGGCCCCATCCGCCAGTCCGCGAATTGCCGATGTGAGTGCGGCGAAATCGGTGCCGTTTCTAGCCGCCGATGTCGGCGGTACGCATGCGAGGGTCGGGCTGGTCCGCCCGGCTGCCGCGGGCGCCTCGGCGGTCACCGTCGAGCAGTACGACAAGTACGTGTGCGCCGATTACCCGAATCTGGGTGTGTTGCTGCGGCAGTTCCTGCAAAGCGCCGGCGGCGTCGCGGTGGATCGCGTCGCCATCGCCTGTGCCGGCGTCGCTGTCGGCGATTGCCTGGTGAACACCAACCTGCCCTGGGCCGTTTCGGTATCGGAAATCCGCGCCGAACTGGGCGTGGCGGCAGTGGAGCTGGTGAACGATTTCGAGGCCGTGGCCTACGCAACGCACTACCTGCGCGCCAGCGAGAGCGTGCTGCTGCCGGGCAATGCCGAAGCCGCTGCGAACGGGCCCACCCTGATCGTCGGCCCGGGCACGGGGCTCGGTGCGGCAGTGCGCATCCCCGGCACGCGGCATCCGACGGTACTGGCCACCGAAGCCGGCCAGGCGGCACTGGCACCGGGCAACGAGCTGGAAGTGGAGATCCTGCGCGTACTCATGCGCCAGTCCAGCCATGTGTCCAACGAGACCGTGCTTTCCGGGCCGGGGCTGGTCAATTTATACAACGCACTTTGTGATATTCGTGGCGCGGCGGGCGAATTGCGTGCGCCCACGGCCATCACCGAAGCGGCGCTGGCGGCGCAGGATCCGCTCGCGCTGGAAACGCTCAACGTCTTCTGCGCCTGGCTGGGCGGCGTCGTGGGCGATCTGGCCCTGCTTACAGGTGCGCGCGGGGGCGTGCACCTGGCCGGCGGCATCCTGCCGCATATCCGGCAGTTCCTGCTGCATTCCAGCTTCAGTGCGCGCTTCCTGGCCAAGGGAGCCATGCGTACGGTGCTCGAACGCATCCCCGTGGGCCTGATTGATCACGGCCAGCTCGGCGTCGTCGGCGCGGCGGCGTGGATGCTCGATACACACCAGCGCCTGGCGGCGCCGGACTGAAGTGGTTGCCTTCGGCGCCGTGCGCGCGGCGCCACCCTATGGAAGACATCGTTTCAACAGGATGCATTCGTCACCAATCGCAAGACCGAGGCCCGTAACAGACGCAGCGCGCGGGGCGTCCCAAGACGGAACCAACAACGGTAGGGAAGGGGAACACCTGATGATTCATCGCAGAAACCTGCTCGCGGCCAGTATCGTCGCCGCGCTTGGCCTTTACGGTATCGCCCATGCGGAAACCAACGTGCTCGCCGAAAGCGCCGTCGAAACGGCTGCTGACGAGAAGACCACCCAGGAGCTCGAAGAGGTGGTGGTCAAGGGCATCCGCCAGAGCCTGAAAGCCTCGCTGGACGCCAAGCGCGAAGCCGACGCCGTGGTCGAGTCGATCACCGCCGAAGACATCGGCAAATTCCCGAACACCAACGTCGCCGAAGCCATCGCGCAGGTACCGGGCGTCACCATCGACCGTCGCTTCGGCCAGGGCGAGCGCGTATCCATCGACGGCACCGATCCGAGCCTGAACCTGTCGTTCCTCGACGGCCATCCGGTCGCGCAGTCAGTCTGGTTGTATGGCGAACAGCCCAATCGCGGCTTCGACTACACGCAGATCGCCTCGGAAATCCTCGGGCGGCTGGAAATCTACAAGTCGCCCGAAGCGCGCCTTCCCGAGGGGTCGATCGGCGGTACGGTGCTGATGCACACGCGCAAGCCGCTGGACCTGGAAAGCGGCACGATGAGCGGCTCGGTGGGCTACAGCTACAGCGAGCAGGGTTCGGAGGGCAAGCCGAACGGTTCCTTCCTCTTCAGCAGCAAGAACGCGGACGAAACCTTCGGTATCGCCGTGGCCGCGCAGCACTACGAAGAACAGGTGGATCGCCAGGGCATCGAGATCTTCGGCTACGCGCCGGCCTCGCGCTTCACCAACGCCACCGGCGTGCCGGGCAACGCCCAGGTTCCCAACTCGATCAATGCGGCCTGGTTCCAGCAGACGCGCAAGCGCAACAGCGCCGTGGTGAACCTGCAGTTCAAGCCCACCGATCGCTTCGAGGCGGAGTTGTCGGGGCTGTACATCCGCGAAAACTACGACAACTACAACCAGTCGATGTACAGCTTCATCACCTGGACGCCGGCCACTGTGGGCGCGGTGGATCAGCTGGGCAACGTACGCGGCGGCGTGGTGACGTCCGGCCACTCCTCGGCTGACGGCGGCGCAGTGATCTACGACAACCAGGCGCGTGAATCGGAAGTCACCACCAAGGGTGTCGACCTGTCGCTGGCTTATCACGGTGAAACCTGGGATGTCAGCGGCCAGCTCGGCCATTCCGATTCGGAAAATCCGAATGTGTCGCAATGGTTCATCGAGCCGGTGTACCAGGGCGGATTCAGCTGGGACATCAACCGCGGCATCACCTTCGACAACGAAGCCGCGGCGCGCGACCCGGCCAACTGGAAGGACACCGGCTGGCTCGGCAATCGGGGCGTGTTTTCGTCCGCGGCCGACGACACCTATGCGCAGATCGACTTCTCGCGCAGCTTCAACAGCGTGTTCAACCAGCTGCTGTTCGGCTACCGCCACCACAAGCACGATGAGTCGTACGCGCTGCACGTCTATGGCGGCGTGCGCCTGGGATCGCTCGCGAATGTGGGCACCATCGGCTACGTCGATACCATGGGTGCCTTCAACGGGTTTTCGTACGGCCATGGCCACCACCTCTACGTGGGCCGTGACAATGTGATCAACTGGGTGCGCAACTCGCCGATCGACTACGCCCATCCGGATGCGGGTTCGACCATCAACAACACCTGGGCGCTGACGCAGGAGACCGACGCGGTCTACGGCCAGCTCAATTTCGCCACCGACGGCAAGCTGCACGGCAACTTCGGCGTGCGCTTCGTCAACGTCGATACCGATGCGAGCGGCTACAACCCGGGCGGCGCCGCGCCGGTGCTGCCGGCGCCCGCGGGCTGGTGGCAGACCAGGAGCAGCAGCTACAACAAGCCGCTGCCCTCGTTCAACCTGATCTACGACGCGACCGACGATGTGGTGCTGCGCTTCACCGGCGCGAAGGTGATCGCCTGGGCGCCGTACAACCAGATGGTCAACAACACCTTCCTCAATGACGCCACGCTCACCGGTGCCGGTGGCAACGCCAACCTGGGGCCCTACGAATCGAACAACTTCAATGTCTCGGCCGAGTGGTACTTCGCCGACCAGTCGGTGCTCGCGGCCTCGGTTTTCTACAAGCGCGTCTCGAACTATATCGATCGCATCGCACGCACCGAGCGCCAGTACAACTCGATCCGCGACAACAACCCCACCCAGTGGGCGACGATGGTCGGCTTCAACGGCTGTACCGCTGACGGCTTCTGCGACTACAGCGTTTCCCGCCCGTACAACGCCGGAAGCGCGCGCATCAAGGGCTTCACCCTGAGCTACCAGCAACCCTTCGGCGAGACCGGTTTCGGTGTGTCGACCAACTACACCTTTGCCGACGGCGAGACCAACGACGGCAACGACATGCCGTACCAGTCGCGCCACTCGGCAGCGATCAGTCCGTACTACGAGCAGGGCCCCTTCAGCGCGCGCCTGACCTACAACTATCGCAGCCACTATCTGGCGGGCGGCTACGTCGCGGGTGCCGCGCCGGCCAGCGTCGACGACTACGCCGAAGTCGGCGCCAGCATCGGCTGGAACTTCACCGAGAACCTCGGCCTCTCCTTCGACGCGATGAATCTCACGGACGAGAAATATTTCCAGTACCTGGGCACCAAGGAATTCGTCGCGGGCAAGTATTCGACCGGCCGTCGCTATATGCTCACCCTGCGCGCCAGCTTCTGATGACACTGATCGGCGCCGTCCACCGGGCGGCGCCGACAGCGCGCGATCGGGCACAGTCTCTGACGTGGTGACACTTGAGGCCGGGATGGGATCCTGGCCTGTTTTTTTCTTGGAGCCGTCGCTTGCGGCGACGGCTGAACCGCGCAGGCTGCCGTGCCTGCCCAGAGGGAGAAAGACGCATGCGTTGGTGTACCCGTATTCCGCTCGTGATGCTGTCGGTGGCGGTGGCGCCGGCAACCCTGGAGGCGGCACCGCCGGTGATTCCCGCGCCGCAGGTGATGGTGCAGGGCAAGGGGCATTTCCACCTCGCCGAAGGCGCTGCGGTGTGCGCTGCGGCCGGCGAATCGGCTGCCGCGCACTATTTCGCGGACCTCGTTCAGCGTACGCGGCACCTGTCGATTTCCGTGGACAACGTCGGGAAGCCCGGTTGCCTGAATTTCGACATCGACCCGATGGCACCTGTGGAGCATGCAGAGGGTTACAGCATCCAGGTGGAGCCGGACAAGGCACGCGTCCGGGCGCGTACGCCGCAAGGGCTTTTCTACGGTGCCGTTACGCTCTGGCAGCTGGCGACCAGGAGTGCCGGGGGCGGCCTGGACTTTCCCGCCGTCTCCATCGACGACCAGCCCCGCTACGTCTGGCGCGGACTGATGCTCGACTCCGCACGCCACTACCAGTCACCGGAATTCATCAAGCGCCTCATCGATGCGATGGCGCTGCACAAGCTCAACACGCTGCACTGGCACCTGAGTGACGACCAGGGCTGGCGTATCGAGATCAAGAAGTACCCCCGGCTAACCGACATCGGCGCCTGGCGCGTGCCGGCCGGCGCTGCCCCGGCCGCCGATATCGATCCGGCAACCAGAAAGCCGCGCCTGCACGGCGGCTACTACACCCAGGATACCGTCCGCGACATCGTGCGCTACGCCGCCGAGCGACATATCACCATCGTTCCGGAAATCGACATGCCCGGCCATGCGCAGGCGGCTATCGCGGCCTATCCGAAGCTGGGTACGGGCGATACGCCGGTGGTGTCGCCGGACTGGGGCGTGCACACTTATCTGCTGAACGTCGACGACGAGACGTTCGCATTCTTCCAGGACGTCATGGACGAGATCCTGGAGCTGTTTCCCGGCAAGTACATCCACATCGGCGGTGACGAGGCGGCGAAGGACCGCTGGAAGACATCCGAGTCCGTCCAGGCGCGCCGGCGCGCACTCGGTATCGCCGACGAAACGCGCCTGCAGGCCTGGTTCACGAAGCGCTGGGAGCAATGGCTGTCCGCCAAGGGGCGCCGCCTGATCGGCTGGGACGAAATTCTGGAGGGCGGACTGCCGGAAGGCGCTAGCGTGATGTCCTGGCGCGGGACGCAGGGCGCCATCGAAGCGGCGAAAGAGGGCCATGACGTGGTGCTGTCGCCGGCGCCCGAGCTGTATCTGGACAATCTGCAGAGCAACTCGGACGCGGAACCCTCTGGCCGCACCGCCTACGTGACGCTGCAGCAGCTCTACGGCTTCGAGCCGACGCCATCCGAACTGACCGCCGAACAGGCGCGCCACGTGCTCGGTGCCCAGGCCAACGTCTGGACGGAGCACATGCGCCTGGCCGAGCGCGTCGAGCATGCCGTGTTTCCGCGCATCGCGGCGCTGGCCGAGGTGACCTGGTCCTCGCGCGATCGCCGCGACTGGTCCGGTTTCGTCGCGCGCCTGCCGGCGCAGCTGGAGCGTTACCGGCAGTTGGGTATCCGCTACGCCGACAGTGCGTTTGCGGTGCGTGTGAATCCCGAGTACGTCGCGGGCGCAGCCACGGCGCGGTTGTCGCTTGCTTCCCAGGTTGACGCCGGCGAGATCCGCTACACCCTCGATGGCAGCACACCGACCGCAACGGCGTCACGCTATGGGGAACCGCTGACGGTCAAGACGGGCACGACGCTGCGCGCCAACCGTTTCCTGGACGACACGGCATTGGCGGGAGAGACCCGCTACACGGCGGATGCGGCCACATTGCTGTCGCGCGGCAGCGCCACGCTGGCGCCGTGCCGCGAAAACAGCCTGCTCTTGCGGCTGGAGGACGATGCACCGCTCAAGGGCGAGCGGCCGGTCTACACCGTGGACATCTTCGATGCGTGCTGGAAATGGCCATCGGCACCGCTGGCCGGTGTCGGGGCGATCGACGTATCGGTGGCCAACCTGCCTTTCAATTTCCAGCTGCTGCAGGACATCAAGCACGTCGTGGTGCGGCCGACGAAAGACCCGGCCGGCGAGCTGCAGGTGTTCCGGGGGGCGTGCGACGGCAAGCCCTGGCGCAGTGTGTCGCTGGGCGAAGCGGCGAAGTCGTTCGAACGCACGACCGTGCGTGTCGCCATTGACGGCGCCGACGCACCGGCTGACCTGTGCCTGCGCTTCGCGCGTCCGGATTCGACCGTGCTGTGGGCGGTGGACCGCGTCCAGCTGATACCCGCCGCACGCTGACGCACTGTGGCACCGGCACTGCCGGTGCCCGGCGCCTACTGGAATCCGTTGCCGAAGATCCGGTCGTCGAGGAATGTCGCGTCATCGACACGGATCTGGAACGCCGAGCCGCTGGTACATTCCACCTGCACGTGCACCGACACCGCATTCGCACCCGTGGTGTAGGTCGCCGGGGTGGATTGCACATAGGCGCCGCCCGGGTCGAGCGGGGTGGTTTCCGCGTTGATGTTGAACTGGCAGTTGTCCTGCGACCAGTCGGCAGCTTGTACCGTGCAGCTGACGGTTCCGCCCGAGACCTTCTGGCCCCAGGCGCCGTACGCGTACAGCCGATTGGGCGCGACGCCGGCGGCAGCCTTGATGCAGTAGCGAAAGCGCACCACGTGGTTGATCGCGCCGGCGAATGAGGAACAGGTGATGTTGTTGGCGTCGGTCACGCCGATGGTGTTGTTGGGCTGGCACGTGCCGCTGGTGAGGTTTTCCCAGCCCGTCAATCCTGCGGTGAATCCGCAATTGCTGCCGATCAGGTTATGCACGCTCTGGCAGGCGAGCGCGGACACGGGCAAACCCAGCAATGCGATCAAGCCGAACCCGAAGCGAAGCGCCATGGCGTTCTCCTAGGCAGGTCGAGCAAGCAGTGCGGTGACGCTATGCCCGGTTGCCGGAGCTGTCAATGGCGCGATGCGGCCGGTCGCCGTCGACGCGGCTGGCCAGGCGACGGGCATTGGCCGCGCGCATCATTCGTGCCAGCGGCGCCTGCAGCGGATCGCCGTCCAGCGCGGCGAGGAAGTCTGCCAGCACGTCCGCGCGCTCATTCTGGCCAAGCTTGAACGTGGCCGCGGTGTGGAGCACGCGCGCCCGGAATGCAATGATCGCCGGCAGCAGCCGGTGCAGGCGTTCGCCCAGTTCGTCCGGCGACCAGGCTTCCGTGCGCCCGCGCTCGACCTGGTCGGTGAGTCGCCGGACGGCATCCAGCGCCGCGGCAGGCGATGGATCGGTCGCTACCTCCACCTGCATCTGCACGGTGGCGAAATTCCAGGTCGGCGCCTGGGAGCGATCCCGCAGCCACGACGGCGACAGGTAGCCGTGCGGTCCCAGGAAGATCGCGATGGCGCGAGGCGAACGCGCGAGGGCGTCCAGCTGGGGATTACTGCGTGCGAAATGCCCTAGCAGAAACGCGTTGCCCTGGGCGTCGTGCTCAAGCAGCAGGGGCAGGGGCGTGGCGGCGTAGCCGGCGTCGCCGGTCGATACCAGGAGCGCCAGCGGCCAGGTTCGGATCAGGTTCGCGATGTCGTCCGGGGGCGGTGTGAACAGCGGTGTGGTGCGCATACGTCAATTCCAGCGGCAGTGGCGGGCCAGTCTGCGGCGCGCTGCGGACGTGAACCATCCGGATCCTGCGCGTCGGTTGGTGCACCCGCCCGCAGGCCGGCATGGCAATTTGCGACGGGCAGGGCTGCAATGGCAGCAAGATCACCTGCCGATTGCCCGCTATGCTGGTGGTCGGTTCACCGCGGGAATGACGAGATGATGGATCTTTCTGCAGCCCTGCGCTGGCAGCCGCCAGCGAACTGGGCGCGCATTCGCACTCTGGATCTGCACACCGCCGGCGAGCCGCTGCGGCTGGTGATCGACGGCTATCCGGCGCTGGCCGGCCGTTCCGTCCTCGAGCGGCGTCGCGACGCGCTGGCTCACCATGACTGGGCGCGTCGTGTGCTGATGTTCGAGCCGCGCGGCCACGTCGACATGTACGGCTGCATCCTCACTGCACCCGCCACGGCGGATGCCGACTTCGGCGTGCTGTTCACGCACAACGAGGGTTACAGTGCGATGTGCGGCCACGGCATCATCGCAGTGACCACGGCATTGCTCGAACTGGGCATGGTGCCGGCGAACAAGGCGATCGATGGCCTTCGCATTGATACACCGGCAGGACGCGTCACCGCGTTCGCGGATTTCGATGGCGAGCGCGTGGCGCGGGTGCGCTTCCACAACGTGGCCTCGTTCGTGGCCGCACGGGATGCCGTCGTGGATGTGCCCGGGCTCGGCACGATCCGCTACGACCTCGTCTACGGTGGCGGCTTCTACGCCTATGTGGACGCGGCGGATGTCGGGCTCACCCTGGAACCGGCGTCCACGCCGCAGCTGATAGCGGCAGGAACGGCGATCAAGCAGGCCGTTGTGGCATCGCGTCCGGTGCGCCACCCGACCGAGGCGGACCTCGGTTTCCTCTACGGCACCATCTTCGTCGGCCCGCCGACGAACCCGGCGCACCACAGCCGTAACGTGTGCATCTTTGCCGAAGGCGAAGTGGATCGCAGCCCGACCGGCACGGGCGTCTCGGGTCGCTGCGCCCTGCACGTGGCGCGCGGTGACGTGGCACTGGGCGAGTCGATGGTGATCGAGAGCATCCTGGGTACCACCTTCGCGGTCCGTGCCGTGGACGCCGTCGATTTCGGCGGCTACCCCGCAATCATTCCCGAGGTGGAAGGCAAGGCGTACGTCTGCGGCCGCAACGAATTCCTGGTCGACCCCGAGGATCCCCTCGCACACGGATTCCTGCTGCGGTGAGTGACGCTTCCACCCTGCCGCACCTGCGCGACGATGCCGTGGCCGCCGTACTGTCGATGCCCGTGGCCATCGGATTGATGCGCACGGCGTTCCTGGCCATCAGTCGCGGTGAAGCCACCGTACCGACACGGCTCAGCGTACCAATGGCCGAGCATGACGCGCGTGCGCTGGTCATGCCCAGCTACCTGCCGGCGTCGGGCATTGCCTGCGTAAAGTGGGTCAATGTGAATCATTCCAATCCGTTGCAGGGGTTGCCGATGATCCACGGCATCATCATGGCCTGCGACGCCGCGACAGGTCGGCCGCTGGCCCTGCTTGATGCCGAGATGCTGACGGCGATCCGGACCGGTGCCGCCAGCGGCCTGGCGACGGACCTTCTGGCTCCGCCGGGCGCGGCGCATCTGGCGGTGTTCGGCAGTGGTGCGCAGGCGCGGACGCAGGTCGAGGGCGTGTGCGCCGTGCGGCCGATCCGGCGGCTGACCGTCTTTGGCCGGGACCGGCAGCGTGCCTGCGACTTCGCCGAGTCCATGGCGGCGCGCCACGCCCTGCATGCGGGCGTTGGCGACTCGCTGGAGCTGCTGCGGGAAGCCGACGTCATCTGCACCGCCACGCCGTCGAAGGTGCCGCTGTTTCCGGCAGCGGCGCTGCCAGGATGCGTGCACATCAACGCCGTCGGCAGTTATCGTCCGGACCTGTGCGAGATCGGCCCGGATGTGCTGGTGCGCAGCCGCGTCGTGGTCGACCAGCGTGGCGCCTGCTTCGCGGAGGCTGGTGAGCTGGTCCAGGGGCTGGCTGCCGGTGTGCTGGACGACGGCAGTGCCATCGCCGAGCTGGGGGAGCTGATCGATGCCGGAGTGCCCGCGCGGTCCGCCCGACCGGAGCGACCATTCACGCTGTTCAAGTCGGTCGGCAATGCAGTGCAGGACCTGGTCTGCGTGGCCGAAGTGCTTCGCCGCTACGCCATTGCTAGCGGGCACTCATCGCCATGAGGAAATAGGCCATTCCCGCCACACCGATCAGGGCGGAACCGGTGCGCGGCACCCAGCGTTCGCTGACGGTGGGCGTGGCATAGCGGCGGCATAGCGCCCAGGCGGCGAAGGTGGGCAGCACCACGAGCTGGTGGCCCAGTTCCACGCCGATACCAAAGCCGGCGAGGGCCGGCAGCAGCGCGGCGGCAGCGTGCGCGGACATCGCCTCGGCCAGCCCGCCGGCGAATCCGAGGCCATGGAAAAGGCCGAATCCGAACGCAATCGCGAGGTTCGCGCCAATCCTCTGCCGCTCGCCGCGGAGGTTGTGCAGGGCCATGACGACGATGCTGGCGGCGATCAGGGGTTCCACCACGGACGGCGCGCCCGGCACGTAGCCGGCGCTGGCCAGTCCGAGGGTGAGCGTGTGCGCCAGAGTGAATACGGTAACGACGGCGACCAGCCCGCCCAGCCGTCTCACCGAAAACAGCAGCGCCAGCACGAATAGCAGGTGATCGTAGCCGCTGAGGATGTGATGCAAGCCTTCCTTCACGAAGGCGAGGAACAATCCGTCGCTGGTCGGTGCAGGGATGCACAAGGCCAGCGGATGGCCGGTGCAGTCCAGCAGCAGCGGAGCGGTGGCGGTGAGCGGGTGCGGCGACGCGGGTGACGGCGCAGGCGTCCAGTCAACGACGTAGCTGGCCTCCCACGGATTACCAGGCGTGTAGTCGAACTCGCGCAGTACATCCTGCGACAGACGCAGCCGTTGCAGCGGCTGCGGCAGGGGATAGTCGATCTGGAACACCAGCGGCGCGCGCAGTGCCGCGGGTGCCGCCATGACGTGCCCATGGAGCAGGGCACCATCGGCCTGGACGGTGAGATGGCGTGCCAGGTAGCGGCCATAGGCCGCCAGCCGTTCGGGATCATCGGCCTGCGCTACGCCCAGGTGGAATGCGCCAACGAGAAATTCCTCGGTGGAAATCGTCGCGTGCAGGCGCACGCTCCCGGGGTCGACATGGACGCGGAGCGCACTCTGCGTGACCGGGTGTGCGCGGCAGGCGCCGCCGAAGGTCGCGAGTAACGCAGCCAGGAACAGAATGATCCGCGCCCTAGCGGTGCACATGGAAGCGTCCTGGATTCGGATTGAGGGTGGACGCCCGTTCCAGTGCGCCGCGCGCGAGATCGGCATGACCGGCGGCCAGGTGGATCAGGCCCGCGTGCAGGTAGACCTCGGCGTCCCCACTGCCTTGCGCGACGAGCGGCACCATGACCGCGTGCGCGGCGGCGAACTGGCCATCGCGGTAGAGCGCCCAGGCCAGGGCATCGCGCGTGCCCCGCGTCGGCCGCTGGGCAAAATCCCGCCGTGCCAGTTCGACGGCGCGGGGCGGATCAGGCTGGGCGTCGGCGTAGAGGGAGGCCAGGTGATGCAGATAGTGGGTCTCGCCGCGTGCCACGGACTGTTCGTAGGCATCGCGCGCGCGCGTGAGCCACGGTGTCGCGCTGGCCGCGTCGCCGCGGTGGTGATAGAGCTCACCCAGTGCCTGCCACGATTCCGGGCGCGATGCGCGATCGATACTGATCCGGTAGCGCGCGACGGCCTCGTCATACCGTCCGGCCGCTGCCAGCGCTTCGGCCATGTGATCGTCCACCAGCCAGTAACCATCGTAGGCCGATTCCGCCAGTGCATAGAAGGTGATGGCCGCTTCGGTCTGGCCCTGGCGCAGCCGCAGCCAGCCGCGCTGCAGCAGCACCCAGCAATAGGTGCGCATCTGGCGCACGTCCAGTTCGTCGGCCGCCTGCGCGTAGTGCCGGTCGGCGGCTGCATTGTCGCCGCGGGCCGTTTCGATAGCGGCCAGTCCCGCCAGGGCTTCCCAGCGCCGCTCGCGCGCCAGCACGTCGCGAAAGAGGGATTCCGCCGTCGCTTCCTCGCCCAGTTGCAGCAGAATCTGCGCGCGCAGCAGCGCCGGTTCCGTACTGCCGTCATCCAGCGGCGCCAGCCGGTTCAGGGCGCCCGTCGTGCGGTGCAGGGCCAGATCGATGCGAAGTGCCAGCAGGTCATCGTCCGCGTGGCGCCGGCGCAGGTGTTCCGCCAGTTCGGCAAGCCCGCGGGTGTCGCCGGAGAGCATCAACTGCCGGTAGCGCAACTGCGCGTAGCGCGGCGTGTCGTCGGCCAGCTCCGCCTGGCGGACACCCTGGGCCAGCCTACGCCACTCGCGTTGATAGGCCCCGGCTTCGACCGGCGGGGCCTGGGTGCGGTGGCGAAGGTGCGGCATTGCCGCGATGGCGGCAATGCCGGTGGCCAGCAGCAGGACGAGCGTGCCCAGGCGCCGCAACAGGTCCGGCTCGGCGTGCCCGCCGGCACGCCTGTGCGGCATCGGACGCACCGCTTACCAGGGTTCGGCCAGGTAGGGGAACGTGGCCAGGAAGGGCTTGTCGTTCGCAGCCGGATTGGGCGGTGTTTTCGGCTCGATCGCTGCGCCTTGCCACAGGGCCGGCTGGTTGAGCAGCTCCACGTCGTAGGGTTTGCCGTTCACCTGCGCGGTCATATCCAGGAACAACGCGAGGAAGCGCGTGGCGACCTGGTCTTCCGGCCGGCGGCCGAAGGGCCAGGTGCCGTTCGTGTCCATGTCGATGGAATTGACGTTGGGCACGAACACCTCGAAGGTGCGCCGCAGCGGAATCGGCAGGTTCCGCTTGTTCCAGCTGTTGTCCGGCATGTTGAGTTTCTGGAACAGCATCTTCTTTACCCGCGGGAAGGCTTCGACGGGCGAGTCGACCACCTTGTGCACGGAAACCGGCGCGTTGTCGTCATTGAAGGCGCTCTGCAGCCCGAGGGCGCGGATGGAGGGACCGAATCCCCAGCCCAGGTGCGCCAGGCGCTTGATGAAGCTGGGTCCGAGGAAGAGATTGTCGGCGCCGACCTGGCGCTCGTCCTTGCGCTCGTTGAGGGCCGCATCGGCGAAGGCCTGCCCGTCCGTGTCGACCAGCTTGTAGCCGGCCAGCTGTTCGTCGCCGAGGGTCTGTGAACGCGAGCCGGCGAAGCCACGTCCGGAGGCGACGAGCACGGTGAATCCCACGGCCGTCAACACCAGCACGAAGCCCAGCGCGTGCGCCAGCTTGGGAATCAGCGAGCGCCGTGGCGCCCGGGTCGCGACGACCAGCAGCAGGCCGGCGACCAGGACGACGGCCGCGCTCTGGTAGGGGTAGCGTTCCCAGACCGGACCGGGAAGGACGCGATCATCCGCGATTGCCGGTACCTTGCCGGAGGCCTTGCGCACCCAGCTCTCACCCCAGGCGTTGACGATGCGGTCGGTCGTCGGTGACCGGGTCAGGTAGGAGAGCGGCAGCTCCAGGATGATGGCGTTGACGTTGAACCCTGCCTGCGCATCGCGGCCGCTGTAGACGAACCGGAAGTTGCCGTTGGCGTCTTTCAGGTAGCGGTTGCCTGACCAGGTGTACGGGCCGGGCGGAAGGTCCGTCTTCACGCCGGAGCCGTGGCGCGGGTTGGCCGGATCGAAATTGAACAGCGTGTTGCCCTCAAGCTCGATCAGCGTCTTGGGAATCGGCAGTTCGCGCAGCTCGGGCTTGTTGTGTGGCACGTGATAGAACTGTGGCGCGTAGTTGATCGAGCGGAAGAAGCCGGGCAGATCATTGAAGAATGCATCGTCGCGGCCGCCGATGTAGGCCTGCAGGACTTGCCCGTCGGGCGCCTTCAGTTCCAGCGACGTGTTCATGTCGATGGTCTGCGCCAGGTCCCCGCCGGGAAAACCGCGGAAGGTGATCGCGACCTTCTTCTCGCCCGCCGGGACCACGCGCACTTCGCCGGGTCTGGCGTGCAGGTAGCGGTCCTGCACGGCCTTGAAGTAGTCGAGCAGCCCCTGCAGGCCACCGTCCTCGGCGACCTGGGCGCTGGCGCGGGGTGCCGTGAAGACGCGCACGCGGTAGAGCAGGTCGGGATCAAAGGTGCCGGCGATCGGAACCGGGGCGAAGGTCAGCGCCAGGATGACGCGTTCGCCGCGGCTGACGTCATCGGCCGGCCAGCCGAACATGTCATAGAGGTCCGCCGCGCTCATCGGAATATCCGAAAAAATGGAATTCGCGGCATTCGGGTCGTTGTGGTCGGCGGCGATGGCTGGCGTACTGGCCGCGGCCAGCACCAGGGCGAAGGGCAGCGCCAGCAGGGCGCGAAAGCGACGCAGTGCGGACATCGGCAGGCACCTCGGCGAGTCTGTTCGAACGGGACGTCGAAGACATTGCCCCGTCGCCGGCAATGCCGGCCAACGGGTGTTATCGCCCTGTGGGAGCGCCGGCGCGGCGCAGAGATCCCTTCCCCTGGACCAGGGTGGCCGTTGTGGTCGCAGCACAGTACCCCTGCGCTGTCGAGTCACGCCGCCACGGTATTGTCCCGGCGCCTGTCCCGGCCCGCAGGCGAAAAAAGAGCATTGTGCACGCAGGACGATAGGAGGTGAATGATGAAAAAGCAAGATTTAGACGGCATCGACCGACTCGGCGATGCCGGCCTGCCACCGGTGCTTGCCGTCTTCAGGTCGTGGATTGGGTGAACTGGGCCTGTTCCCCCAGGCCGCGGAAGAAAGCGCTCAGCTCAGCGCGGTGCTGTGGATCAGGTGCCCTGGTGAACAGATAGCCGATCAGGCTGCCGGTGTGGGCCACAACGATGCCGGCGGCGCGCAATTCCCTCCGCCGCGCCTGCAGTGCGTCCCAGTGGCGCTTGGGCAGCACCGACTGGGACAGGTGCGCGCTCCCGGTGGCGCAGTCGGCCACCACTTCGGCCGCGCCGGCGTGCAGGGCAGGCAGCATCCTGCCGAAGAGGCGGGCATAGGCAGGGCGATGCGCCGCGTAGTGGCGCCGCAGTGGCATGGACAAGTCCTGCGTATCGACGCAGCCGCCTTCGTCGATGAAACAGGCATGAAAGCCGGGGCGGGCGCCGAACTGGTGTACGGTGCGCTGCTGATCGCTCAGATACAGCGCCAGCCCATCCAGGAAAACCGGGTCCGAGCGCTCGAGGTCGCCGAGCAGGCCTGCAATTGCCACCGGCGACGAGCGCCGGGAGAACAGGGCGTCCAGGCACCGGATCGTTGCGACGATGTCCGCGGTGGAGCTGGCCATGCCGGCGCCGACCCGGAGCGTGCTGGCGTGGCGCCATCGGCCCGGGGGCAGCGCGAGGCGGTGAAGCGCCAGGTAGCGTTCGATAACGGCCCGGCAGCGTGACTTGGCGGGCAGGTCCTGCGCATGGCTGCCCGTTTCGCCGGAGTGGAACCACATCCGGCTGTAGCGACGGATGGGCAGCGACACGATCGCGATTCCCTCGCCATCCCGGCCATCCCAGGGGCCCTGGATCAGTTCGCCCAGCGTGCCGTGGCAGACGCCGCTGATGATCGGGGCGAGCGCAGGTGCCGAGGTTGCGGGGTGCGGCATGGCGGTGGCGGGAAAAGAACCCATGGTAGCCGGACTTCCCTTGCGCAATGCACGTGTCCGCCGCCGCCACGGGCGATTCGCAAGGGCGTATCCACGTTTCGGCCCGGTGGCGTGCGTACTGGCGCGGCGGTGGGCGTGGCGCGCCCTTCGCAGGGTCAGTGGCGGCACAAAGGAGTTGCTCATGGCACGCCCGATCTGGAACGGCACGATCTCGTTTGGATTGCTCCACGTCCCGGTGCAGTTGATGAGCGCCCAGCGCAGTGTCGACCTGCACTTCCGCATGCTCGACAGCCGCGACCAGAGCCCGATCCGCTACGAGCGGGTCAACGCGGAGACCGGCGAGGAGGTTCCCTGGAAGGAGGTGGTCAAGGCCTTCGAGTACGAGAAGGGCAGTTACGTCGTGCTCGACGAGGCCGACCTGAAGAAGGCAGCGCCCGAATCGACCGAGACGGTCGACATCGAAGCATTTGTCGATGCGGACGCGATCGACGCGATGTATTACGAAAAGCCCTATTACCTGGTGCCGGGCAAGAAGGCGGAGAAAGCCTATGTCCTGCTGCGCGAGACCCTCAGGCGGACCGAAAAGGTAGGAATTGCCAAGGTGGTGATCCGCACACGCCAGTACCTGGCAATGCTGGCGCCGCGCGAGACGGCGCTGGTCCTCATCCTGTTGCGGTTCCCGCAGGAGATTGTTTCCGCCGACGAGTATTCGTTTCCTGCCGGCACGGCGGCGGCGCACCGGGTCTCCGCCAAGGAGGTCGCCATGGCCACGCAGTTGGTCGAGGCCATGAGCGCAGAATGGAACCCTGACGACTACAAGGACGACTTCCGCGACAAGCTGCAGAAGATCATCCAGGAGCGGGTCACGAAGGAAGGCGGCAAGCTGCGTCGACTGAGAGCAGCGGAGAAGTTGCCCGACGATGCGGCCACCAACGTGGTGGATTTCATGGCGTTGCTCGAAAAGAGCCTCGGGCAGGGCAAGCGCGCACAGACCAAGGTAACAAAAAAGCGCGCTACGCGATCCAGGGCGCGCACCGTGGGCGCATCGGCTCGGCGGGCGCAAAAATGAGTGCCTGGATCCGGCGGGACGATGACTTGACTTCGTTTCGGCGGCGGGCCCGGCGGTGTCCTGTCGGACACGGCCGGGCCCTTGGATCAGCGGTTGCCGGAGCGGTTGTTGTCGTTGTCGCGACCGCCCTGCTGCTGCTTGTCGGTCTTCTCGCGCGAACCGGACTTGTTCGGCGAGTTCTGATTGGTGTGCTGGTTCTTGCCAGTGGGGTTGTTGTTGGGCATGTTCGTCTCTCTCTGTCGGTAGTTCGGCATCCTGCTACTGCATCGCATCCTGCGTGCACCGGCAACTGCACGCCCTGTGCCAGCGTCAAGAGGGGTGTAAATGCGTCTTTGTGGATAAAAAAATCATTAAAGGTATTGGAAAACGCGGTAGTCGCTGCAATATTTGCCGGCGCGCTGGCGAAGGCTTGCGCGGTGCTGCGCTACAGCCGGCACCGGCTGCCTGACGCTTGTGTGCGCACCGCGCGTCCATCGCCTGCCGGGCCGCGGTTGACGTATTCCCCACCGGGGGTCACGGTCAGGATGATCCGTTCGCGACCGGGGCGATCCGGAAAGCGGGGCGACGCCGCCGCCGCTTGCTGGCCGGCGGCGGATGTCTCACGAACCAATGCAGGTAAACGATGCATGAAAAATATCCTCGATAACGTGTACGAAGGGTTGCCCGGAAGTACGGGCGGAAACCGGTATGCCGGATGGCGACTCCCTTCGTGGGCCCGGACTGGATCTTTTCCGGTAACCGCGCGGCGAGCGATCCGTCGGTCCAGTCCGTGGACTCGGGATCGGATTCCATCCGGCCGCATCGTGACGGACCCTTCACTTGCCACAGCGTACTGCTGCTCGCCGCGCGTGGGGACTTACGTCACCCGGCACCTGTCCCGCAATTCCCGTACCACGAGCAAGTCCTTGAATCGCGATGGGTATCGAGGACCGCTGATGCGCGATATCCGGAAAACTTTGCCTCAATTTGAAATTTGTTCCGGCGCGGCTTCACTGCGGTTTAAGGGGCGTGGGAGTACCAATAATTGCCGGCCTCGTCTGCGCGTGACGGCGTCATCAGCCCGGGTGCGACAGGAGCGGATTGCAGGGGGGCGTGTGAAGCCAAGGAGCGGAAATGGAAAAACCCAGCAAACCGAGCGTGCTGGTCGTCGACGACGATATTCCCTTCGCCGAGGCCGCCTGCGTGCTGGCGGAAATGCAGGGCTTCTCGTGTGCCCAGGTCACTTCCCTGGCGGCTGCCAGGGCGATTCTGACGCGTCAGCGCTTTGATCTCATCCTGGTGGACCTGGAACTGCCCGACGGCAGCGGCTTTGACCTCGTCGAGCACATTGATCTGGCCGACACGGCGGCGATCGCCATCGTGACCGGTAATCCGTCGGTGGACACCGCCGCGCGGGCCGTGCGGCTGCCGGTGTTCGACTATCTGGTCAAGCCGATCGACCCGGCGCGTTTCAAGGACCTGCTCGACCGCGCCGCGGTCGGCTGGCAGTCGCGCCGGCCGCGCGAGCGGACCACGGCCTGTGGCGAACTCATCGGCGCCACGCCCGTGATGCGCGAGGTGTTCCGCCAGATCCGGCGCGTTGCACCCACCGAAGCCACCGTGCTCATCCACGGTGAGAGCGGCACCGGCAAGGAACTGGCCGCGAGTGCGATTCACGCCGAGAGCGGCCGCCGCGGTGGCTTCGTCGCCGTCAATTGCGGCGCGGTCGCGCCCGAATTGCTCGCGAGCCAGCTGTTCGGCCACGAAAAGGGCAGTTTTACCGGTGCCATCCGCCAGCACCAGGGATTCTTCGAGCAGGCGCACGGCGGCACCATCCTGCTCGACGAAATTACCGAAATGCCCTCGCAGCTGCAGGTGCACCTGCTGCGCGTGCTGGAAACGCGGCGCGTGACGCGGGTGGGCGGGACGCGTGAATACAACGTTGACGTGCGGGTGATCGCGGCCACCAACCGGCCCCCGCGGCAGGCGGTCGACCAGGGGGCGCTGCGCGAGGATCTGTACTACCGGCTCGCGGATTTCCCGCTCGAACTGCCGCCGCTGCGCGCGCGGCTCAACGACGTGCCGCTGGTGGCGCAGCTGTTTCTGGAGCGTCTCAACGAGCGGTACGGGTTGTCGCGGCGCTTTGGGGCCGAGGTGCCACGGGTGCTGATGAGCTACGCCTGGCCCGGAAACGTGCGCGAGTTGCGCAATGTGATCCAGCGCGCGTATATCCTGAGCGAAGGCGACGAGGTGCACTTGCCGGCGCTCAATGTGACCCCCAGCCTGCCGATCGAGGAAACCGACCTCACGGTAACGTTCCCGGTCGGAACTTCGTTCGAGGAAATGGAACGGAAAATGCTGCTGAAAAGCCTGGCGCATTTCGGCAACGACAAGGTCCGCACGGCCGAGGCGCTCGGTATCAGCGTCAAGACGATCTACAATCGGTTATCACGCTATGCAGCCAACGATGACCCCGACTCCAAGTCCCGCTTCGAACGAACGTAGTGACAAACGTGAGTTCGCCCACGCGTTGAACAACGTGCTCAACGTCATTGCCATGCAGGCCGAGGTCGCCAACCAGTTCGCCGCGCGCGGCGAATTTGCGGCGTGCCGCGAATACCTGGACCGCCTGCAGCGCGAGTGCCGCGTGGCGGCCGCGACGGTGAAAGCGTACTGCGACGCCAACAAATAGCCGGTTGCTGCAAGTGAGTGGGACGCGGCGCACTGGTTCACTGCCGGGCCTGCCTGGTCGCGTGTTGCTATTGGAATGACAGCGCGGCGGGCCATCCTGGCCCGCCGCGTGCTCGCCCACCTGAAGCTCAGTGCTTCTTCGATGTTTCGGTCGTCCTGGACTGGCTGAGGTTGTCGTCGCGGTTCTCGTTGCGGCGTACCGTCAGCTTGTTCTGAACATCCTTCACGCCGCTGCAGCTTTCGCACAGGTCCTCGGCCATGTGCTTCATCCGGCGCTCGGTGACCGAGCCTTCCAGCGTGACCACGCCGTTGTTGCAGGTCACCGTGATTTCGCTGGCGTCGATGCGGTCGTCATCCGAGAGGCGTTCGCACAGATCTTCCTTGATGCGCTCGTCGGAGCGCGAATAGCCCTTGGGGCCCTTGCCGCGGTGACCCAGCGACTGCTGCTGGCCACGCTGGTTGTCGCCATAACCGACGCCGCTGCTGCCGTAGCGGCCGCTCTGGCCATAACCGCCGCCGTAGGGCTCACCGACATCACGGCCGTAGGCATCCTGGTAGTCGCGATTGCGCTGGGTCTGGCCCTGCTGCGCGCCCTGGCGCTGCTCCATGCCCTGGCCGCGCAGGTTGTCGTCCCAGCCGCCCTGGCCGCGCGAACCGCCGTAGCCCTGGCCCTGCCGATAGCCTTGCTCGCGGTCGCCCGAATTCCAGCGGTCTTCGCCATAGCCGTACTGGCTGCCCTGGCCGCGCAGCGGCTCGCGATTGCCTTCGCGGCCATAACCCTGGCCGTATTGCTCGTAGTCGCGCGGACTGTTCTGCTGCGAGCCGACATTTTCGTAGCGATCCTCATCCTGGCGCCATGCGCCGCTGCCATAGCTGCGCCGGTCGTCCTCGTCCTGCCACGACAGGTCACGCTGGACGTTGGAGCCGCGATAGAAATCTTGGTTGCGTTGTGGCATGTGAGTCTCCTTGTGTGTATTGCGCGATTGTTTCCCCTGCGGACGTGCACGCCGTCCGGCACCGCGGTGACAGTGGGAGCAACACCTGTGCCAGCCGGGCGCGCGCCGACGGCGGCGCGCCAACGGCATTGCGACCGCGTGGCAGGGTCTTATCGGTTCCGCGACAGATGCGCTGTTACGGAAAACTCTACAAATTCGTGCAGCGATTACAGCTCATGCCGATATGTGCCCACCGCCATTGACGTGAATCACCTGGCCGGTGATGAAGCTGGCGTCGTCGCTGGCCAGGAACACGTAGGCAGGTGCGACCTCCGTTGGCTGGCCGGCGCGTTTCATCAGCGTGTTGTGGCCGAACTCGGCAACCTCCTCGGCGCTGAAGCTGGCGGGAATCAGGGGCGTCCAGATCGGTCCCGGGGCGACAGCGTTGACGCGGATCCCCTGTTCGGCCACCGATTGCGCCAGCGAAAAGGTGAAGGCGAGGATTGCGCCCTTGGTAGAGGAATAGTCGATCAGCTTCTTGTGGCCCCGCACGCCGGTCACCGACGCCGTGTTGATGATCGATGCGCCCTTTTTCAGATGCGGCAATGCCGCCTGGGTCACGTAAAAGTACGAGAACACATTGGTCTCGAAGGTAGCGTGCAGCTGGTCCGGTGTAATGTCTTCCAGCAGTTCCTGCGGATGTTGCTCGGCGATGTTGTTGACCAGCACGTCCAGACGTCCGTAGTGCGCAATGACGTCATCGACGACTTTCTGGCAGGCCTCCACCGAGGACAGGTCGGCGCGCAGCACCAGGCACCCGCGCTTTTCGGCTTCCACCAGGCGCCGCGTCTCCTGCGCATCGGCGTTCTCACGCAGATGCACGATCGCGATTTCAGCGCCTTCACGGGCGAAGTGCAGGGCGACAGCGCGCCCGATGCCGCTGTCACCGCCGGTGATCAGGGCCACCTGTCCGGCAAGTTTTTCCGCGCCGAGGTAATTGGCGCGAATGGATACCGGTTGCGGTGACATCGCTTCCTGTGAGCCCGGCTGGCGGTTCTGGTGCTGGGGGGGCTGCAGAATCTCGGCTGGCGCGGTGGACATGGGGCCTCCTTGGACATGAAACGCCGTGGTGGGACCCGCCGTTCCGACGGCACCGCGGCGTGCGCTTTGACGACTGCGTTACAAGTCCCGTACCAGCACGAAGAGGCTCCCTGAATCATCGCCAAGCGGTCGGGTGCAGGTGGTGGCGCAACGGCCACGGGTGGCGGGATTGACCTGGCGGAATTCGCCACTAGGATTGCGTTTCCGCCACCGGTGCGTCTGGCGGCGCAGGCCTAGGATGGTCATGCCCTCCCCAGGAGCCATGCCATGAAAACCGTGAAAACCCTCGTTCGCCAGCTGCATCGTGTCGTTGTTGCCGGTGCGTTGGCCGCCATTTCCCTTTCCGCCGTTGCCGACGGAATCTCTGTTGAGCCCGGTGTCGCCGAGCCACTGCCGGGACGCGACTACAGCCTGCGGCTCGATCTTTCCGCCCATCGCCTGGAACGCTATGACGTCGTGACCGGCAAGACCGACTCGGTCGTGATCGACGCCGGCTGCGCCAGCGGTGCCGTGCCGGGACTGTGGTTGCTGGTGCCGCAGTCCGGCGCGAACTTTGACCTGCTGCCCGTCGGCGCGACCCCAGCGCAGGCGCGCCCGGTGGCGCTGTCTGGCACCTGCGCCACCCTGCGGGATGCCGCCGCCGGCGGTGTCGTCCTGGTGGAAGCCGGCCAGGCCCTGCCCGATGCGCCGCGCGTGCTGGCTGCCGGCGAGGTGAACTGATGGCCCTGCGCGTCGGAGTGCTGGTGCACGAGGCCTCCATGCCGTCGGCCACGACGGCGCCGCTGGACGCCCTGAGCATCGCCAACAAGCTCAACCACGTGCTGCATCCCGGCGCGCCGGCGCCGGTCGAGGTCCGCCTGGTCGGTACCCGCGCCGGGATGGTGCGGGTCGGCCAGGGGGTGAACTTCGAGGTGGACGTGGCCCGACCGGACGAGCTGGATGTCCTGGTCGTGACTGCCCTCAACTACCGCACCAACGGCGAGCTGTGCCGGCGGCTGGACAGCCTGGTCGCCGAGCGCAACCTGCTCCGGCGCTGCGCGGAGGCCAACCTGCGGATCTGTACGGCCTGCAACGGGGCCTTCCTGCTCGCCGAGGCGGGCCTGCTGGACGGACGCCGCGCCACTACCAGCTGGTGGCTGGCGAACCTGATGCGCGAGCGCTATCCGGCGGTCGATCTGGCGATCGAGGAGATCATGATCGAGGACGGAAACATCATCACGACCGGCGCCTCGACGGCCGAGTATGACCTGTGCCTGCAGCTGATCGAATGGGCCGGCGGCAAGACCCTCGCGCACAATGTCTCGCGCCTGCTGCTGGTGGACCGCCAGCGCCAGAGCCAGGCGCCCTACATCAGCATGGCGCTGGCCGACCGGCCACGGCAGGGGCTCTCGGAACGGGCCGAGAAGTGGCTGCAGAAGCGCCTGCACGAGACCATCACCGTGCGCGAGCTGGCTGATCACTGCCGGGTCAGCGAACGCACCCTGCTGCGGCGTTTCCACCAGGATTTTGGCGCCACCCCGCTCGAATACGTCCAGAAACTGCGGGTGGAGCGGGCCAAGGCCCTGCTGGAGACCACACGGCTGTCGTTCGAGGAAATCGTGGGCCGCTGCGGCTACCAGGATGTCTCCAGCTTCCGGCGCCTGTTCAAGCATGTGGTGAGCATGACGCCCAACGACTACCGCGAGCGCTACCGGCTGCGTGGCCGCTAGTCCTGGCCGCCCGGCCGGTGGCGGCGCAGGACCTCTGGCAGACTTTTCCCGTTCGGGCGGGTGGGGCAAACTTCCGCGCCGATCCGCGGTCGAAGGCGGCCCGGAGTTCCACCAGCGGACATATGCCCACCATGGATCACCCTGTATCGGAGCGCCCCGAAGCGCTTGCTGACGCGTTTCGCGCGCTGCGCGACGAACTGGCCTCGCGCATCATCGGCCAGTCGCGCCTGATGGACCGCCTGCTGATCGCCCTTCTGGCCGACGGCCACCTGCTGGTCGAGGGCGCGCCCGGCCTGGCCAAGACCACGGCCATCAAGGAACTGGCTGTCCGCATCGAGGCGGATTTCCACCGTGTCCAGTTCACGCCCGACCTGCTGCCGGCGGATCTGACCGGCACCGAGATCTACCGGCCGCAGGAAGCGCGCTTTGAGTTCCAGCGTGGCCCCATCTTCCACAACCTCCTGCTGGCCGACGAGGTCAACCGCGCGCCGGCGAAAGTGCAGTCGGCGCTGCTGGAAGCCATGGGCGAGCGCCAGGTGACGATCGGCCGCACCACCTATCCGCTGCCGCCCCTGTTCCTGGTGATGGCCACCCAGAACCCGATCGAACAGGAAGGCACGTATCCGCTACCGGAAGCGCAGCTGGACCGTTTCCTGATGCACGTGAGCGTGGACTATCCCGACGCTGCCTCGGAAGCGGCGATCCTGCGCCTGGCGCGTGACCGCGCCAAGGCGGAGCTGCACGAGGTGTCCGCGCCACGCCGGCGGCTCACCCAGGCGCAGATCTTCGCCGCGCGCGAAGCGGTGCTGGATCTGCACCTGGCGCCGGCACTGGAGGAATACATCGTCCAGATCGTCGTCGCCACGCGCCGCGCCGCGGACCTCGGCCCCGATCTCGGCCGCTGGATCGCCTTTGGCGCCAGTCCGCGCGGCACCATCGCGCTGGACCGCTGCGCCCGCGCGCACGCCTGGCTGGCCGGCCGCGACTACGTGCTGCCCGAAGACATCCACGCGGTGGCCGGCGATGTGCTGCGCCATCGCGTGCTGCTGACCTACGAAGCCGAAGCCGAGGGGGTCCGCCCGGACAAGGTCATCGGCGAGCTCATCGCGCGGATCGCGTTGCCCTGAGGGGCGCGGCATGGCGAGGGTCATCGCGACAGGTTCCGCTCACGGCGTTGGCGCCGGCATTGCCGTGGGGCTGGACGAACTCCTTTCCCAGCGGCTGGCGGCGCGCTCGCTGGTGCTGGCCGCGTCGCGCAAGGTCGTCGCCTCGCAGGCGGGCATCAAGTCCTCGCGCTTTCGCGGACGCGGCGTCGATTATGTGGAATCGCGCATTTACCAGCCCGGCGACGACATCCGCAGCATGGACTGGCGTGTCACGGCGCGCAGCGGACGGCCGCACACCAAGGTGTTCCAGGAGGAGCGCGAGCGCAGCGTGCTCCTGGTGATGGACCACAACCCCAGCATGCACTTCGGCACGCGGGTGCGCTTCAAGTCGGTGCAGGCGGCGCGCGCGGCGGCCCTGGTCGCCTGGAGCGCGGTGCGCGGCGGCGACCGCGTCGGAGCCGTGGGATTCGGCAACGGCGTCAACGGCGAAGTGCGTCCGGCCGGTGGCCCGCGGGGTGCTCTGCATTGCCTGCGCGCCCTGGTGGAATGGGACGGCATCGCGCGCAGTGTCGGCGACGCGCCGGCGCCCTTGTCGGAAGGGCTGGAACGCACCCGGCGCCTGGCCCGACCTGGCAGCCTGATCATTCTCCTGACGGACGGTTTCAGTGCGGACGTGGCTGCCGAGGCGCCGCTGGCGCGCCTGGCGGCGCATGGCGAAGTGCGCGTGCTGCTGATGACCGACGTGCTGGAACTCTCCCCGCCGCCGCGCGGACGCTATGCCGTCGCCGTCGGCAACCAGCGACGCTGGTTTGATTTCGGCGACAACCACCACGACAGCGCCTGGACCGACGCGTTCCGTCGCCGCCGCGCGCTGCTGGCCGAGCAGGCGCGACGCCTGGGCGTGGCGCTGCTGCCGCTGGATACGCGCGATGACCTCACGCGCCGCATGGCGCCGCTGGGCCTTGCCCTGGCCACACACCGGAACGTCGGCTGATGCAGGCGGACATGCCCCAATTGCGTGATATCCACGTGGCCGCAGCGCCGGGCTGGTGGCCGCCGGCGCCGGGCTGGTGGATCCTCGCCGTGCTCGTTCTGGCGGGACTCGCCATGCTACTGATCCAGTGGCGGCGTCAGCGCCGTCGCGCGCGCCGCGCGCGGCGCCTGCGTGAAGCGCTGGGCCAGGTGCGCCGGCAATTCCAGGGCAGCGCGGACCGCGCCGCCTATGCCGCTGCGTTGTCGCAGTTCCTGCGGCGACTCGCGCTGCGCATCCGGCCGGCCGCAGCGGTGTTGCAGGGGCAGGACTGGATTACGTTTCTCGACCGGCATGGCGACGGCTTTTCGCGCATCGCCGATACCCTGCTCGATGCGCCCTATCGTCCGGCGACGGACCTGGACGTCGAGGCCCTGTACGACACGGTGGATCGCCACCTGACGAGTGTCCTGGCACGGGAGCTGCGCGATGTTTGAATGGGCGTGGCCGTGGTTGTTCCTTTTGCTGCCTTTGCCGTGGCTGGCGCTGCGCTGGCGCCGGCCGCGGACCCAGGTCAGCGCCGCGTTGCGCCTGCCCTACGCCGGTGTGCTCGATCTGGGCGCCGAGGAATCGGGCAAGACCCCGAACACTCTCGGTGCCTGGTGGACCTGGCTGGTCTGGGCGGCGCTGGTGGTGGCGGTCGCGCGCCCGCAATGGATCGGCGAGGCGCTGGATGTGCCGCGCAGCGGACGCGAAATGCTGTTGGCGCTGGACGTCTCGGGCAGCATGAATACCCCCGACATGACCCTGGGCAACCGCCAGGCCACGCGCTTTTCGGTCATGCAGGCCATCGTCGGCGATTTTATCGAACGTCGCACGGGCGACCGGGTCGGCATGGTGCTGTTCGGCTCACGCGCCTACCTGCTGACGCCGCTGACGTTTGACCTCAAGACGGTGCGGACGCAGCTGGAAGAGGCGACGGTGGGACTGGCCGGCCGCGAGACGGCCATCGGCGATGCGTTGGGCCTGGCGGTCAAGCGCCTGCATGATCGTCCCGAGGCGCAGCGCGTGGTGGTCCTGCTGACCGACGGCGTCAATACGGCGGGCGAACTTGATCCGCGCCGTGCCGCCGAACTGGCCAAGGCGGAAAAAGTACGGGTATATACGATTGCGCTGGGCGCCGAGCAGATGCGCGTGGACGACTTCTTCGGCAGCCGCGTGGTGAACCCGTCGGCCGACCTGGACGTCGCACTCATGACCGAGATTGCCGAGAAGACCGGCGGCCGTTTCTACCGGGCCCGTGACACGAAGGAGCTGGCGGGTATCTACCGCGAAATCGACGCGCTGGAACCGGCGGCGGACCAGAGCGAGAAGTTCCGCCCCGTGGATGAGCTGTTTCACCTGCCGCTCGGTATCGCGCTGCTGGTGGCCCTGATCGGACTGGCCGGCTTGCCCTGGCGCTGGGGTGTGCAACGCGAGGGAGCGCCCGGATGATGGCCGACTTCCATTTCCTGCGGCCGTGGTGGTGGCTGGCGTTGCTGGCGCTGCCGGTGTTGTGGTTCGCCGTGCGGCGCGACGCCAGTGTCACGCGCAACTGGGCGCGGGTGATCGATGCGCATCTTTTGCCGCACCTGATGGTGGGCGATGCCACCTCGCGCCGGACGCCGCTCGTCGTGCTATCGATCGCGTGGCTGATCGGCGTGGCGGCGCTGGCTGGCCCGGCGTGGGAACGCCTGCCCTTGCCAGTGTTCCGCCACCAGCAGGCGCACGTCGTCGCCCTGCAGCTCAGTGCCACCATGCTGGCGGCCGACCTCAAGCCCGATCGCCTGACCCGCGCCCGCTACAAGATCAATGACCTGCTCGACCGCATCGGCGATGGCCAGGTCGCGCTGCTCGGCTACGCCGGCGATGCCTTCGTTGCGGCGCCGATGACCGACGACGCCAACACGGTGAAGAACCTCCTGGATGTGCTCGATCCGAGCGTGATGCCCGTGGCGGGCAATGCGACCGGTACGGCGATCCGGCGTGCACTGGCCTTGATCGAACAGGCCGGGGGACGCGGCGGTGACATCATCCTGGTGGCCGACTCGGCCTCGAACGACGCATCGGAAGCGGCCCGTGAGGCGGCCGAACGCGGCGTCCGTGTCTCGGTGCTGGCGGTGGGTACGGCGCAAGGTGCACCGGTGAGCCTGCCGCAGGGCGATTTCCTGAAAGACACGCGCGGCGACATCGTCGTGGCAAGACTCGACGCGAATGCGTTGTCCCGCGTCGCCCGTGCGGGCCGCGGCAACTATGTGGAAATGGGCAGCGATAATCGCGACATCGACGCGGTGCTCGGCGGCCGCCAGCGTGTGACGACCGGAACGGCTGCAGGCGATGGCGCCGGCGCGACCGCGCAGGCATGGCGGGATCGCGGCCCGTGGCTGGCCCTGTTGCTGCTGCCGCTGGCCCTGGCCGCCTTCCGCCGCGGCTGGGCCTTCGCGGTGCTGTTTGCCCTCGGACTGGGCGCGCCGCAGCCCGTGCGGGCGCTGGAATGGCGTGATCTGTGGCAGCGTGCCGACCAGCAGGCCTGGCAGGCGCTGCAGGCCGGGGATGCCAAGCAGGCGCAGGCCCTGGCGCGCGATCCCGATCTCCATGGCAGCGCCGCTTTCCGGGCCGGCGACTTCGCCACCGCCGCCCAGGACTGGCAACAGGGTGCGAACGCCGATGCGGCCTACAACCGCGGTAACGCCCTGGCGCAGCAGAAGCAGTTCGAGGAGGCCATCAAGGCCTGGGACGAGGCGCTGGCGCGCGACCCCGGTCACGCTGATGCGTTGGCGAACAAGAAATCCGTGGAAGAGTGGCTCAAGCGCCAGCAGGAGCAGCAACAGCAACAGCAGGGCGGTGAGTCGTCCCGGGATCCCTCGGGCAACGAGGAGTCCAGCGAGTCGCCTTCGTCCGATCCGTCGCAGTCCGGCCAGGACAAGCCGAAGGAAACCGGCGATCCGTCCCGGCAGGGAGAACCCGGGCAGAGCAAGGATGGGCAGTCGGGGGAATCGGACAGCAAGGACGGCAAATCCGAAGGCCAGCAGGGGCAGTCCGGGCCGTCGCAGCCTGGCCAGTCCGGTGGCGATGCCCGCGCGGACAAGGACGGCAAGGAGGGCGCCGGAGCCGGTGCGCCGACCGAAGAGCAGGCCCGGCAACAGGCCGTGCAGGCGCAACAGGACAAGGCCCGATTCCAGAAAGAAATGGACAAGGCGCTGACCCAGCAACCGGCTGCCGCGCGCGGCGAGAAGGGCGACCCGAAAGGCGAGCCGGCCGGCAAGGCGGCGGTGGAATCGGACGCCGAGCGCGAGCAGCGCCAGGCTAACCAGCAATGGCTCGAGCGCGTGCCCGACGACCCGGGTGCGCTGCTGCGCCGCAAGTTCCAACTCGAATACGAACGCCGCAAGCAGGGCGGCCGCAAGGATGAGTGACATGCAGCGACGATCAGCGTCTGCAACAGCGAACCCGCTTCGCCCTGGCCTCGCCGTGCTGATGGTGATGCTCATGCTGGTGCCTGGCCTGGCCGGTGCGGCCGTGCGGGCCTGGTTCGATCGCGACCGCATGCACGTCGGCGAAACGGTGAGCCTGAACATCGAATGCGATTCGGCGACCTGCGGCCAGCCGGATCTGTCGCCGTTGGACAAGGACTTTGACCAGCTGTCCACCTCGAATTCGCGCTCGGTCAACATCGTCAACGGGCAGACCAGCGCGCGCCAGCTCTGGGCGGTGGCCGTGCAGCCGCGGCACGAGGGCGTCATCACGGTTCCCGCGCTGGCGGTCGGATCCGAGCGCACGGCGCCCGTGCAGCTCACCGTGCTGCCAGCCAGCCAGGCCACCCAGCGCTCGGGCGACGACATCTTCATCGAGTACGACGCCTCGCCGCGCGAGGCCTACGTGCAGCAGCAACTGCACGCGACGGTGAAGCTCTACTACGCGGTCAACCTCACCGACGGCGTCCTCGATGAATTGACCGCGCCGGGCGTGGTGGTACAGAAACTGGCGCAGGATCGCAGCTACGAATCCGAGCAGGGCGGAAGGCGCTATCACGTGCTGGAGCGCCGCTACGCGGTATTCGCCGAAAAGAGCGGGCCGTTGACCCTGCCGGCGATCAACTTCCGCGGACGCGCGCTGTCGGCGCGGGATCCCGGTGGCTTTTTCAGTCGCGGCAACGCGGTATCCGCACGGGCCAACGCGATCGATCTGGTGATCAAGGCGCGCCCGGCCGATTCCGGTTCCGGCCCCTGGCTGCCGGCCGAATCGGTCGAGCTGCGGGCGGAAGGTGCGGGCGCGTCCGTGGGGCATTCGGCTATCAAGGGCAAGGTCGGTGAGCCGGTGACGCTGACGCTCACGGTCCAGGCCAAGGGCCAGACGTTCGAACAAATCCCCGAGTTGACACTTCCGGAAGTGGACGGTGCCGAGGTGTATCCGGACAAGGCCGTCACGCGGACCCGCGATGACGGTGACTGGGTCTACGGGGAGCGCAGCCGCAAGTTCGCCATCGTGCCCTCGCGCCCCGGCACGCTGCACGTACCGGCAGTGACGCTGGAATGGTGGAACACCCAAACCAACACCATGGCGACAGCCACGACCGCTGCGTTCGACATCACCGTTGAAGGTGTGGCCGGTGCGGCCGCGCCCGTGCGGCCGATCATCAGCACACCGGCAGGCGACGCGTTGCCGGTGGCCGGCGAAGTGGCCCCGGTTGCTGCGCAGGCAGGGCCGTGGCGTGCGATCGCCCTGGCCAGCCTGGGGCTGTGGGCAGTGACCCTCGTCACCGGATATCTGCTCTGGCGCCGCACGCGTGCGCCGGTCGTGCGGCGGCCAAATACGGCACAGGGCGCCGATGCGGCCGCGCTGGGCGCGCGCGGCGCGTTTGCGCGAGCGGCAGCGGCGGGGCAGGCCGGGGCCAGCGCGCGCCACCTGCTGGCCTGGGCCCGGGCAGAGGGACTCGCCGTGCAGAACCTGGGCGAACTGGCCGACCAGCTCGACGACGATGCGCAGAAGCAGGCGATCGGCGCGCTGCAGGCCGCGCTCTACGGCACGACGCCCGGTATCGCCATGCCGCCGCTGGCGACGGTATTCGGCAACGGTTTCCGCCGCCGGCCGCGCGCATCCGCCGCCGCCAATGAGGACGAGCTGCCGCGGCTATGGCCTTCTGACGATCCGTCATTTCGCCAGAATCGGGGCACGCGATAAGGTTCGCGCCGGTTCAGCAAGTCCGTCTATCGTCTAATTGACATCGTTCGTGTTGCACGCGCTGCGAAACCGGGCGAAGTGCTAACCAGTGGACAGAACGTTGACGCCGCCGCGATTAGTCTGCGCTTGCTTCGCAACGCTGGCCAGACGGCGGCGGACTCCCCATCAGGGAGATGTCGGAGGGGCAGGGTGCCCTAGTCACGGATGACTCATACGAGCCCGGTGCGCACCCCCTGTCGCATCGGGCTCGCTTTCTTTCGGATCCCGCAAATCCCTTGCTCTCGTTCCCCGCGCGCTGGTCGCGCGAGCGGCGCTTCGTTGCGGGCGGCGGATGAATTGCCCTGGCGGGGGCAGGTCCGGTAGGGTCGCGTCTTTCGCCCGGGCCATGAGACTGGTATGAGCCAAGCCGCCGCTTCCGTCACCCCGCCGCGTCGCATGGCGTTGCATACGCGCATCCTGATCGGCTTCCTGGTCGGCACCTTCGCCGGTGTGCTGTGCTACTGGCTGGGGCGCGACGCGCAATGGCTCTCCCTGATCGTCACCTACGTCAGCCAGCCGGTGGGGCAGATCTTTCTGCGTCTGCTGCTGATGCTGGTGATTCCGCTGCTGTTCTCGGCGCTGGTGCTGGGCGTGTCGGAGATGGGCGACCTGCGTTCGCTCGGGCGCGTGGGCTGGAAGACCCTGGTCTACACCGTTGCCGTATCCGCCATCGCGGTGCTGATCGGCCTGGTGCTGGTCAATGTGCTGCAGCCCGGCGCCGGCATGCCGGACGAGACGCGCAGCGCGCTCCTGGAAGGCTCGGCCGAACGGGCCAAGTCGGTGACCGCGCAGTCGGCGCCGCCCTCGGGCATGGAAATGCTGGTGCAGATCGTGCCGGACAATGTCGTCCGCGCCGCTGCCAACGGCGACATGCTCGGCATCATGTTCTTCGCGCTGATGTTCGGCATCGCGCTCGTGCTCACCCGCACGCCGTCCACGGACCGGGTGAAGGAATTCGTGCAGGGGGTGTACGACATCGCGATGACCCTGATCGACAAGGTCATCCAGCTGGCGCCCTATGCCGTCGCCTGCCTGCTGTTCACCCTGGTGGCCAAGCTCGGCTGGTCCATATTGTGGCAATTGGGAAAATACGTCGGCGTGGTGTTGCTGGCGCTGGCCATTCACCAGTTCGTGGTTTACTCGCTCGTCGTGAAGGTATTTGGCGGAATGAGCCCGCGTGTCTTCTTCAAGGGCGTGGAAGAAGCCATGCTCACGGCATTTTCCACGGCCTCCTCGTCTGCCACGCTGCCCACCTCGCTCAAGGTGGCTGAAGAGAAGCTCAAGCTGCCGCCGCGGATCGCGCGGTTCGTCCTTACGGTCGGCGCCACCGCCAACCAGAACGGTACCGCGCTCTTCGAGGGCGTGACGGTGCTTTTCCTGGCCCAGTTCTACGGCATTGAGCTGTCGATGGTGCAGCAGGTGACGGTGCTGGGCGTGTGCATCCTGGGCGGCATCGGCACGGCCGGCGTGCCATCCGGGTCGATTCCGGTGGTGATGATGATCCTGGCCATGGTCAAGGTGCCGGTCGAAGGCATCGGCCTGATCCTGGGCGTCAACCACCTGCTGGACATGTCGCGCACCACGCTCAACGTGACCGGCGACCTCGCCGCCGCGGTGGTGGTGTCGCGTGGCGAACCGGACGAGGCATCCTCGCGTTCCGGCTAGCGGTGGCGCTGGCCGTGGCGATCCCTGCTGCGGCTGGCGGTCGGTGTCAGCCCCGGCCGGGCGCAGTTTGCCGGACACGTGTCGCGAATGCCGGCCAATACGCGTTACATCCCCCCCGGGCTTGCGGCACAATGCGGGGGCCCTCGTCACAGTTCCGACTATGTCCGCAAACGGCGACGTCACCGAACTTCTGCATGCCTGGCGCGGTGGTGACCGTTCCGCTCTCGAGCGGTTGATGCCCCGGCTCTACGACACCCTGCGGGAAATGGCGGCCGTGCGGCTGCGCCGCGAAGGCGCCATCCAGACCTTCGAACCCACCTCGCTGGTCCACGAGGCCCTGCTGCGCCTGCTGGGTGGCACCACCGACTGGCAGAACCGCGCCCACTTCCTGGCCTTCGCGGCCATGCATATGCGATCCGTGCTGGTGGATCATGCGCGTTCGCGCCTGGCCGCCAAGCGCGGTGGCGATATCGTCATGGTCACCCTGAGCCACGCGGAAGCCTCCGAGGGCCAGCGGATCGAGCTGGACCTGCTCGCGCTGGACCAGGCCCTGACCCAGCTCCACGACGAGGACGAGCGCATCGCGAAGGTGGTGGAAATGAGCTATTTCGCCGGCATGGAGCGCGAAGAGATCGCGGCGGTGGTGGGTATTTCCGTACCCACGGTGGATCGCGACCTGCGCTTTGCCCGCGCCTGGCTCAATCGCGTCCTGAGCTGAAGCCGTGGCGTCGCCCACGCGCTTTTCGCAGCTGCGCCGGCTGTTCGAAGAGGTCTGCGACCTGTCCGATACCGAGCGGCGTGCACATTTCCACGCGTGCAGCATCGACGAAGCCATCGTCGCCGAGGTCGAGGCGCTGATCGCGGCGGAAACCCGCGGCCTGCGCCGCGCCAGCACGCCCGTCGCCGCCCTGCTGGCCAACCTGCCGGACACGGAACTGGACGCCGGTGATCGCCTGGGCGCCTGGCGGCTGACCGAGAAGCTGGCCAGCGGCGGCATGGGTGCTGTCTATCGTGCCGAGCGCGCCGACGGTCATTTCCAGCAGCAGGCGGCGATCAAGCTGCTGCGCGGCGTTCCCACGGCCGAAGCGCTCGCGCGCCTGTCGGCGGAGCGCCAGATCCTGGCCGAGCTGCAGCACCCGCATATCGGCCGGCTGCTCGACGGCGGCTCCACGCCCAGCGGGCAGCCCTTTCTCGTGATGGAATTCGTCGACGGCGTGCCGATCGACCGCTGGTGCAGTGAGCGCAACCTGGAGCTTGGCGCGCGGCTGCGCCTGTTCCGCAATGTCTGCCGCGCGGTCGCCTTCGCGCACCGGCGGCTGGTCGTGCATTGCGACCTCAAGCCGTCCAACATCCTGGTGCGGCCGGACGGCTCGCCGGTGCTGCTCGACTTCGGCATCGCCCGTGCCCTGGATCGTTCGCGCGAGGGCGAGACCGAGACCTTCTACACGCCGGCCTATGCCAGTCCCGAGCAAATGGCCGGTGCGCCGGTGACCGTGGCGAGCGATGTCTATTCGCTGGGCCTGGTGTTGTTCGAGCTGGTGACCGGCCGCAAGGCGCGCATGCATGCGGATGACAACACGGTCACCGAGCTTGCGCACGCGGCGCGACGGCCCAGCGAGCTGGCTGCCGACGACTGCCGCTGGCGCCAGAAGCTGCGCGGCGACCTCGATGCCATCATCCTGCGCGCCACTGCGCAGGCGGCCGCGCTGCGCTATGCCTCCGCCGACGCCCTGGCCGAGGACATCGAAAGCCATCTCGATGGCGAGCTCGTTGCGGCGCGTGCACCGACCTTTGCCTATCGCTACGGCCGGTTGTTGCGCCGGCGCTGGCCCCTGTTCGCCGGCGCGGCGGTCGTGCTGGTGATGGCAGGTCTTTTCAGCTGGCGCATCATCAGCGAGCGTGATCGCGCCGTCGCCGCGGAACGGGAAGCGCGCCGCCAGGCGCAGACGGCGCAACAGGTGAGCGAATTCCTCATCTCGCTGTTCGACTACGCCAATCCGGAAAAGAATCCGGCCCGGCGCGACATCACCGCGCGCGAAATGCTGGAGGAGAGCACGCGCCGGATGACCACCTCGCTGGCGGAACAACCGACCGTGCGGGCGCGCCTGACCGATGTACTCGCGCGCGCCTGGAACATGCTCGGCCAGCCGGTGCGCGCGGCGGCGCTGTACGAAGAAAGTGCGAACCTGTGGCAGAGCGCCGGCCCGGAGTTCCGCGCCGAGGAGGCGGCCAGCCGGTCGGATCTGGCCGTGATCCTGACCAACCACGAACGTGACGCCGAAGCCGAGCGCCATGCGCGCGCAGCGCTCGCACTGCGCGAGGCGATGCCGCAACCGGACGAGCGCGCCATGGCCGATTCCTGGAACACGCTGGGGCTGGTGCTGCTGGGCGAGGCGCGTTTCGACGAGGCCGAGACCTACCTCCAGCGCGCGCTGGAAACGCGCCGGCGGCTGGGCGAGGCCGGTTCCGTGGCGTCGACCCTGCACAACCTGGGCCTGCTCTATCTGCAGTCGGGAAACATCCAGAAATCCATTGATGCCTTCGCGGGCACACTGGCGATGAAGCGCAAGCTCTACGGCGGTGACCGGCACCCGAGCACCCTGGTCACGATGGACAACTACGCCCGGGCGCTGTCCAACGCCGGACGTACCGAGGAAGCCCTGCCGCTGCTGGAAAGCGTGCTGAAGCTGCGGCGTGAACTGGACGGCTACGACAGCCGCAATGTCTGCGATGCCTACAACGAGCTGGGTTCCTCGCTGCACGATGCCGGGCGCTTCCGCGAAGCCGCGGAGAACTACACGCAGGCCATGCGTATTGATGGCGAGCTGGCCGGAAAGCGCGGACTCGACTACGTCCGGCCCTTGAACAACCTGGCTTCGGCACGCGAGGACATGGGCGATTACGCTGCCGCCGAGCCGCTGTTCCGCGAATCGCTGGAGATCCGACAGCGCGACCTGGGGCCCGATGTGCCGCTGGTGGCGCGCGCGCAAAGCAATCTGGCGCGGGTACTGATGCGCCAGGGACGCCTGGCCGAAGCGCGTCCTTACCTTGACGCTGCGCTGGCCACCCGCCGGGCGAAACTGGGCGATGCGCACGTGGACACCGCGCGGTCGCAATTGCAGCTGGCCGACTGGATGCGCCTGTCGGGAAAGCACGAGGAAGCCCGGCGCATGGTCGATGAACTGGCCCACCACGCCGCGCCGTTCACGCCGCAGATGCAGGCGTATCGCTGGCGCCTGTCGGCCCAGCTCAAATCCGCCGACGCAGACACCGAAGGCGCCCTGGCCGACTTCATCCAGGCGCAGAACGCCATGGCCAGGACCTGGCGGGAAACGCACCCGCTGACGGCGGTCAGCATGCTCGATCGCGCCGAAGCCGAGTGGGCGGCGGGGCACCGGGATGCGGCCCGCGAATGGCTGACCAAGGCCGAACCGGTATTGACCCGGGCGCTGGCGCCCGTTGCGCCGGAGCTGACGCGAATCCGTCAGCTGAAAGCCCGCCTGCCGGGGAACGGATGATCGTTCGGCAACGCGGGCGCCTGCATCGGTTATCGGCCGCGTAGCCGGTCCCAGAGCGCGCGGAAAACGCCGCGCCGCAGTGGCGCGTGCCCGTAGGTCTCGGCAGGAATGCCGAGCATCCGGGTTGCTCCGAACGTTCCATCAGCGAGCTTTTGTCCCGCCTGGAGCGCTTTGTTGACCGCGGGAACCACGGAGCTCTTCAGTGCGACTGCCTGGAACACTTCCTGGGGGCCGTTGTGGCAGAGGGCGCTGGCCAGGATCAGGGCGTGCTGGAAGATCGGCTCGGCTTCCAGGGGGAACTCGATCCATTCTCCCGCCGCGTTCTGCGCCTTGAATGTCTTGGCGAAGCGAAGGTCGCCCAGGTGCGCCACCAGCACCATGCCAAAGGGTTCGGGGATCCAGTCGATCAGTCGCCGTGCGAGTGCCGCATCGCCGGCCAGTGCCAGTACGCGCGCCTCGATGTCCGCGCGACCGGCGTTTGCGTCGGCCAGTATGGGAATGGTCTGCCGGACCAGCGTCTGCAAGTCATCACGCATGCGTTTTCCTCCCCGATGCGCCGCCGCCGCACCGGCCCGGCCAGGCGCGGATGATGGTGGCCAGGCCGGGCAGGGTCAATGCAGGACAATCACGCGAAACTCACGTCCACTTCGCAGTCGCGCGTGCCATCCGCGCGCGGCACCGTGCTGACGTGACGTTTCGTGACATTTCCGTCGCATGTCCACCTGTGGATTTTGCCTATTCCGAGACGACGGGACACAATCGGTAGCACGCATTTGCGAGGGATTGTTGACACATGTAAACATGCTTGAACCGGAGCGATGGATGTCGCCAGAAGGAAACGCATCGCGGTCACAATCAAATGGCTGCCAGGCAGCACCTTTTGAACGTTCTCCGCACGGGCACATCGGAAAACGCGTTGCGTCGCAACACGTGATCCGGTGGCGGAGGTGGACATCAATTCGGGTTTGCACCGCGTAAGTCAGTGCAGCCAGGAGACGTCACAGCCGTGCGCGAGTCGATCTTGATCGTTGATGACGATGTATGCCTGTCGGGCATGATCGTGGAATTCCTGCGTTCGCACGGCTACGACGCCGACGCGGTCGACAACGGTCCCACCGCGGAAACCTATATCCAGAACCAGCCACCAAAACTGGTGCTGCTGGACCTGATGCTGCCCGGCAAGGACGGGCTCTCCGTGTGCCGCGACGTTCGCCGCTACTTTCACGGGCCGATCGTGATGTTCACGGCGCTCGGGGATGACGTCGACCACGTTGTCGGCCTGGAGACCGGCGCCGACGACTATCTCGCCAAGCCGGTCAGCCCCCGTGTCCTGCTGGCGCGGGTGCGTGCGATGCTGCGTCGGCACAGTACGCAGGCAGCGGGTGGTGTCACCGAGGTACGCAGCGCGGGCCTGGTGATCAACAGCTCCTCGCGCACGGTCATGCAGCACCAGCGACGTATTGATCTGACGACGGCCGAGTTCGAACTCCTGTGGTTGCTGGCGCAGAACAAGGGCCGCATCGTCAGCCGCGAGCTGCTGCACGATACCTGCATCTTCACGCCGTTTGATCCCCTGGACCGCTCGATCGACCTGCGCGTGTCGCGCCTGCGCCGCAAGATTGGCGACGACCCGCGCGCACCGGCTCTGATCAAGACCGTGCGCGGACGCGGCTACCAGCTGGCCGATCTTCCGCCCGTCCACTGATGCTGCGGCTGTACCTGCATCTGGTACTGGCGGCGGCGCTGTTCGTCGCGGGGCCCTGGTTCGTCTTCCGCTTGTCAGAGGACACGACCGCGCCGGTCGAGGTGAGAGCATTTCTCGTCAGCAGCGCGGACATGGTGGTGTCGCAATTGCAGGGATTGGACGACCAGACCCTGGGCGAGCGCGTGCGCAAGATGACGCGGGATCGCCGTGGCCTGCGCATCGTATTTCCCGGTGACGACGAGTGGGAAGCGGACATCGCGGCGATCGCCAGTCGTGGCGTCAACGGGCGCTTCTACGACGTGGCGGCCGCGCGCACGCTGATTCATTTTCCCGCAAACAATGCCGTGGTGATCGATGATCCGGATTTCCGGCCGCCGTCGCGCTGGCAATCGATTCCCTATCGTGTCGCGCTGTTCGTCCTTCCGGTGGCACTGCTGGCGTTTTACTACTACTGGCTGTTGCGCCCCACTGCGCGCCGGTTCTCGCACCTGGTCGAGGAACTGGACCTGCGCCTGCAGGAAGGCCGCTTTACGCCGCTGCCCGAAGACGCCGATTCGCTCATGGCCTCGGTGGTGCACCGGTTCAATCGCCTGATGGCGCACTACCAGCGCACGCTGGAACAGGCCGAGCGCTCGTTGCTGAACCAGCGCGACATGATGCATGCGGTGACACACGAAATCCGCGCGCCGCTGGCACGTGTGCGTTTCGCGGTGGACATGCTGGCCGACAGTGGGAGCGTGCGTCCTGGACTGCAGGCGAACGTGGATTCGGCCATCGACGAACTCGATCGCCTCGCTGCGGAACTGCTCGGCTACTCACGCCTGCAGTACGCCCGCTACCCGTTGCAGCGGGAGCGATTCGCCGTGGCCGAATCCATCGGCGCGGTCGTGGAAAGCTGCCTGCACGAGGAGCCGGACGTGGACGTGGCCTACCACCCGGCGCACGGTCCTGACCTTCCCTGCAACTTCGACCGGCGCCTGTTCGAGCGGTCGGTCGGTAACCTCGTTCGCAACGCCATGCGCTTCGCGACCCATCGTGTCGACATCATCAGTCGCTGGAGCAGCGGTCGCTGGGTGGTGGAAGTCATCGACGATGGACCCGGTATTCCACCCGGCAAGCGCGATTGCATCTTCGAGCCCTTCATGCGGCTGGATCTGAGTCGTTCGCGCGAATCGGGCGGGTTCGGCCTGGGATTGGCCATCGTGCGCGCCATCACCGCATTGCATGGCGGCAGCGTGCGCGCCGACGATCGCGTCGACGTGCAACCGGGCATCTCGTTCGTGCTCGACTGGCCCGATGTCACGGATACGTGACGTCATTGATACGTGACGTCATGGATCGCGGCCGTCACTGACGTGTGAAGCCGGTGCGCGTTCGTACATTCGGTTACAAAGACGCCGCATAAACCCACTGCAACCGGCCGCGACGGCGTTCTAGCCTGCAGTGCGGCAATAGTCCTGGACGAACACCACGGCGTGCTGACGCGGGGATGGGTGTTCGTACTGCGCTTGCCGAACAAGGTGCGGCGCACGCTTTGCGGCGTGCGCCGCACCGGGGCTCGCGGTGCACAGCGACCGGTTGCGGGGGCAACCGGGTGCGGCGCGAAACATAGGGGAGGGTGTCCGCGACCGTCGGCGGTTCGTGGCGCCCGCTGCAGAGCACCGCAGGCCGGTGCCGGGAACAGCGGAAGACAATGCCAATCCAACACACGAATCCCACGGCGTTCGATGTTCTCTTGATCTCGCCGTTCGAGCGGCCCTGCCATCGCCTGGTCAGCGAAGGGCACAAGGCCGGTGCCTTGCCATTTCTTGATCTGGGCCGTGACATGGCCGCAGCCAGGCGCGCTGTCGCCCGCGTTGCCGTGTCGCCTGACGTGACCTGGGGAGTCCGCATTCCCGAGGGCGTCACTGTTCCGGTCGATCTGCTCGACAGCCTGCGTGGCCGTGCCCGCACGCTACTGCATGGCTCGCCGGACAGCTTCGTGCGCCACGAGGGTTTCGTGCACCTGGTCCAGGCCGTGTCCTGGGAAGAAGCGTTGCGGGCGCAGTCGCTTGGTGCTGACGGCATCATTCTCAAGGGCGCGGAGAGTGGCGGGCGTGTCGGATCGAGCAACAGCTTCATCCTGTTGCAGCAGTGCACCGACGCGCTGACGATTCCCTTCTGGCCGCAGGGTGGCCTCGGGCCGCACGGCGCCGCGGCGGCAGTTGCCGCGGGTGCACGCGGCGTCGTGTATGACGCGCAACTGGCATTGCTGCCGGAACTTCGCGTGCCGCACGCGTTGCGTCTCATCCTCAAGGGCGTCAACGGCTCGGAGTCGACGGTGGCCGGTGGATACCGCTACCTGCGTCACCGCCGCCTGCCGGAACTGGACATGCAGGCGACGGCGGCGGATGTTCTGCAATCGTTGTCGCAGCCTGATCCGCCGGTGCTCGCCGGTGAAGACGTCGCCCTCGCGGATCTCTTCGTCGCGCTCTACGGCGATCTCGCCACGCTCGTCGACGCGACGACGCGCGCGATGGAAGGCCATCTGCGCCAGGCCAAGGCGTACTACGCATTCGCGCCGGACTCGGCCTTCGCGCGCGAGCACCGGTTGCGCTATCCGATCCTCCAGGGGCCGATGACGCGCGTCTCCGATTCGCCGGATTTCGCGCACGCCGTAGCGGCCGAAGGTGCACTGCCATCGATTGCACTGGCGGTGATGAAGCCCGACGATGCGCGGCAGGTGCTGCAGCAGACGCAGGCCCGCCTGGGTGACCTGCCGTGGTCGGCCGGCCTCCTGGGTTTCCTGCCACCGGAGCTTTACACCCGGCAGGTCGACGTCGTGCTCGAAGCGGCGCCACCCTTCGTGCTGATCGCCGGTGGACGCCCGGACCAGGCGCAGTTCTTCGAATCGCGACAGATCGGCGCATTCCTGCATTGCCCGACGTTCCGCCTGTTCGAGCACTTCGTGAAGGATGGCGTCAAACGCTTCGTGTTCGAAGGACGCGAGTGTGGTGGCCACGTCGGCCCCCTGTCGTCTCTCACGCTGTGGGAAGGTCAGATTTCCCTCGCATTGGAAACCGAAACGCTCGACTCCCTTTCGCTGGTCTTCGCCGGCGGGCTGCACGATGCGCGATCTGCGGCATTGCTGGCGGTGATGTGCGCACCGCTGGCGGCGCGTGGCGCAAAACTGGGCCTGCTGATGGGAACGGCCTATTTGTTCACCGAGGAGATCGTGCAGGAAGGTGCGATCCTTCCACGCTACCAGGCCATGGTGGTTGATTCGCACGCTACCGCGCTGGTGCAGACCGGCCCGGGACATGTGACGCGCTGCCTGCGCACGGCCTACGTCGACGTTCTCGACCGCGAACGGGAGCGCCTGCATGCGCAGGGCAAGACCGCGCAGGAGATCTTCACACGCCTGGAAGCGATGAATGTCGGCAGCCTGCGTGTGGCGAGCAAGGGCAAGAAGCGTGTCGACGGCACGCTCGTGGACGTCGATGCCGCGACCCAGCTGGCCGAAGGCATGTATATGGTCGGCGATGTCGCGACCCTGCGTAGCAGCGTCACGCGCGTATCGGCATTGCACCAGGGCATCGCGGACGGCGCGCAGTGGCTGCAGGCGCTGCCACCGTTTCGCGCGACGCGGCGTGGCACGCCCTGCGACATCGCGATCGTCGGGGTGGCCGGCATTTTCCCCGGTGCACTCAGTGCCGAGGAGTTCTGGTCGAACGTGTTGCTCGGCAAGGACTGTGTCACGGAAGTTCCCACCTCGCGCTGGTGCGAATCGGTGTATTACGACGGCACAGCCCGTGGCGCAGCCGGTGAAAAGACCAACTCGAAATGGGGCGGGTTTATCCCCGATTTTCACTTCGATCCCGCGGCATTCGGTATTCCGCCGCAGGCCCTGGGCTCGATCGATCCGGCGCAGCTGGCGAGCCTGCTGATTGCCTCGCGTGCCCTGCAGGACGCCGGCTATGGCGATCACAACGCGGCCGGCGCGCGCACCAGCGTGATCTTCGGCGTGGAGCCAGGCGGTGATCTGTCCGCGGCCTACGGACTGCGCATTCTCCTGCCGCAGCTGGTGCAGGGTGCTGCGCTGGAGAAGGCGCTTGATGCGCTGCCGCGCCTGACCGAAGACAGCTTTCCCGGTGTGCTGGGCAACATCGTCAGCGGCCGCATCAGCAATCGGTTGGATCTTGCGGGCCAGAACTTCACCATCGACGCGGCCTGCGCCTCGTCGCTCGCCGCCATTGATGCCGCGATCAAGGAACTGCGCTACGGCGAATGCGACATGGCGATCGCCGGTGGCGTCGACTTCCACAACGGCATCAACGATTACCTGATGTTCTCCAGCACGCATGCCCTGTCGTCGAAGGGACGCTGCCTGACGTTCTCCGATGGCGCGGATGGCATCGCCCTGGGCGAGGCTGCGGCGGCGGTCGTGCTCAAGCGCCTGGAAGATGCCCAGGATGACGGCGACCACATCTATGCGGTGATCCGCGGCATCGCCGGCGCCAGTGACGGTCGCTCGCTGGGGTTAACGGCACCGCGGCGGCAGGGGCAGCGGCGTGCGCTGGATCGCGCCTACCGGCGCGCGGGTATCTCGCCGCAGGCGATTGGTCTGCTTGAGGCGCACGGAACGGGAACCGTTGCAGGGGACCAGACCGAGCTGACCACGCTCGAGTCCGTCTTCGCCGCCGCTGGCAGTGACGCGGGCGCGTGCATCCTCGGCTCGGTCAAGACACAGATCGGGCACACCAAATGTGCTGCCGGCATGGCGAGCCTGATCAAGACGGCGTTCGCGATCGAACAGGGCGTATTGCCGCCGACCTTGCACATCGATCGGCCCAACCGCGCCTGGCGCAGGGAGCGCAGCCGCTTTGCGTTTCACGCGCATCCGGCGCCGTGGCTGGCGCAGGACCGCAAGGCCGGTGTCAGTGCGTTCGGCTTCGGTGGCACGAATTACCACCTGGTGATGGATCGGGCCGACCAGGAACGGGCCGCGCCGTCACCGGCTGTCTGGCCGCAGGAAGTATTCCTGTTTCGCGGTGAGACGCCGGCGCAGGCGAAGGAGTCGCTGGCGCGGATGACGGCCTTCCTCGACGTAGGCCGGCAACTTCGCCTGGCGGATGTGGCATATAGCCACCATCTGCGCGCGGACACCCGCCAGCCCGTGCAGGTGGCGATCGTGGCCGCATCCATCGACGAGCTGCGGGAACGACTGACGCTGGCAGAGAACGGACAGTCTGATCCGCGCGGCGTATTCCACGCCAGCGCGGAAACGGCGACTGGCGACATCGCGTTCCTGTTTCCAGGCCAGGGCAGCCAGTTCCTGCGCATGGGGGGCGATCTTTTCACCTACTTCCCGCAGACACACCGCTGGATCGAGAACGAGCCGGCGCTGCTGCGGCACCTGTTCCCGGTGCGTAGTTTCGCCGACGACGAGCGCGCGGCGCAGGATGCCGCGTTGACCGCCACCGAAGTGGCGCAACCGGCGCTGGGTGTCGTCAGCCTGGCGGTGGCAGACATCCTGCGCTCGCTCGGGGTGCGGCCGGCACACCTGGCCGGCCACAGCTACGGCGAACTGGGTGCCCTGTGCCATGCGGGCGCCATTGCGCCGGCAGACCTGGTCGCGATCAGCCGCCAGCGTGCGGCCAGCATCCTGACCAGCGTCGATCCGGAGGACCCGGGCGCCATGCTGGCGGTCGACGGCGATGCGTCGCTCGTACACGACGTGCTGGGTCCGGCGCTCGGTGGTGTCGAAATCGCCAATCTCAACGCGCCGCAGCAGACCGTACTGGCCGGGCGTACCGCGGCGATTGCCGCCGCGCGTGAGGCGTTCACCGCGCGCGGCGTCGGTGCGCGGTTGCTCAATGTCGCCTGCGCGTTTCACAGCCGCGAGCGTGCGGGGGGCGCGGCGCACTTTGGCGCGGCGTTGGCACAGTGGACGCTGGCGGCACCGGTGAACGCGCCCGTCTGGTCAAACGAGACCGGCCTGCCGTACGCGGCGGAAACAACGGGTGAACAGGTTGCGCAGGCACTGGCGCGCCAGATTGTGGCCTCCGTGCGTTTCACCGAACTGATTCGCGGCATGTACGAGCGCGGCGTGCGCACGTTCATCGAGGTCGGCGCCGGCAATGTGCTGTGCGGCCTGGTCAATCGCATTCTTGACGGAAAGGCGGTGCGCTGCCTGCCCGTGTGCCTGCGGGACGCCGCGCCGCTGAAGGGACTGATGGTCACCATCGCGCGCCTGGCCGCCAGCGGCGTCGAACTGTCACTCGACGCCCTGTTTGCCGGACGTCGCCTGCGCGAGGTGGACCTGGATGACACGCGTCCTCTGTCGCGCTCGATGTGGATCGTCAACGGCCACTACGCGCGGCCCCTGTTCGGCACCCTGCCGGCTCAATCCTACAATCCGCACCACCGCATCGACCTCACGCCACCCACTACGCCATCGGTAGCTACACCGCACCAGGGCGATTCGCTGGCGCTGTACTTCGACAGCCTGAATCGATTCATCGAAGCCCAGCGCGACGTCATGCTCGAACACCTGGGAGCGGCAGACCGACCGCTGCGCACGATCAATCCGCGGCCCGGCAACACCGCGACGCCGGTGCTGGAGGCGCCGGTGGCACCACCGCCTGTCGCGGCGCGGCCCGTAATGGATGCGGCGGGCATCGAAATCCGCCTGCGCGCCATGATCAGCGAGCGGACCGGCTATCCCCTCGACATGCTGCAACCCGAGCTCGACCTGGAGGCCGACCTGGGCGTCGACTCGATCAAGCGCGTCGAACTGCTGTCGGAAATCAGCGCCGAGCTGGGTGTGCGCCGCGGTGGAGATGCTTCGTCGCCAGGCGAAGAAGCGACCTCGTTCCTCGACCAGGTATCGCGCATCAAGACGCTGCGGGGCATCAGTACCTGGCTGGCGGACTTCGTCCGGCAGTCGGCGCCGCCGGTTGCGGCCACCAATACCGCGGCCGCACCAGCGGCAGTCGCGGCACCGCACGTTGCAGTGGACCAGGAAACGATCACGCGGCGTCTGCGCACGTTGATCGCGGAACGGACCGGCTATCCCGAAGACATGCTCGACGCGGATCTGGATCTGGAAGCGGATCTGGGGGTCGACTCGATCAAGCGCGTGGAACTGCTGTCGGAAATCGGACGCGAGCTGGGACTGGCGCGCGGCGGGCAGGACGGACTGGGAGAGGAGGCGACCTCGTTCCTCGACCAGGTATCGCGGATCAAGACCCTGCGTGGCATCAGCAGCTGGCTGGCCGATCGCGTCACGGGTGGCACGACGTCTGCCGCCGCCCAGGTGCCGGACGAATCGCCAGGAGGGGCGGCGACGCCAGACCGGCTGGCTGCCGTACTCGAACCGGACACCGTGCCGCTCAAGGTGTTCGACGTGCGCTACGTGCCGCAGGCGCTTCGCGTCGCCCAGCCTGCGCTGGCGGGTAAGACTTTTCATGTGATCGATGCGCCCGATGCGGCGGCCGCCGCGCTGACCGCAAGCTTTGCCAGCCGGGGTATCCGCCTGGCGTTCATCGGGCGTGAAGCCCTGCGTGCCGGGATGACGCTCGACACGGACGGGCTGGTGTATTTCAGCCACGGCGACGTGCCGTTCGATGACATCCGCGGTCTGCTCTGGTCGTTGCAGGCCTGCGACGCGGCGCGCATGGACTGCGTACTTGTCGTGCAATGCGCGACCGAACCGCTCCTGGACGAGGAAGGCCGTTACATCGCCCCCGCGGCCAGTACCGGTGCGGCCGGCTTCCTCGTCAGCCTGCGCTGGGAATGGCCGCGGACCCGCATCATCCGGCCGCTGGTCGTCCATGATGCGACGGTGCTATCGGTGCAGCAGCTGGCCGAGCGTCTGGTTGACGAGGTGTTCAGCGAGGCCGAGCCGATGGCGCAGCCGGTCGCCTACGTGAATGGCGAACGCCACGTGCGGCGCGTGGTGCCGCGCGCCACGCCGGTGACCGCCACGTTGCCGCTGGAGCTGGCGCACGATGCGGTGATCGTCGTGATCGGTGGCGCCAAGGGCATCACCAGCTGGTTCGCCGAAGGATTTGCACACCGCTATCGGTGCCGGCTGGTCGTGCTCGGGCGATCCGCGCTGCCGCCGGCAACCGATCCGTATCCATCGCTGGAGACGGCCGCGCAGCTGCGGCAGGCGCTGCTGGCGTCCAGCACGCCGGGAACCTCGCCGCGGCAGATCGAACAGGAGGTGCGGCGCCTGCTCGACGAGAAGGCGATACGGCGCAACCTCGCTGCGCTGCAGGCGGCGGGCAGCGAGGTCAGCTACTGGCAGGCCGATGTCACTGACCGTGCCCAGGTCGATCGCGCCGTGGGCGAGGTGATGCAGCGCTATGGTCGCATTGACGGCGTGCTGTTCGGTGCCGGCGTGCTCGATGACCGGTTCATCGCGGCCAAGGACGAAACGTCCCTGGCCAAGGTCTACCAGCCGAAGGTCGCGGGCGCCGAGAACGTGCTGGCCGCCGTTCACGCGCAGGCCGAACCCCGGTTCTTCGTGTTCTTCTCGAGCCTCTCCTCCGCCGTCGGCAACCGCGGCCAGACGGACTATTCCGCGGCGAACGACTACCTGGACATCCGTGCGCTCGCACTCAATGCCGCACGCCCCGGTCAATACCTGTCGATCAACTGGGGCCCCTGGGCGGGCGCCGGAATGATCGACGGCAGCTTGCAGAAACACCTGGAGGGCATGGGCGTGTTTGCCATCTCGCGTCACCAGGGTGTCGACTTCCTGTTCGATGCGCTGGGCGAGGGCAAGTCATCGGGGCAGGTCGTGGCGATGTGCGTCAACGACGACGCCGTGTACTGGAAGGAAGCCTGAGTGGACACGGCCCAGTTTCCACCGCCGACACCGCATGGCCCACGGGGAAGCAAGACATCATGACGTTTCGAGTAGCAATCGTGGGAATGGCCTGCCGCTTTCCCAAGGCCCCCGATGCGGCGACGTTCTGGCAGAACATCACGCGTGGTGTCGATGCCACGTCGCCCTATCCGATGGCCGAGCGCTGGGGCAAGGACGCTGCGTACTACGATCCCGCCGCGGAGCCGTCGCTGGACCGCGTCTATTGCCGGCGCGGCGGCGTGGTCGACAACCTGCGCTTCAATCCGATGGACTACGGGGTGGTGCCGCGGGAAGTCGACGAGGCGGACGCGGACCAGTTCGTCATGCTCGACCTGGCGCGCGAGGCGCTGCGCGATGCGGGCATCGAGCGGTCCGGCCGCGAGAAGACGCCACTGCATGCGGGTGTGATCGTCGGTCGCACCATGCCGATCGGACCGGTCGTGCTGCGCTACCTGGACCGGATCAAACTGCTGCCGCAACTGACCGCGGAGCTGCGCGCTGCCTGCGTGGGCGACGCCGAGATCGCGCGGTTCACGCAGGCGTTTCTGGACCAGCGCCAGGCCGGTTTCAGTCACAGCCGCACACGCAACCTCGTCGCCGGGTTCACCGCCGCGCGGATTACCAACCGGCTCAACCTGTCTGGCCCGAACTACATTCTGGATGCTGCTTGCGCCTCGTCGCTGATCGCGATCGAGAACGCCATGCTGCACCTGGCCCGGGGCAACTGCGACCTGATGCTGGCGGGTGGCGTGCACCTGCCGCTGACCCAGGGCTATTGGTCGATGTTTACCAATATCGGCGCGTTGTCGCGGCGGGAGTGCATCTCACCCTTCGACCAGCAGGCTGATGGTCTGCTTCTGGGGGAAGGCGCCGGCCTGGTGGTGCTCAAGCCCCTGGTCGCCGCACAGGCGGACGGTGATCGCATCTACGCGGTGATCGACGGCATCGGCAGCAGCAGCGACGGGCGCGAGGAAAGCCTTCTGGCACCCTCGAGCGACGGCCAGTGCCGCGCGTTCGCGCAGGCGTGGCGGCAGGCGCGTCGGCGTTTCGATGAGGCCGCCTACGTGGAGTGCCACGGCACCGGCATGCCGCGCGGTGACGAAGTGGAAAGTGCGTCTTTGTGTGCGACGTTCGGCCGTGGCCGCCAAGCGGTGGCGTTGGGCTCGGTGAAGTCGATGATCGGTCACACGCTCGGCGCCGCGGGCATCGCCAGTGTCATCAAGATGGCCTTCGCACTGGAGCAGGATGTCATGCCGCCGTCCCTGCACTGTGGAACTCTGCGCCGGGATCTGGCGTCAGCCGGCTTCTACGTGCCTGACCGTGCCACGCCCTGGCCCAGGGAAGCGGCGCGCGTCGCGGGCGTCAGCGCTTTCGGCTTTGGTGGCGTGAACGCGCATCTGGTGATGAGTGCGCCGCCGTCGCGCAAGCAGCGCCGGCCGGCCGCGGCATCGCGCCTGCGCACCCAGGAAACCGTACTGCGGATCGCCGCGGCCAGCGCGGCCGAGTTGCTGCGTGCCATGGAGCAAGGGGCGGCGTCATCCACGGGGCCGGTACGCCTGGTCGTGTTCGATCCGACGCCCGAGCGCCTGGCGCTGGCGCGAAAAGTCGTGGCCGCCGGCAAACGCTGGAGCGGGCGCCACGGCGTCTTCTTCAGTCCGGATGGCGTACTGGCGAAGGGCGGAAAGCTGGCCTTCCTGTATCCCGGTCTGGGTGACCAGGTCGGCAGTGGCATCGACGGCCTGGCCAGGGACCTGGGCCTGGATGTCACCATCCCGGCCGGCGCGGACCAGCTGGTGCGCACCAGCCTTGCCAGCGTGCACTCCAGCTACACGCTGGCCCACGCGCTCATGCGTCTGCGCGTGAAACCGGACGCGGTCGCCGGGCATTCGCTGGGCGAGTGGACGGCCTGCGTCAGTGCCGGCGTGATCGAGCCCGGCGACCTGCGCCAGCTGGTCAGTCGTTTCGGTGTGGGCCAGTCGGAGTTCATGGCGCGCAACTACCACCTGCTGGCGGTGTGGTGCGGTGTGGATCGCCTGGCCTCACTGCTGGCCGATATCGAGGACATTGCCGTCGCCGTGGACAACTGTCCCGGCCACGCCGTCGTGTGCGGCACCAGCGTGGCGCTGGACAAGGCGCGCCAGCGTTTCACCGCCCATGGCCTGCTGAACCTGGACCTGGGCATCGAAGCGGCGTCGCACACGCGCTTCAACGCGCCGTCGCTGGAACTGATCCGTCCCATCGTTGAGAACCTGGCGCTGGCGGCACCGCGCATTCCGCTGTGGTCGTCGAGTCTTGCGGGCCCCTTTCCGCCCGACGCGGCGGCGGTGCGGCGGGCGATCTTCGAGAACATGGCGCGACCCGTTCGCTTTCGCGAGCTGGTCGAGGCGCTTTATGCGGATGGATTCCGAGCCTTTGTGCAACTGGGCAACGCGGGCCTCAGCGGTTTCGTCACGGACACGCTGCAGGGGCGAGAGATGATCGCGCTGGACGCCGCGCGTACCGACATGGATGCGGAATCCGCGCTGCGTCGGGTGGCGGCGGGCCTGTATGTCGAAGGAATGGAGCTGGATCTTGCGGGGTTCGGCCTGGTCGCGCAGCGCACGACCGCTGGCGCGGCCACCGCCGGCGGATCGGCGGTGTCGCTCGATCGCAGCCTGGTGGAAATTGTCGGTCTTCCGGACCGCCCCGGATGCGTGGCCGAGTCCGATCCGGAACTGGAGGCCCTCGCGGTGTCCGAAACAGCGCGCGAGCTGATGCGCGCGAGCGCCTTGGCTTTCCGCCAGGCGCAAAGCAGCGTCATGGGAGCAGTAGCGGCACTGGCGACCCATGGCCATGCCGATGAATCCGCTGCGGCCCGGCGTGGCGGTGACGCGCTGCCGCCGCCAGGGCCGGTGTATGGCGGAACGATCCGCATCGACCACGCGCAATATCCCGAACTGTTCGACCACGAGATCTACCGCTCGGCGGATGAGGCGCCGATCGCCGATCGATCGGCCGTGGCACCGATGGCGATGATGATCGAGCTGGCCATCGCGGAAGTCCGACGCTGCCTGCCGGGCTTTGAAGTGCTGACGGTGCGCAAGGTGGTTTCGTTCCGCTTCATCGACGTGAAGGGGCCGGTGGTGCTCGACGTGCGCATCGCGCGGCGCGAGGATGGCGCGTTCACGGTGGTCTTCGGTGAGCACTTCTCCTGCGTGGTCACCGTTGCGCGCACCCTGACGGCGATGCCTGCGCCTGACCCGGCGCGCTGGCAGGTGGCCGACCGGCCGGCGCCGCATCCGATCCCCTTCGCGGATATCTACCGCGAGCGCTGGTTGTTCCACGGGCCGCGCTACCAGGGCCTGTGCCGCATCGACGCGATGGACGCCACGGGGGCACGCGGCACGGTGCGGTACGCCGGCGGCAAGGGATCGCTGATGGACAGCGCCTTCCAGATGGCGGGCATGTGGTTCCACTGCCACTACGTCGTCGATAGCGTGGTGATGCCCCTGAAGATCGAGCAGATCGAGCTGTTCGTGCCGCCGGCGGTACTGGAGGAGCCGGGCGAATTCGACTGCCGCGTGTTCGTGGACCAGATCACGGACAACGAGTTCGTCTACAGCCTGGAGCTGGCCCGGGCGGGGCGTGTCTGCCTTCGGATCGGGCGCTTCGCCGGCCGCCGCTTCGAGACGGATACACAGCTGGGCGCCGTCTTCCGCACGCCAGAACGCGACTGCCAGGTGTGTGACGTGCTGGACGACCGCGTGTTCGTCTTCGCCTATACGTACCGGACCAACTGGATCCGCGTGATGCTGCAGAGCACCTACCTGGACAACGGCGAGGTGGCGCGGCTGGACGGGTTGCGCATGATCCAGCAACGCAACGCGTCGCTGATGGGACTGGTCGCGGCCAAAGAGGCGACCAAGCGCTGGATGTTCCGGCAGGAGGGGTTCACCGCGTTGCATCCCACGGATATCCGTATCGAACACGATCCGCACGGAGCGCCGGCGGCGCGCGTGGCGGGACGCGAGGCGCCTCTGCATCTTTCGATCAGCCACAAACCGCAGTACGGCGTCGCGCTCGTGGGTGGGCCTGCGCGCGTGGGGGTGGACATCGAACTGATCGAGCCGCGCCTGCCTGCCTTCGAAGAACTGAACTTCGACGATGACGAACGCGCGCTGCTGGACCGGCATCCGCCGGCGCTGCGCCCCTACCTGGTGACGCTGCTGTGGACTGCCAAGGAGGCCTACGCCAAGTACACCGGCGAGGGCATTGGCGGATCGCCGCGGCGGATCCGTGTGCGCCAGGTGCATGCCGATGCCGACGGCGCGCGCGGCGAGGTCGAAGGCGTGCCGTTCGTCAGTCGGCGCTACCGCAATCAGGCCGTGATCAGCTGGATCATCGTGCCGCCACTGGAGTCGTGAAATGAGCCTGACCAAGGAACACGTTGTTGCCGAAATCCGCGGCTGCGTCGTCGCCATCGTCGGCGACGAATGGGCCGAGACGATGGATATCAGCCCCGATCGCAAGCTGAGCGACGGGCTGGACCTGGACAGCATCGAAATCGCCAAGGTGGTGGCGACCATGATGACGCGCTATCCGGATGTGGAATTTGCCGCCTGGTTCTCGGGCATGGACATGGCGCGCATCACGGCACTCACGCTGGGCGACCTGGCCGAGTTCATCGTGCGTTCGCGCAACGGACGCGTGCTGCAGTGACATGACGGCCCCGGTTGCGTTGAACGTCGTCACGCTGGGCCAGCCGGGCCGGTTGCCGGTGATCTTCGTGCACGGCATGGCTGGCACGGCGGGCCTGTGGATCATCAGCTACGCCTTCTGGCTGCTGGAGCACTGCCACGTCATTGCCTATGACCAGCGTGGGCACGGGCTCTCGCCGGCAACGCCGCAGGGGTATCGGCTGGTGGATCAGGCGGACGATATCGAGCGGGTCCGCCAGGACCATGCGCAGGGGCCCGCGATTGTCGTGGGTTACAGCTACGGCGGGCATATCGCCACGCAGTGGGCGATGCGTTATCCGGCGCAGGCGCGAGGCCTGGTGGTGATCGATTCGCCGCCACTGCCCCTGGCGCCGGCGCAGATCGCCGAACTGCTGCACGGCGTGCCGCAGGCGTTGGGTGGCGAAGCGGCGCCGGACGGACCGCTGGTCAATCGCATCCGTGACCGCCTGGATGACTCGATCCGGCAGCGCCGGCGTCCGCTGACACGCATGAAGGCGCGCCTGGAGGCCCTGCGCGAGACGACGTTCGAGCGTGACGTACTCGCGGACGTGCCGTTTGCCGACGACGCCTACCGGGCGATCCGCTGTCCGACGTTGCTGCTCTACGCCACGCGTGCGGGAAATCTCGCATTCGCCAACCGGCAGCAAAAGCTGATACCGGATTGTCGCACCCGCCTGGTGGATGCCGAGCACGATCTCGTCACGCGTAACACCGAGGCAGTGCGGGAGCACCTGCGTGACTTCCTGCGCGAAGTCGCCGACTCGCCCCGCAGCGACGTCGTGCAGCGCGACCGGGGTTCACGCTGAGTCAAGACCAGGCCGATACGATGAAAGCACGCATCCTGATGGCGGCACCGCCGCTGCGCGGTCACCTGGCGCCCCTGGTCGCCGTCGCGAACACGCTGGCGGCGCAGGGCTATGCGGTGCAGTTCCTGAACTTCCTGGACGCCGACCTCGGCCTGGGGCCGTCCGTCGATGAGCGGCGTCATGCTGCACCGATCCGGTACCCGTCCGGGGAGGGTGACGTCATGGCGGACGCGCTTGGCTGCCTGGGTGAATTCTGTCGTGAAGTGTATTCGTACACCCTCGCGCAGGCTCGGGCGTTCGCGCCGGACCTGGTCATCGCCGACCAACAGTTCCCTATCGCCTCGGCCGTGGCGGCGGACCGCGGGTGCCCGTACATCGCCACCCTCAGCACACCGGCCCTGCTGATGGGCGGACTGCCGATCCCCGTGCAGGAAGCGACCGCGGAGCTGCCCCAGGTGGGCGGCGCATTCCGGCAGGCCTTGCGACGGGCGTACCAGGACCTCCTGGCCGGGCTGGGCGCAGAGCTGGGCGCGCCGCTGCACGGTGAGCCGTTGTCGCCGCATGGGAACTGGTGCTTTGCCACGGAGGCGTTCTGCGGCGTGCCCGCACAGTCGCTGCGTGAGGACCGCGTGCGGTTCGTCGGGCCAGCCATCCAGCCAGTTCCGGCAACGACGCAGGACCAGGCATTGTTCGATGAAGTTGCCGCGTTCGCCGGCCGCCGCTTCCTGCTGGCCATGGGGTCGGTGCTGGGCAACATGAGCGCCAGCCGCGCGGACGTCGTGGCGATCTATCGCAATGCACTGCTGGCACTGGACGAGCCGGAACATCTGCTGCTGATGGTGGCGTCAGAGGACGTCACGCGGGAGGTGCTCGAAGGCGTATCGCCACGCGCGACGGTGCTGACGCGTCGCTTCATCAACCAGTTCCATCTGATGCCGGCATTTGACCTGTTGCTGACGCACGGCGGCTACAACACCATTGCCGAAAGCCTGTACCACCAGGTGCCGGTGATGGCGTTCCCGTTTGTGTTCGACCAGTCGCAGATGGCACATCGGCTGGAAGACCTGGGCGTCGGTGCCTGTGTATCGCGCAAGCGGCATACGCCGGCGCTGATTCGGCGCTGTGCGGAAAAGCTGCTGTCCGATGCCGGACTGCGCGAGCGGGCAGGAGTGCAGCATCGCGCTATTGCCGAGGCGGGGATAGATGGACGTGTCGCAGTACGCGAAGTGGTGCGACTTCTGCGTCACGGGGGTGCTAATCGGTAAGGCAGGCGAGAACGCTGTCACCTCGCACCAGCGTCTCCTGTAGCCCGGGTAGGCGCAGCGCACCCCGGGTGAATTACGCGATAACAGTGAAACGTGTACGACGGTAGGTTGGGGTGAGCGCAGTGTTTGGTCAACAGGGGGCGCAGGAACATCGACCGAATTGCCATACGGGCCCCTGTCGGGGTTTGCTTCGCTCACCGCCAACCTACAGGGAATGGCACATCAGCGCGCTAATCGCTGCCGCCAATAGAGGCAGTGATGATCAGTTTGCGTTCGTTCCATTCCCGTCCCTGTGCATCGGAAAGATCCGCGGCAATTTCAAAGCAGGTGCGGTCCGTGTTGCCATCGGCCGGCAGATGGCCACTCAGGTTGATACCGACGCGCTGCGGTGGGGGTGCGGTCGTACCCGTCGGGTCCGCGTGCAGCGAGAAATGATCAACCGGGATGCGTTGGCCCGTGCGCGAGTGGATCAGGTTCACCGTGAACAGCGGGCTGTAGCGTCTGGCCGGCTCGCCGTGCTGAATGTGCAGAACCAGTCGCGCCAGCCCGTCGGCCAGGGCCTGGCGCTGGCGGGCGTCGTGGTCGATGCAGACGGTGGCGGGCATATGGCCGTAGGTGGTCTCGGCGCGGGTGGTCGGGAGAGAGGCGGCGGCGCAGCCCGTGGCGGCCAGCGCGGTCAGTGAAAAGACGCGGAAAAGCGGTACTCGCATCGGACACCTCGCGCAGGCCTGCCCCAGACCATACGGGCGAACGGGACGATCTCAATGGCAGACCGTCGGGTTGCCGGCGAGGTTCCTTGTCGAAGCGGGCAGGACCGCCTGTGCCGGTTCCTGCCCGCGACGGTGCCCCGCGTGAGCGCGTTACAGCACGGCAATCTCGACCGAGGCCGGGACGACCTGTTCGCCGTTGGCCTTGGTGCCTTCGCGCAGGATCGGCAGCAGGTGCACGCTGACCGTGTCGTCCTTGAGGGCGCCTTGCTGGCCGAGTTTGCGCAGTGCCGGCGTCAGATCCACCAGGGCCGAGGGCGGGGCCTTGTGGTGTCCGCCCTTGCCGTGTTTCAGGAAGGCGATCTCGGTGACGAAGTGGGGGTCGGTATCGGGCGTGCTGGCGGTGAGGTTTTCCGCATTGACAAAGACCCGCACGCCTTCGATGTTCGGTGTGGCCTGCATGTCCTTGATCAGGGCGAACACTTCCGTGCGCCGCGTGCTGTCGGCGCTGGCGCTGAGTACGGACTGGCGCGTGGACCCGTGCATGCGCACCCGTTGCACCAGGGGCTTGGCGGGTGTGGCCGGCACGGTGTTGGTGGTCGGCAGCATGCTCAGGCCATCGGTGGTGCCGCGCATGCCTGCGCCGGTTGCAAAGAGCGAGAGCAGACGGTTGTTGCGCGAGGTCTCGGTCTGCGCGAAATCGGCCTTGGGGAGTCCCTCGTAGGTGTAGCCGAGCGCCTCGGTGTCCTGGACATCAATCACCTGCACGCTGTACGGCGTGCCATCCGGGCGCAGGTAGTTGTCCTTGAAGTTCATCTGCAACCAGAGCCGCTGCGTGTCGGCATCCATGCCGCTGGTATTGCTGCGGCCCAGGGCGTTCCAGTACGCCCAGATGCGATCGATGTTGGAATGGTGCATGAAAAAGATCGGATCGCGCGGCGAGCCGGCGGTGGGCATGAACGCGCCGATCCAGTTGTGAACCGTGTTGTGCGGAGTACGCTCGAGGATTCCCTGGGTACCGCCGCCGGCAACGACCCAGCTCATGTCCAGGTCGTCCTGTTCGGGGTTCTTGCTCGTGCCGAAGAGCTGGAAGTCGGTCTCGGCGTAGATGGCCTTCATCACGTCCGGGCCGACGATGCGGTCCGGCAGCGGCCAGTGCTGCGGATTGCTGAGCGTGCGGTCCTTCACGTACAGCGGATTGGGCTTGCCGTTGTAGGTCGGCTCGGTGAAGGCGGCCGGCAGGACGCGGTCGACGGTCCAGTCCCAGAAGGGCATGGCAAAGCCGTCATGGCCGGTGATGGCACGCACGGCGTTCTCGTACATCAGCACGTACTCGCGGTGCCAGGGCAGGAAATACCAGTCGCCGTGCGGGCAGTATTTGTAATCGCCGTCGTACTCGCCGTGCTGCAGCGAGTAGCCCAGCCAGCTGACCGGCTTGGTCTGGTCGTAGCCCTGCATGGTGCCGACGAAGCTGCGGTAGGCGTCCAGGTCCGGATCATCCAGCGCCATGCCGTGCAGGCTGCGCCGCACGCGCAAGGTACTTTTCACGAAGGCGGCCAGGCCATCCAGGCTGCCGCAGAAGGCGACGGCAACGCCGCTGGTGAGCATCGTCTTGAGCACGGTTCTGCGAGTTGCCATGACGTTTTCCCCGGGATCGAAAGAGTAAGGACGGACCGGACGCCGGTACCTGCCTGTGGCGGCAGGGCAATCGCGTCCACGCAAGGTAACGCGGGTGGATCCGCCGATGCGGCGGCAGCAGGACGCAGGCGGCGCGGGGCGTTGCCGGCCCGCCGGTTTACTTGTCGCATGCCCCGTTTCGTATCCAATCACAAAAGTGGATACGTGTATAGTTATCGATCGCCCGGTGCGGCGCTCCGGCCATCCCGGCCGGGGTGCCAGGGCCGGGCGCTGGCAAAGGCGGCACCCGCGGGCCGCCAGGGGTGATGGCCGCGGGGCGACGACGGGCGCGCCAACGACCGCCCTCGACGAATCCGGTCCGATACCGGCGCTCCATCTGGGCACAAACCGTGCATCCGGTCACCTATTGCGAACTGGTAGACTTGCCGCTTTAACCGCATTCGTCCGGAATTCCCCATGTCCCGACCCAATCCCGCGGCGGCGAAGACCATACCCGCCAATGCCGAGAACCGTTACGAAGTGACGCGTGCCGACCTGCCGTTGTCCTGTCCGATGCCCGGCATGAGCCTTTGGAACTCCCATCCGAAGGTCTATCTGCCGATCGAGGACGAGGGCGGCCATTCCGTGTGCCCTTACTGCGGCGCACAGTACGTTCTGAAGTCGTAGGGTCTCGTGGAGGGTCGTCGACTCACCGTCGTGCAGCTGGCGCCCGCCCTGGATACGGGAGGCGTCGAGCGTTCGGTGCTGGAAGTAGGGGCGGCCCTGGCGGCTGCCGGGCACCGGTCGGTGGTCATTTCCGGCGGCGGCCGCCTCGTGCCACGCCTGGTCGAGCAGGGCAGTGAGCACATCGTCCGGTCCATCGGGCAGAAGTCGTTGCTGAGCCTCCGCCACATCGGCGGGCTGCGGCGGCTGTTCAGCGAGATCCAGCCCGACATCGTCCACGCGCGCTCGCGCGTGCCGGCGTGGCTGGCCCATTTCGCACTCAAGGGCATGCCCTCGAGCATGCACTTCGTCACCACGGTGCATGGCCTGAACTCGCCCGGGCGCTATAGCGCCATCATGACGCGCGGCGAGCGTGTGATCGCGGTGTCGCACACCGTGCGCGACTACCTGATCCGGCACTACGAGATCGACCCGCTGCGCATCGTGGTCATCCCGCGAGGCATTGACCCGGAGGAGTTCCCCTACGGCCACCGGCCCGACGAGGAATGGCTCAACGGTTTCTACGCCCAGTACCCCCAGCTGGCGGGCGCACCGCTCCTGACGCTTCCGGGCCGCGGTACGCGGCTGAAGGGGCACAAGGACGCCATCGACCTGGTCGCTGCGCTGAAGAACCGCGGCATCGAGACCCGCCTGCTGCTGCTGGGCGTGGTCGAACCCAAGCGGGCCGCTTACGTGGCGGAGCTGCGTCGCCTGATCGAGGAACGCGGGCTGACCGATCGCGTGGTGCTGTCCGAGCCGCGCTCGGATGTGCGCGACGTCTACGCGGCCAGTGCGCTGGTGCTGCAGCTGTCGAACAAGCCCGAGGCCTTTGGCCGGACAGTCATCGAGGCATTGGCCCTGTGCCGTCCGGTGCTGGGCTACGCCCAGGGCGGCGTGGGCGAGTTGCTGAGCGAGTTGTATCCATCCGGCCGCGTTCCGTTTGATGATTTCGGGCGCCTGGTCGAACGCGCGGCAGAACTGCTGCGCCTGGCGCCGGCGATTCCACCGCTGCGCCGCTACCTGTTGGCGGACATGCAGAGGGCTACCTTGTCCCTCTACGACGCCCTCGTCACGGGCGATCACGCCGCGCTGCGATCCACCTACGCCATGAGCTGAGAAGATCTGAGCAAGGCCGCGCTGTGGCGCGGTGGGGCAGGGCAGGGCACGTTCGCGCCGGTGGAAATTCGATCCCGCGGCGTGTTCAGACCATTCCCCAGGGCGTTACCGCAAGTGAAGTCCGGCCATCGCGTATGATCGCCGGCTGCATGGAATCGATCTCACCGGCGGCCCGCCTGCGCGGCGTGCTGACCTCACCCCTGTTGCCGATCTGGGCACTGCCCGCGCTGCTGCCGTTCGGGCGCAGCGCCGAGGTGGTCATCGTGCTGTGCCTGATCGGCTGCCTGTTTCTGTTTGCGCGTCACCCGCGGGCGCTGGCGGAGCACCCCGGTGCGCGCCTGTTCGTTGCGCTGTGCGCCTGCTATGGCCTGGCCGCACTGGTTTCGGCGATCGACGCGGTTGCGCCGGGCAAGAGCTGGGGCACGGTGGCTTCGGCCCTGCGCTTCTTCCCCCTGGGCCTGTATGCCGCCTTCGCGATGCGGCGGGCGGCGACGGTACGGCCGGTCGAAACGGGCGTGGCGATCGTGGTGACGTTCTGGTTGGCCGATGCCTGGTTGCAGGCGATCACGGGCCATAGCCTGGGGGGCGCTGCGGAAGCGGAGCGCCTCTCCGGCGTGTTTGGTGCCGACAACCTCAAGTTCGGCCCCGTGCTGGCGACGCTCTCGCCCTTTGTTCTCCAGGCAGCGCGGCAGCGCTGGGGACGCCGGGGGTTGCTGCTGGCCATCGTGATCACGCTCGTGCCGGTACTGCTCTCGGGTTCGCGCGCGAGCTGGCTGGTGTTCGGGCTGGTGGGCACGGCTTTTCTGTGGCGCGAGACGGCCTCGCGTTGGCGCTTCTTCGCGTGGACCGGCGGGCTGGCCCTGTTCGCACTGGCGGCAGGCTTCGTGGGCTGGCGCACGTCAGAGGCCTTCGCGGCGCGCGTGGATCGCACCCTGCTGCTGTTCAGCGGCTCGACCGAGGCAGTGGACCGCGCGCTCGCCGGGCGGCTGCGGATCTGGCAGACAGCCGAGTCGATGATTGCCGCGCACCCGCTCAACGGCGTCGGCGTGCGTGGATTCCGCTATGCCTATGCGACCCACGCGCAGCCCGGCGATGCGTTCATCTATCCCGGAAGCCCCGGCGCCGCGCACGCGCACCACTGGGTGCTGGAAGTGCTGAGCGAAACCGGTGCGGCCGGGCTGGCGTTGTGGCTGCTCGCCCTCGCGCTGGCCTGGCGCGCCTGGCATCGGGCCGATGCCGCGGCGCGCGAGCGCGCGTTCACGCCGGCAGTGGCACTCGCGGCGATGCTGTTTCCGCTCAACACACACCTGGCGTTCTATTCCGCCTGGTGGGGCCTGCTGTTCTGGTGGCTGGTGGCGTTGTACTGCGCCGCCTTGTATGCGATGCCCGATACGACGAGGAACCGCGATGCGTGAACCCCTGAACGTCGTGGTCACCACGCTCAATAACGCGGCGACGCTGGAACAATGCCTGGCGAGCGTGGCCTGGGCAGACGACATCGTCCTGCTCGATTCCGGTTCGAGCGACGCGACACTGGCGATAGCGGCCAAATACGGCGCGCGCATTTTTACCGAACCCTTCAAGGGCTACTCGGCGCAGAAACAGAGCGCGATCGACAAGGCTGCACACCGCTGGGTACTGCTGCTGGATGCGGACGAAGCACTGGCTCCACCGGCGCGTGCGGCGATTGAAGCCGCGCTGGTCGATCCAAAGGTGGCGGGGTTCCGTCTGCCGCGTCGCGAACAGGTGTTCTGGACATTCAATCACCGCGGCGTCCGGCTCAATGCGCACCTGCGCCTGTTCGACCGGCAGCGCGTGCGCATGAATGCCATACCGGTGCATGCCGCGCCGGACACGCGTGAGCCGGTGGTGGTGCTGGCCGCCGCCGAGTTCGTGCATCACGGCGAGCCCGATATCCATACCAAAGTGAGCAAGATCAACGCGTATTCCACCGGCCTGGTGGCGCACAAGCGGCAGCGCCGCCAGCGCTTCCTGGCGCTGCGCCTGACGCTGTATCCGGCGTTCTTCTTCCTGCGCCAGTACATCGGCAAGCGCTGGTTCCTGGACGGCTGGGCCGGGTTCATCAACGCGGTCAGCAGCGCGTATTACGTGTTCCTCAAATACGCGAAGCTGTACGAGGCCACGCGGCAGCCGCCGACGCCGTAATGCTGCCGATGGCGTAGCTTCATTCGCCGGGCGGAGGTTCCGGTTTACGCAGCAGCTGCAGCGCCAGGCCGACCACGACCAGCGTGCCGCCCGCCAGAAGCGCCCAGAGCAGCCAGGATTTCCAGTCGACCGGCCTGGGTGGAGGCGCCGGCGTCACCAGGGCCTGCGAGCCGGCCAGCTGGCGCGCCGTCGCTGGGTACGCGGCCGAGGGCTGCCACTGGCCACCGCGGCGTGCGCGCAGTTCGTTCACCAGGGCCACGATGGGCGCATCCGCGCGGTGCGACTTCACGCTGCCGGCTGCAATGCTGAACGGGCCCGGGCCCTGTGCGAGGAACACGATGACCTCGGGGCGATACCCCAGGCGCAGCTGCGGCTGTCCGCCGCCGGGAACGGCGGCATCGACCCGCCAGTAGCGGTCGCGCGCTGCCGGATCGATAGCGCGTTGTGCCGAGCGCTCCACTGCACCGCCGGCGCTCACTTCGTAGCTCATCCATGGGCCGCCGCGGAAAGTCCAGGTGCCTTCCGTGCGATCCCGGCTGGACAGGCGCCACTCGAACACACTGTTGCCGGTGCCCGGCAGCAGGTCCACCCGCGCCGCCGGAATGCGGCCGGGAAGTTCGTACTCGAAATGCACTCCCTGGGCGTCTTCGACGCGGCGTCCGTCCACCGGCAACCAGCTCCATGTGGGCTCGACGGGCGTCGATTCGAAATCAGCGCTGATCCGGGTGAAGGTCACGGCCTCGTTGTCATTCAGCGGTGTCAGGCGCAGGTACGGGCCGTAGCGTCCGTGCAGCGGGATGAAGTCACGGACGACTTCGGCGCCATTGTTACTGATGCGCACCAGGCTTCCGCGCAGCGGGGTGGCGCGCCAGTGGTTCAGGTCAGCACTTTCCTCGATGACATAGGTGGCGGTCACCGGCACCTTCCGGCTGTCCCACTCGAAGCGCAGCGTGCCGATGGTGTCGTGTATCTGGCTGACATCCAGCAGCACGGCTCGGCTGGGCGGCTTGGGCGCGGTCGGGTCGAGAATCCGGACGTCCACGCGGCTCACGCGGCCGCTGTCGTCCCGCTCGGCATGCAGTTCCCAGGCACCGCCGCGGTTGTCCGCGCTGTCGGCGGCGGGCAGTGGAAACCAGCGCAGGTCCATCGACTGCGGGCCACTGTGCCGGGCCAGCGGCGCCTCGGGACCGAACAGCGCCGCTGGCACGGATTCGCCGTTGGCATTGAAGACTTCGATATCCGTCAGCGCGGGGTTCTGCACCGACGCATAGATGGCCTCGGTCAGCGTGACCCGGTATGCGCCGCCGTCATCGCGGCTCAAGGTCAACGGCCATTCGCGCGCATAGTCGGTGCGCTGGCCGGCATCGGCGGTGCTGCAGAAAACCAGCGCGGCAGCGAGTCCGGCGCGCAAGGTCCACGGTAAGGCGTTCATTGCTCGCCCCCTTCAGGCGTCATACGCGGCGGGTTGGGTGCAAACCAGCCCACGATCATCAACAGGCTGCCCACGGCCAGGACGCCAACGATGGCGGACAGGTCCGACAGGTGGCTGCGGTCGATCACCAGCAGCTTGGCGATGACCAGGCCCACCAGGCCGGCACCGCCCATCCACAGGGGCCGCGACCGCCGCCGCGCGCCGGTGACCATCGCCGTAAAGCCGGCCAGGCACCAGACCACCGACAGGCTGGCCTGCGCCAGCGCTGAACGCGCCATTTCTGCCGTCCAGGGCACGCCGCCGATGAAGTGCACGCAGCGCAGGGTGATGCTGGTGAGCAGGATGAAACCCAGGACGGCCGCGATCTGGGCGCGCGACTGCGGATCAAAAGCCGGTACATCGTCCGCGTGGCGGCGCGACCAGACCAGCAGGAAGAGCACCAGCGCGATCTGCGACAGCTCCAGCGGATTGACCACGGGGATGTAGGTGAGCGGCGTCGGCGCGCCCTCGGCAAGCAGGCCCGCCAGCCAGGCCATGGCCAGGACAACCAGGAGCGAGCCTGCCAGCGGCAGGCGGACGTCTTCCGCCGCTTCTCCGAACGGATAGCGTACCGGTGTGAACCGTGTCAGCACCGCAATAAAGGCAACTGCGACCGGCAGCAATGCGGCGAGCACCTGCCAGAGCGGCTGCAGCTGGAACCGCGTGTGGGTCAGGTAGGCCGCCTCCACGGCCAGCAGCACCACCCAGGTTGCGGTGTGCACGAAGTGGATCAGCGGACGCGCCGGCGCCCGGATCGTCTCGAAGTTCACCTGGGCGCGCAGGCTGACGACGAACCAGCCCAGCCAGGCGGCCAGTCCGACGCCGCCCAGGGGGCCATGATTGACGTGGTGTGTGGGCGCGATGAGCAGCGGTGCCACCAGCACACCGGCAATGGCGGGCCAGGTGCATTCCTGCCAAGCCAGGCGCCGGCGCAGCTCCGCCGCCAGCGTGACCGACAGGCCCAGGAACGCCAGCACCCAGTTGGGCCGCATGTCCGGTATGGCAAACCGGCCGATTTCGTTGGCACCCAGCACGACCCACCACAGGCCAGCCCAGGCGAAGAACAGGCGCGCACCGGCCTGTTCCCCCTCCACCGCGGCGAGCAGGCGGTAGGTGGTCAAGGCGGCGGCAAAGATCAGTGCAAGCGCGAGAAACTCGCCGTTGAAAATCGCCAGTTCCCCTTCGGCAACGCTGCCGCCCAGGCCGGAAACGATGACCGACACCGCTGCGGCCAGCTGCAGGCCGTAGCCGATGAAGCGCGGCAGGCGCCGGTCCTGGCGCAAACCGAGCCACACCAGGGCAACGCCTTCCACGGCCCAGGCGCAGGCCGTGGAGCGCGCGGACAAGGCCAGTGGCACCGCCAGCGTGGCGAAGCCCAGGGCCAGCAGGGCGTGGGTCTGGCCCAGCAAGGTCAGGCGCAGGCGCCGGTACGAGAACAGCGCCACGCCGATATGCACGAAGCCCAGCACCAGCGCCGACAGCGCCAGCAGCTGGCGGTCGCCGTCGAGCAATGCCACCTGCAGCGGAAAGCCCAGCAACGGCGTTCCGATCACCAGGCTGCCGTCGACGAAGCCACGGCGTTCCTCTGGCTGGCGCAGGGCGTAGAGCACCGGGATGATCAGGTAGAACGCGTAGAACAGGATCAGGAACGGCTCGGTACTGCCCAGCATTTCCGGACGGTATTTCAGCGTTCCCCAGGCCGTGCCGATGGCAAAGGTGAAGGCAAAACCCAGGAGATTCAGGACACGCCAGGGCTTGAACCAGGCGATGCCGAAGATCGCTGCGTTCAGCACGGCGTAGTAGGTGAACAGGGCGACGTGGTTGCCGCTGTCGCTGGAGGTCAGGATGGGCGCCAGGAAGCCGCCGACCAGGCCCAGGACGGCCAGCGCGATCGCATCCTGCAGGACCGCCAGCACACCGGCCGAGGCGACGAGCAATACCAGCAGCACAAAGGCGGCAGTCGGGGGTATCAGGCCATAGAGCTTGTAGGCGCCGAACACCACCAGCACCAGCATGCCGATCGCGCCGCCCTGCACGCTGAGCGCGAAGGCACGATGGCTCTCGCGCTTCTTCCACCCGAACAGCAGGCCCGCAATGGCCACGGCGGCGATGCCGGCCAGGCGGACCTCGATCGGCACCGTCAGCCAGCCCTGGTCCGCGGCGTATTTCATCAACGCGCCGACGCCGAGGAACAGCACCAGTACGCCGATCTTCACCGGCACATTGCCTTCGGTGAACCAGCGTTTTACCGCGTTGACCGTGCGCTCGATCGGATCCGGTCCGCGGTTTTCCACGACCACGCGCCGGGCGGCCCCGGCGGCGACCGAGGGACGCGCGGCTGGCCTCGGTGGCGCGGCGGGAGGAATGTCGGCACCGAGGTCGAACACGGCCCGTCCTGGTGGTGTCACCGGCGGTGGCTCGGCGATCTGTTCCAGACCAAAGGCTTCGATATCGATCGGTGCCTGGGCCGGTGGCGGCGGCACGGTGACGGCCGGTGTGGGCGCCGGTTCCGGAACAGCCGCCGCAGGCGGTGGCGCAGGTTCTGCAACGGGGCGCGCCGGGGACGCCTCGGGGCTCCGGCGGGCCACGGCGGCCGGTACCCCCTCCCTTTCGCGCTGGAGCGCCTGGGCGGTGGCGTGCTCCTGGTAAAGATCGTCCACCGACTTTTCCAGGGTGGTCAGGCGCTGCTGGAGGCTGACGAGGCGGCCAAAGAGCGTGCCGATCAGCGCACCGATCAGGGCCGCCAGCCAACCCAGGTCGTGGCGGAAAACCACCCCGCCCAGGAACGCACCGGCAAAAAAGCCGATCAAGCCGAGCAGCCAGCCCATGGTGTCTCCTTCCCCCGCGGCGTATGGATGCACTTTATCCTGACCGGGGACGGCCAGGGTTCGTTCCGGCCTCACGGAAGGTGAGAACACGCCGACAGAATGACTGACGGTCACTGCCGACACGCACCGCAACCCGGCCAGGCGCCGGCGTTGCCCCTGTCTGGCTGCCCCGTCGCGCGAGGGGCTCGCGGCCTAGTAGACCGCCGGCTCGCCGGGAGGTCGTGTCTTGAATCGCTTGTGCAGCCAGAAATACTGGTCGGGCGCCTCGCGCACCATGGCCTCGACGGCCTCGTTCACACGCGCCGTGTCGGCGATGACATCGCCACTCGGGAAGTCGGCGAGCGGCGCTTCCAGGCGCAGGAAATACTGCCCGTGGGTGTCGCGCCGGTGGAAAAAGGGGATCACCAGCGCGCCCGAAAGCCGCGCCAGGTGGTGGGTCGCCGTGATCGTCGCGGCCGGTATGCCGAAGAAGGGCACGAATACCGCGTCCTTGCCGCGCATGTCCTGGTCCGGTGCGTACCAGACCGTGCCGCCGGCCTTGAGATATTTCACCGTCGCGCGCAGTTCGTCCTTGGTGAACATCGCATCGGCATAGCGCAGGCGTGCGGCCAGCACCGCCTGGTCGAAAACCGGGTCGTCCATGGTGCGGTACATGCCGGCGATGCGGATTTGCCGCGACACCAGCCGCGCACACAGTTCCAGATGCGAGAAATGGCCGCCGACCAGCAGCACGCCGCGCCCCTGCGCGCGGGCCCGTTCGAGGTGTTCCAGCCCATCGATCTGGCAGGGGATGCGCGCGATGGCGTCGTCCGATCCGAACCAGGCCAGCGCGAACTCGACCAGCATGCGCCCGGCATCACGCAGGTTGGCGGCGAGCAGCGCACGGCGGTCGGCTTCGCTCCACCCGGGCAGGCACAGCGCCAGGTTCCGTTCTGCCACCCGGCGCCGCATCGACAGCAATGCCTTGGCAAGCGCGCCGAGCACGCGACCAAGCCGGTCCAATGCCGGCAGCGGCAGCCGGGCAACGCCGCGGACCAGCGCCAGCGCCAGGCGTGATGGCCAGTAGCGGGGCGATCGCAGGGAGGGGGATGTATCGGAAGGCGCGGGCATTGGACGCGGGAGTGTAGCGGCGCCGACGCCGTCTGGGCATGCTGGCGAACGCGTCGCGCGACGGTGCCAGGCTCTATACTGCGCCGCCCCCGCTGCCGCGTACGACGTGTTCCCGCGCTCTCTCTACACCCTGGTGATGTACCTGCTGACGCCGGTCATTCTGATGCGGCTGGCACGTCGTGGCCTGCATTACCGCAGCTATCTGGGCCGCTGGCGCGAGCGCTTCGGCTTTTTCCCGCGCCGCGTTTCCGGGAAAGCGTCTGGATCCACGCGGTATCCGTCGGCGAGGCCAACGCCGCGGTCCCCCTGATTGAAGCACTGATGCGGCGCCATCCGGATTGCCCCTTCGTGATCACCACGATCACGCCGACGGGGTCGGAACGGGTGCAGCACCTGTTCGGCGACCGGGTCTTTCATGTCTACCTGCCGTACGACCTGCCGGCCTCGGTGCGGCGGTTCCTGGACCGGGTAAAGCCTAAGCTCGGCGTGATCATGGAGACGGAGATCTGGCCCAATCTCTACCACGAATGTGCGCGACGGCGGATTCCGCTGGTTGTCGCCAACGCGCGGCTGTCGCAGAAGAGTCTGCGCGGATACGGCCCGGTGCGACCGCTCGCGCGGCTGGCGATCCGGTCCGCACGCCACGTGGCGGCGCAGTCGTCCGCCGACGCACAGCGCCTGCTGGAGCTGGGGGCTGATCCGCAGCGATTGTCCGTCCTCGGCAACATCAAGTTTGATATGGCGGTGCCGGAAGACCTGCCCGAGCGCGGTCGTGCCCTGCGTGCCGAGTGGGGTCTGCATCGACCTGTCTGGATCGCCGCGAGCACCCACGAAGGCGAAGAGGTCGCTGTGCTCAAAGCGCACGCGGGCGTGCTGCGGCGTTTTCCCGATGCGCTTCTGCTGATTGCCCCGCGTCACCCCGAGCGTTTCCGTCCGGTTGCCCAGGCATGCAAGAGCTTCGGGTTCGCCACGCGTTGCCGCACGGAAGATGCGAATGCGGATGCCTCGACCCAGTGCTTTGTGGTCGATACCCTGGGCGAATTGCTGCAGTTCTACGCCACCGCCGACGTCGCCTTTGTCGGCGGCAGTCTGGTGGAGATCGGTGGCCACAATGTGCTGGAGCCTGCCGCGCTGTCGGTGCCGGTGATCGTCGGGCCCAATACGTTCAATTTCGCCGAGATCACGGAAAACCTGCTCGAACAGGGCGGCGCGCGCCAGCTGCGCGATGCGGATGCGCTGGGTGCCGAGATCGTGCGCCTGCTGGCGGATGAGCGTTCGCGCCTGGCGATGGGGGATAACGCCCGCCAGGTGTTTGATCGCGAGCGCGGTGCGGTGGAGCGCAACCTGGCGGTGATCGAGCACGTGCTGGCCGAAGCCGGCTGAGGCGGCCGGTTTCAATAGCTCCATAAACAAAAAGCGGACAATGTCCGCTTTTTGTTTTTCTGCGTTGTCGTTGCACGCCTACTGGAGTAGTGCGTTCACTTCCTGCAGGTCCTTCGGCGAGATGCTGCCGGCCGACTGGCGCAGGCGCAGCTGGTTGAGCACGAAGTTGTGGCGGGCCTGCGAGTAGTCACGCTGCGCCTGGTAGAGCTGGCGCTGCGACAGCAGCACGTCGACGATGGTGCGCGTGCCGACCTCGAAGCCGGCCTGGGTGGCTTCCAGCGCGCTGTTGGCCGACACGACAGCCTGCTTGCGCGCTTCCACTTCGCTGATACCGGCAACCACGGCGCGGAAGTTCAGGCGCGTGTTGCGGATCAGTGCGCGCTTCTGCTGTTCGAGGGTGTCTTCGGCGAAATCCCGTTCGTACACAGACTGGCGCACGCGCGACTGCGTATAGCCGCCGGTGAAGATCGGCACGCTCAAGGTCAATGTGACAGCGCGGTCGGTATCCCTCGAATTGGCATGGAGGCTGCCAGATGCACCCGTGGCCGAGGAATCGGACCAATTGGGCGAACGCGAATAGGCGATGCTGCCCGACAGCGTCGGCAAATGGCCCGAGCGTGCGGTATTGATATTTGCCTTGGCGGCAGAAACGGCGTGTTCCTGGGCTTTGAGGGAAGGATTGTCCGCCAGCGCTCGGTCAACCCAGGCCTGCATGTCATTGGGCACCGGTTCCTGCAGCGGAAGATCTTCGCGCAGGCGCGACAGGTTGGCGGGCTCTTTGGCGGTCAGCTCGCGCAGGGCTTCGCGGGCATCATCGAGCGCATTCTGGGCATTGATTGTCGCGGCGCGGGCGGAGTCGTGCTGGGCCTTCGCTTCGTTGACGTCCGTAATTGCCGACAAACCCACTTCGAAGCGCTGCTGTGCCTGGTCGAGCTGGCGGCTGAGCGCTTTCTCCTCGGCCTGAGAGAACGCCAGCGAGTCTTCGGCAGTCAGCACATTGAAGTAGGCCGTGGCCACGCGGATCGACAATTCCTGCTCCGCCTGGGTATAGAGGGCGTCGCCGCGGTTGGCCTGTTCCTGCGCGGCCTTGCGGGCGGTCCACTTGCTCAGGTCGATGATGGACTGCTTCAGCTCTCCGCCGAGGGTGGTGCCCTTGGAATCGACATAGTCCGTGCCGAACTTGAACTCAGGCGGGTTTTCCCGCGGGTCGATGCCCGCCGAATACTTGTCGTGCGACCGGTCCGTGTAGGACAGGCTCGCGCCGATCTGCGGCAGCAACTGGGAGGTTGCCTGGGTCACGCCTTCGTGGGTGGCGAGACGCTGGGCTTCCGCGCCGGCCAGGACGGCGTCGTTCTGGCGCGCCTGGTCGTAGATCTGGATGAGGTCTTCGGCCGATGCGAGCGCGGGCACCAGCGCCAGGGCCAGTGACAGGGGCAACAGCTTGAATGGGTTTTGCTTGGTCATCGTCGCTTCCTGAGAAGAGCCGTCCTGCTTAAAGGCTCGAATTTCGTCAGCGGCGCCCGGCCGAAGTCGTCTTACAGCGTGAAGCGCTTCGGAGGTGCCGCGTTCGCCAGATACGCTAAATCGGTTTCAAAAATGCTTTCTTCTTTGTAGCTGTCGCCCTCGCGCGTCACCAGCACGGCGCGCTGGACAGGTGATTCGCCCACCACGGCGAACATCCGTCCGCCCGGCTTGAGCCAGCGTTTGAAGCGCTCGGGTAGGGTATGCACCGCGCCGGTCACGACGATGACGTCGAACTGAGTGTTCGCCGGCTGATAGCCATTCACCGCCTCGGCGACATCAATGCGCACATTGCCGATTCCCGCCTTCTGCAGGCGTTCGCGGGCGGTCTTGGCCAGGTCTTCATGCAGCTCGACGCTGACGACGTCCTTGGCCAGCTTGCCCAGGCACGCGGCCAGGAAACCCGAGCCGGTACCGATCTGCAGCACCTGTTCGTGGGGCTGGACCAGGATGGCCTGGAGGATGCGGCCTTCGATCACCGGCTTCATCGTGAACTGGCCGTGCCCGAGCGGCAGTTCCAGGTCCGCGAACGCGAGCTGGCGGTGCTCCGGCGCGACGAATTCCTCGCGCGGTACGCGGGTCAGCACGTCGAGAACACGTGCGTCGAGGACCTCCCACGGTCGCACCTGTTGCTCGACCATGTTGAACCTGGCCTTCTCAATGTTCAGGGACATGGTTTGCTCCGACGGAAAAAGGGGCGAAAGCATAGGCGCTGACGCCCCTGGCGGCAATTGAGCATCGCTTTTCCCCGGTTCCGCCCGTAGTGCCGGAAGTCATCGCAAGTATCTGACATTCCTCATCTTAAGCTGTCCGGCGGGGATTTCCGGACAGCACCGGACGTCCGCTGGCCGGCAGCCTGGCGCGGGCGTGCAGGACCCCGGCTGCGAGGCGAAGATCAACCCGTTCGATGCGTCCAAGGGCCTGCGGGTTGCGGGCGTGCGACTGCCAGGCCAGCCAGCGGGTCAGTCGCGCCTGTTCGATCCGGTCTATCGCGGCCAGCGTTCCGCGGGCGGCCAGGGCGAGGGACGGGTCGAACTGGCGCGCGTCCAGCAGTGCGGCGAATGCCCGCTGGGCCAGTTTGAAGGATTGGCTCAGTTGAAGTTCGGGAAACAGGTGCATGGATGGCTTCCTATGCGCTCACTGGTGGCAAGGCCACGGCAGGCCGACGGACCCGGAACCAGGCCGCATACAGTGCAGGCAAAAAGAGCAAGGTCAAGGCGGTTGCGACGAAAAGACCGCCCATGATCGCCACCGCCATCGGGCCGAAGAACGCGCTGCGCGAGAGCGGGATCATGGCAAGGATGGCAGCCAGCGCCGTCAGGACGATCGGCCGGAAGCGCCGCACCGTCGCATCGACGATGGCTTCCCAGGCTTCGTGGCCCTTGGCGATGTCCTGCTCGATCTGGTCGATCAGGATGACCGAGTTGCGCATGATCATGCCGGCCAGGGCGATCGTGCCCAGCATGGCCACGAAGCCGAACGGCACGTTGAACACCAGCAGGAAGAGCGTGACGCCGATCAATCCCAGCGGCGCGGTCAGGAACACCATGATCGTGCGGCTGAAGCTCTTGAGCTGCAGCATCAGCAGGGTAAGCACGACAAAGATGAAGAGCGGCACGCCGGCGTTGACGGACGCCTGGCCCTTGGCCGAGTCCTCCACCGTGCCGCCGGTCTCCAGCAGATAGCCCGCCGGCAATTTCGCGCGCAGGGTCTCCAGCTGGGGAAGGATCTGGCTGGTGATGGTCGGCGGCTGCAGGACCCCGTCGGTATCACCGCGGACGATGATGGTCGGCAGGCGGTTGCGGCGCCAGATGATGCCTTCTTCCATCGCATATTCCAGTTTTGCGATCTGGCTCAGGGGCACCGTTTTCCCGCTGGTCGTGGGAACGGCGAGGTTCTCCAGGAGCGACAGGCGTGCACGCTCTTCGGCCGGGCCACGCAGCGAGATCTGGATGAGCTCGTCCTTCTCGCGGTAATGCGAGATCGGCACGCCCGAGAGGGAGCTCTGCAGGAAGTTGGACAGGTCCTGCGATGACACGCCGAGCACGCGAGCGCGATCCTGGTCGATCTGCAGGCGGATCACCTTGCTGGGTTCGTCCCAGTCGAGGTTCACGTTACGCATGTGCGGATGCTTGCGTACGACCTCGGCGACCTGCCGTGCGTACTGGCGGACGGTGGCGATGTCTTCGCCGGAGACGCGGAACTGCACCGGGAAGCCCACGGGCGGGCCGTTTTCCAGGCGCAACACGCGGCCGCGCAATTCGGGGAAATCCGTTTCGAACAGGCGCAGCAGGGCAGTGCGCAGCTGTTCGCGCTCCTTCGGCCCCTTGGTCAGCAGCACGAACTGGGCGAAGCTGGCCTGGGGCAGCTGCTGGTCCAGCGGCAGGTAGAAGCGCGGCGAGCCGGTGCCGACATAGCTGACGTAGTTCTCCAGCTCCGGTCGCTTGGACAGCCAGTTTTCCAGTTTCTCCACTTGTTCGGCGGTGGCCTGGAGCGACGAGCCTTCGGTCAGCTTCATGTCGACCATCAGTTCCGGCCGGGTTGAATCGGGGAAGAACTGCTGCTGCACGAAGCCGAAGCCGACGATGGAGGCGACAAAGAGGCCGACCGTCGCGCCGATCACCAGCCAGCGACGGTGCACGCACCAGTCGACCAGCTCGCGGAAGCGGCGATAGAACACGCTCGCATAGGGATCGTCGTGATGGCCTGCGGGCTCGGCCTCCAGGCGCTGGCGCAGGCGGCGCGGCAGCAGCTTCACCAGGCCCAGGCGCCACGCGGCGATGCGGGCGGCGAAGGTGCCGGGCTCCGGATCCTTGCGGGCGCCGGCGTGCATGTCCGGCAGCAGCTTGTAACCCAGGTAGGGAATGAAGATGACCGCGGCGATCCAGGAAATCACCAGCGCGATCGTGACGACCTGGAAGATCGAGCGGGTGTACTCGCCGGTGCCGGACTGGGCCGTCGCGATGGGCAGGAACCCGGCAGCAGTGACCAGCGTGCCGGTCAGCATCGGAAAGGCCGTCGAGGTATAGGCGAAGGCGGCGGCCTTCACCCTGTCGTAGCCTTGTTCCATTTTTACGGCCATCATCTCCACGGCGATGATCGCGTCGTCGACGAGCAGGCCCAGTGCCAGTACCAGGGCGCCGAGCGAGATCTTGTGCAGGTCGATGCCGAAGTAGCTCATGGCGGCGAAGGTCATCGCCAGCACGAGCGGGATCGACAGAGCCACGACCAGTCCTGTACGGAAGCCCAGCGAGAAGAAGCTCACCAGCAGCACGATGATCACGGCTTCGCCGAGCGTGCGGACGAATTCGTCGACCGAGCGCTCCACGGCATGCGGCTGGTCCGCCACCCGCGCCAGGTCGAGGCCAACCGGCAGTGTTTCCTGAAGCTTGCGGGTGGTTTTGTCGAGGTCGCGCCCGAGGGCGATGATGTCGCCGCCCTTCTTCATCGACACCGCAATGCCGATCGCATCCTTGCCCATGAAACGCATGCGCGGCTGCGGCGGATCGCTGTAACCGCGGCGCACTTCGGCGACGTCGCCCAGGCGGAACAGCCGGTCGTTGGCGCGGATGGCGATCTCGCGGATCGCCTCGACCGAGTCGAAGGCGCCGGTGGTGCGCAGGTAGATGCGATCCGAACCGGTTTCGAAGCTGCCGGACGGCGTGATCGCGTTCTGTTGCTCCAGGGTGCGCTGGACCTGGTCGAAACCCACGCCCAGCGTCGCGAGCTTGGAGTTGGAGACTTCGATGAAGATCTTTTCGTCCTGCAGACCGATCAGATCCACCTTGGCGACGTTGTTGACGCGCAGCAGCGCCAGTTTCAGCCGGTCGGCGTAGTCCTTGAGCTGGGCGTAGGAATAGCCATCGCCGGTCAGCGCGTAGATGTTGCCGAAGGTGTCGCCGAACTCGTCATTGAAGAACGGTCCCATCGCGCCCGGCGGCAAGGTGTGGCGGATATCGCCGACCTTCTTGCGCACCTGGTACCACAGTTCCGGAATGTACCGGGAATCGAGTGAATCCTTGGCCACGACGATGATCTGTGATTCGCCGGGGCGCGCGTAGCTGCGCAGGAACTCCAGGTCGGGAAGCTCCTGCAGTTTCTTCTCGATTTTCTCGGTGATCTGTTCGTTGATCTCGGTGGCCGTTGCCCCGGGCCACTGGGTGTTGATCACCATTGCCTTGAAGGTGAATGGCGGATCTTCGGACTGGCCCAGCGAGCTGTAGGCGAAGACGCCGATGATCGCCAGCATCACGATGAAATAGCGCACCACGGATTGGTTGCGCAGCGCCCATTCGGAAAGATTGAATCGCGTCATTGTGGATTATGCTGAGAATGCCGACCGGGCGGCATTCTCCCTGATCTGGCCCGGGAAGGAAGACGCCAGGCCTTGCGCCGGGCGTCCGTACGAATCAAAGGAGCCCTGTCCGCTGCCAGGCTGCCGGAGGGAGGGGAGGGAGCAGCGGGCAGCGGACGGGCTTTGGAAAACGCTGGCGTCAGAGCGTTAGGGGCTTGTTCGCCTGGTCGACCGGATTGACCGCCTGGCCTTCGCGCAGCTTGTGCACGCCGGCGATGACGATCCAGTCCTTGGCCTCGACACCTGCCTGCAGCACCACGCCCTGTTCGCGGTAGGCCGCGACGGTGACCGGATTCAGATGCACCTGGCGGGTCGCCGGATCGAGCTTCCATACAGCCGGCTTGCCGTCCTTCTCGTACAGCGCGGAAAGCGGCACGGTATGCGCGTCGCCACCGGTGCTGTCGGCGAAATAGACCCGCGCCGTCTGGCCCAGCTTGACCGAGGCGGAGTCGCCGCCCAGGGCCACGCGGACGCGATAGGTGCGGGTCGTGGCGTCGGCGTCCGGGGCAATCTCGCGCAGGGTGCCGGTGAGGTACTTGCCGCTCTCGGCCCACAGCTCGATCGTGGCGGGTTGGTCCTTCTGGTAGTTTGCGATGCGGCCTTCCGGCACGCTGATCTCGACTTCACGCTCGCCGTTACGGGCGAGGGTGGCGATCGTCTGGCCCGGGCCGACGACCTGGCCGGCTTCGGCGGTGATGGTCGTGATGACGCCGTCCTGGTCTGCCTTGAGGGCGGTGTAGCCGGCCTGGTTCTGGGCGACGTTAAGGGCAGCGCGTGCCTCCGTGGCGCGGGCGGTTGCCGCCTTGAGGCGGTTGTCCACGGCATCGAACTGGGTTTCGCTGACAAAATTCTTGCCACGCAGGGCGTTGTACCGGTCGCGCTCGGCCTTGGCCATGGCCAGGTCCGCTTCGGCCGCCGCCACGCCGGCGCGGGCGCTGGAGGCTTGCAGGTTCAGATCCTGCGGATCCAGCTCGGCGATCAGGTCGCCCGCTTTCACATGTGCGCCGACGTCGACATAGCGACGCTTGATCTTGCCGCCGACGCGGAAGCCCAGTGCACTCTCATAACGGGCCTTTACGTCGCCGGAGTAGATCGTACCGGCCTGGGCGGCCGCGGTGTCAGGCTGGGCGACGATGGCGGGGCGGATCGGATCCTGGACTTCGGCGCGGGTGCTGCAGCCGGCGAGCCAGATCGTCGACGCAATCAGGGCGAATCCCATTCCGAAGCGAGTGAGCGGGGAACGCATTGGTACAATCCTTTCGTACAACGTACGGGGGAGGGAGGGTTTACCTAAACTGCCCGGTACAGTATCATTACTAAACTGAACTGTCTAGTATTCATTCGTCTATGTCATCTGTGTTGAAACAACCCGCCCCAGGGCGACCGAAAGACCTCGAAAAACGGGCCGCCATCCTGGACGCGGGCAAGCGCCTGTTTCCCCGTCAGGGTTTCGAGGGCACCAGCATGGATGCGATCGCCGCGGAAGCCGGCGTATCGAAACTCACCGTGTACAGCCACTTCACGGACAAGGAGACCCTGTTCCGCGAGGTGATCCAGGCCAAGTGCGAGGAGCAGCTGCCCCTGAGCCTGTTCCTGGCGGACCTGGACGGCCCGATCCGCGGCCAGCTGATGACCATCGCGCGCGCGTTCTTCACGCTGATCACCAGCGAGGACGCAATTTCCCTGCACCGCATGATGACGGCGCAGACCCAGCAGTCGATGAAGCTGGCGCAGATGTTCTGGGAGGCCGGTCCCAAGCGCCTGCAGGACTCCTTCGAGATGTTCCTGCGTGCCGAGATCGCAGCGGGACAGCTCGACATCCCTGATCCGCGCCGCGCCACCGGGCAGTTCTTCTGCCTGCTCAAGGGTGAACTGCACGCGCGGATGATGTTCGGCTGTTGCGATCCGATCTCTGACCTGGACGTCGGCGCGCACCTGGAAGCCACGGTCGACCTGTTCTTGCGCGCCTATTCCCCGCGTTGATTGGCGCCGGCCGCCCGCTTCATGGTTGAATGCGCGCCTGAAGCGGGGGTGCCCAGTACGGGCTGAGAGAGTCCCTTCGTACCTGTCCGGATAATGCCGGCGTAGGAAGCTTCCTCGAACGCCCCGCGCGTCCACGGTGCTGCCGCTTCGTCCCTTTTGCTGTCCGAGGACGATGCCGATGAACGCCGTACCCTCCGATCTGGTGCGCCAGACCCAGGAACTTTCCGACCAGGTGACCCGCCCGATTCCGGGGTCGCAGAAGATCCACGTCCAGGGCAGCCGTCCGGATCTGAAAGTGCCGATGCGCGAAGTCGCGCTGTCGGATACGCCGCTGGTCTTCGGCGCCGAGAAGAACGCGCCGGTCAGCGTGTATGACACTTCCGGTCCGTACACCGACGCGAACTACCGCGTGGACCTCACCCGGGGACTGCCGGCGCTGCGCGCCGCGTGGATCGCCGAGCGCGGTGACGTCGAGGCGCTGGCGCAGCTGTCCTCCGAATTTGGCCGCAAGCGTGAAAGCGACCCGCGCCTGGCCGCCGTGCGCTTTCCAAACCTGAGAAAGCCGCTGCGGGCGAAGGCCGGAATGAACGTCACCCAGATGCACTACGCCCGGCGCGGCATCATCACGCCGGAGATGGAGTACATCGCCATCCGCGAAAGCCAGCGCATCGAGGCGATCTGCGAAAAGCACCTGCTCGCGCAGCATCCGGGCGAGAGTTTCGGCGCCGCGTTACCGAATCGGATCACGCCGGAATTCGTGCGTGACGAAGTGGCCCGTGGCCGCGCGATCATTCCGAACAACATCAACCACCCGGAAAGCGAGCCGATGATCATCGGGCGCAATTTCCTGACCAAGATCAACGCCAACATCGGCAATTCGGCGGTGACCTCCTCCATTGCGGAAGAAGTGGAAAAAATGGTGTGGTCGATCCGCTGGGGCGGTGACACGGTGATGGATCTGTCCACCGGCAAGCACATCCACGAAACGCGTGAATGGATCCTGCGCAATTCGCCGGTTCCCATCGGAACGGTGCCGATCTACCAGGCACTGGAGAAGGTCGATGGCCGCGCCGAGGAACTGACCTGGGAAATCTTCCGCGACACCCTGATCGAGCAGGCTGAGCAGGGCGTGGACTATTTCACCATCCACGCCGGCGTGCGCCTGGCGCATATCCCGCTGACCGCGCGCCGCGTGACCGGTATCGTCAGCCGCGGCGGGTCGATCCTGGCCAAGTGGTGCCTGGCGCATCACAAGGAGAATTTCCTCTACACGCACTTCGAGGAAATCTGCGAAATCATGAAGGCCTACGACGTGGCCTTCTCGCTGGGCGACGGACTGCGCCCCGGCTCGATCGCCGACGCCAACGATGCCGCGCAGTTCGCCGAACTCGACACCCTGGGCGAGCTCACCCAGATCGCCTGGAAACACGATGTGCAGACCATGATCGAAGGCCCCGGCCACGTGCCGATGCAGCTGATCAAGGAGAACATGGAGCGCCAGCTCCGCGTCTGCCACGAAGCACCGTTCTACACCCTCGGCCCGCTCACCACCGATATCGCGCCCGGCTACGACCACATCACCAGCGCCATCGGCGCCGCGATGATCGGCTGGTTCGGCACGGCCATGCTCTGCTACGTGACGCCGAAGGAACACCTCGGGCTGCCCAACAAACAGGACGTACGCGACGGCATCATTGCCTACAAGATTGCGGCGCACGCGGCTGACCTGGCCAAGGGCCACCCTGGCGCGCAGGCGCGGGATAACGCGTTGTCGAAGGCGCGCTTTGAATTCCGCTGGCAGGACCAGTTCAACCTGGGCCTGGATCCGGAAAAGGCGCAGGAATTCCACGATGAAACGCTGCCCAAGGACGCGCACAAGGTCGCGCATTTCTGCTCGATGTGCGGTCCGCATTTCTGCTCCATGAAGATCACCCAGGACGTCCGCGACTACGCCGCCGAAAAGGGCGTGACGGACCAGGCGGCGCTGGATGAAGGCATGAAGGAGAAGGCGGAAGAATTCCGTCGCGCGGGCAGCGAGATCTATCGCAACGCCTAGTGGCCGATGGCGCGCGGCAATTCCTGCCGCGCGCCACGTGACGCTCAGTCGATCCAGGGCATTGCCGGCATTCACCCTCATCTGTCTGGCGCTCGGCTGTGCCGATGTCGGTGGTGCCCACATGGCGTGGGAGACGACGTTGATCCCAGTCGTGGTTGTTGTCGTCCGGCCGCCCGGCATTGACCAGGGGGCTGTCCGCCTTCGGCAACGCCACGAGGGTGTCTCCGCGCGATCGGCCAGGACCTCCAGTTTCGGATCCGTGCCAGCGGGCAGGTTGCCCGGGCCGGCATTGACGCTTCCGCCGGACGGATCGTGGATGAGGCTGTACTCGGGCATGAATGCGCCCACGATATCCGAGCCTTGACCGCCAAACAGCACGCTGTTGGTCATCCACCGCCACGGTGGCCAGCACGATTGTCATGGAACTGCACCTGGTGACCGTTCAGCCTGGAATCCACCCGGAAATCCGGTGCGTCCATGGCAGCGATTGCGCCACCCTCCTGCACGGCGCGATTGCCCCTGAACGCCACGCGATCGAGTTCGATCTCCCCTTTACCGGCGTAGAGGGCACCGCCGCGGACTGCCGAATTGCCGAGGAATTCGCAATCCGTGAAAACAACGGCCGCATCCGTTGACCACACGGCACCACCGTCCTCGGATGACCTGCCGCGCATGAACCGTAGAGAGGTCAGTTCTACCCGAAGGTCCACGTCGACCGGAGTCGGACCTTGGATGCGGAAAATCCGCGAACGATTGCCTCCATCCAGCGTCACCGTCTGGCCGGGGCTGGCAGCGATCTGCACGTCGTCGGTGACAAGAATTTCCCCGGAGGTCAGCCGGATCGGTGCCTTGATGGAGGTGGCGAAACGACGCGCGGCGGATCACGCCGCGTGTCGTTCCGAACGATCAGCGCAGGGGGGCGTCAGTCCTCGAAGCGGTCACGAAAGAGAATGTCTTCGAACGCCTGGCGCTCGGCTGCGCCGATATCGGGCCGGGGGCCGACGAGGCGGGGGGCGCCGCGCTGGTCCTTGTCACCGTCGCCGGAGGCGAGGGCGCCCGCAGCGTCGAGCAATACGCTGCCCGGCAAAGGCAGCATGACGAGGGTCCTGCCGCCAAGGTCGGCCAGGGGGCCCAGTTGCGGATCGAGGCCGTCCGGCAGGTTGCCGTCGCCGGCGATGACCGTTGCTCCCGCGGGATTTCCGACAAGGCTGTACTCCGTGGCGAATGTGCCCGCAATGTCCGCGTTCGTCGCGCCGAAGAGCACGCTGTTGCGCACGACAGCGGGATCACTGCCCCGGTGGATGATGGCGGCGCCGGCTTCATCGGTGTTGTAGGCGACGGTCGTTCCGGCCAGCAGCAGGGTTGTATTGGGGCCTGTCACGAGGGCGCCGCCATCCCGGAGCGTCAGGTTCTGATGGAATGTTGAATGCCAGATGCGCAGCTGCCCCACATCCGTGAACGCGATCGCGCCACCGTCGCGCGAAGATTCGTTCTTGTGAAAAAGCGAGCGCACGCTATCGACATTCGCGGTGTTGCCGTAGATCGCGCCACCCGCGCCGTGGGCGACATTGCGCTGGAAGACGGTGTCGCCAATGTGCGCGGTAATGGGAATGTCGGGCTCGTCCACCTTCGGTTCTACCGCCAGCGCGCCGCCGTGGTCTGCCTGGTTGAAATTTCCCGTAAAGCGGCTCTTTTCGACCGTGAGATACGCACCGCGAACCGAAAGGCCGGCGCCGCTGGATTCGATCGGGCCGCGACCCCCGCCGGTCACGCGGTTGTAGGCGAAGACGCTTTCGGAGAAGGTGGTCGTGTTCGCATCGATTGCGGCAGCCCCACCACGGGTCTGGCAGAAATTCTCGCCAAAGGCGAGGCTGGCCCCATTCACCGTGTCAACGTCAGTGACGTGCAATGCGCCACCCGAGACGTCGGCAGCGTTGTCCCAGAACGTCGTGTGACTCAGTTGCAGCGTCTGCGCCTGGGATACGTCGAGCGCGCCGCCAGAATACCCGGCGCGATTGAGCGTGAACGCGCTGCCCCAGAGGGTTAGGTTGGTCTTGCGCGCCACGATGGCTCCGCCGCTTTCGGTGCTGTATCCGTTGATGAATCGAAGGCGCGACAAATTCACCTCCAGCAGATTCGCCGCGTTGACGGGTGGCTCGATCCGGAAAATGCGGTGGTGATCCGCTGAAATCGCGACCTGACTCAGGGTGATGCTGCCGATGAACACCGAGTCCGTGATGACGATTTCGCCCGATCGAAGCGAGATGGGCTCCTGGACGAGGTCGGATATCTGGATGAAGTCCGGTGCCGCGTCAGAATTGGGGTGCGCATTCGCCTGAGTGACCGCCTCGCGCAGGCTGCCCGGGCCGCTATCAGCCGACGTGGTGACGAAGTACGTTGCGGCCTGCGTGTCCGCAACGCAAATCAAAAGGGATATTGCCGCGATGTACCGCGGTGCGCTGCCGCGCCGGGGAAGGTGTCCTGCCATGGTCTGCTCCACGGTGTAACGTCCGCGGCAACAGCGCCGCCTGGGGCAAGACGCATGGCAGGCGCATCGGTTGACTGACCGGGACGACGGGAACAGGTTGCGGCAGGCACCTTCGTAGCGCAGGCAGCGGTGCCGGGTGGGTCAGGTACCCAGTGACTTCCGCGCCGCCCCGTAGCGGGCATGTGAACGGTGCGGCTCGTCAACGAAGGCTGCTTCCCGTTCCTTGGTCAAATCCGTCACGAAAGATCCCGTCGCTGAATGCATGCGTTTCAGCGGCGCCGATATCCGTCCGTGCCCCATTCACGCGGGGCAACCCGCGCTGGTCTTGCGTGTGATCAGGATCGGCAACGGGGTCACCGGCATCGATTAGAGGGCTGCCTGGCAGTGGCATCATGACCCGGGACGAGCCTCCCTGGTCGGAGAAGGCACCCAGCTGGGGATCTGTTCCTGCCGGCAGGTTGCCGGTGCCGCCAATCAGCGTCGCCGCCGACGGGTCAGAAATCAGGCAGTAGCTGGGTGTGAATTTGCCGGCGAGGTCGGTGCCCGAACGACTGAAAACGACCGTATTCCGCAGCTGGGCAGGTGAATCGCCTTCGTAACGGATGGCGAGTCCGTCGCCGGAACCGCCCAGGTGAGTGAGAGTGCCTCCCGTGATTGACAGGTCGACACCCGGCCTGACATGGATGGCGCCGCCTTGCGCAGAGTGACTGTCGTGCAGGGTCGAGTTCCACAGCGTCAGGCTGCCGGCCTCGGAATGGTGGATCACGCCGCCCGTCCGGTCGGCGTTGTTCGACCAGAACAGGGATCGATCGACGACGAGCGTTGCACGCCTGGCGATGATGGCGCCGCCGCGCTCGTATGCCGAATTGTAATCGAAGGTGGATTCATCGATCTGTGCTGTGATGAGGTTGGGCGCCGCACCGCGCGCTTGCAGGGACAACGCCCCGCCGTCCCAGAACGACGTGCTGTTGTAGAGCGTGGATGAGCGAATTTCGACGCGATCCCCTTCGACGTGGAGGGCGCCGCCCGACCCCCTTGGAGGATTGGCGTTGGTCGGGTGAACCTGATTGTTGCCAAACAGACTGTGGTCGACGCGGGTGACGCCGACGATGGCGGAAACGGCGCCGCCGGTTCCTTCACCCACATTGCTTTTCAGCGTGCTGTCGACAATCTGCAATTCGTCCATGTTGACAGCGCGGATCGCGCCGCCGTCTCCCAGGGCGTGATTACCGTAAAATTGTGTTGATCGAATCACGAGGCGGGCGGCATCGCTGGTGTAGATGGCGCCGCCTTCCTGGCCGGTATTGTCGGAGAAGACGCAATGGGAAATGGACACATTGGCACCTTGAGCCAGAAGAGCGCCGCCATTTGCCAGTGGAAGTGAGTCACCGTTCTGGAATGTCAGGTGGCTGAGGCTGACGTCGATCGGGCTGGCGGAGCCCGTAGGTGCTGCGACGGACAAGAGCCTGGAACCGATTGCCCGCAGCGTGATCGGGGCGTCCCTGCTGGCCGTGATGGTCACGCTGTCGGTGATAGCCATCGGCCCTGACGTGACCTGCACGGTGCCCGACAGCCCAGCCTGAAACGTAATCTGGTCGGGTGTCGCAGAAGGCGATGCGTTCGCTTGGGCGATGGCGTCGCGCAAGCTGCCTGGACCGCTGTCGTTCACGTTTGTCACCACGAATTCGCTGGCCTGCGCGGTTCCAACACCGCACAGGAAGGTCAAGGCAACGATCCTGCAGTCGCGAAGGGATCGCCTGCGCGGACGTATCAAAGCGATGGGTGGTGCAGATGCGTGCGAGTTGTTCACAACCATGATCTCCGGTCCTGGGAAATGCGCATCCCGAGAACGCCGGGCCTGGTAGCTGGCGTGCTTGAGTGGCACACCTCTTCACCGAAGCGTCGTGGCAAATGTGATCAGCGGCGCGCGTACTGAATGAGGCCACTGCGCTGGCAGTGGCGCACCAGTACGCTTTGAATCTGCTCGCGGAGTGACTTTTCTGGTGGCTGGCGTTCCGCGGCACGCGCCTGCCGGCGGTCAAGAGCCGGCGTTTGACGCCAGCGCTGATCGCTGCAGCCGCGCACGCCCTCGCAGGGAGGGCATGCGCACCGGTGTGGCGTTCAGGGGCTCTGAAACACGCCCCGGAAAATCACGTCTTCGGGCGATTGCCTTTCCACGGCGCCGATGTCGATGCGCCCACCCGCAATACGCGCGAGGCCGCGCTGGTCGGTCCCGGGCAGTCCGGACGTGGTCGTGTCGCCGGCGTTGAGCACTGGACTGGACGTACCCGGCATCATCGAGAGCGTCGGACCACCGTTGACGGCGAGCGGGCCGAGCAACGGGTCAGTGCCGGCGGGCAGGTTGCCGTTGCCCGCGCTCAGGGTCGCGCCGGAGCCGTTGCGGATCAGGCTCGCATTGGGTGTGAAGGCGCCGGAAAGATCCGGGCCGGACGGGGCATTGTTATTGGCGACGATCGAATTGCGCACCGTCGCGGCAGTGCCTTGGCGCGACACGCCGCCGCCGGTGCTGGCGGTATTGCCGACGACCGTCGCTGCCGTCAGCGCCAGGGTCGTGCCGGAGCCGCTCTGGATGCCGCCGCCGTTGCCGCTGGTGCTGGTGTTGCCGGAGATCGTGGCGTTGGTCAGGGTCAGCCCGCCGCTGATGACGAAGTCGATGCCGCCGCCGGAACCGGTGGCGGTGTTTCCGGCCAGCGTGCTGTTGGTCACCCCCAGCGCAATCGCGTATGCCGAAATCGCACCGCCCGTCAGGCCGGCACTGTTGCCTGTGGCTTGAACCTTGTCGAGCATGGCCGTGCCGACGTTCATCGACAGCGCGCCGCCCGCGCCGTTGGCAGTGGTGTTGTTGCTGAACACGCTGGAGGTGATCGTGGTGACCGCCGTGAGCTTGGCACCGATCAGGCGCACGGCGCCGCCGCCGGCAGAGCCGCCCACACCGCTGGGGCTGGTCGCACCCTGGTTCGTGTCGAAGCGGCTGCCGGCGATCTCCATCGTCACGGCACGCAGATAGGCGGCGCCGCCATGGTGGGCCGCCTGGTTGTTGCTGAAGCGGCTGTTGCTGATGGTGACGCCCTCGACGTCCTGAGCGCCCAGGGCGCCGCCGTCCTCGATGGCGCTGTTGTTGGTGAACACGCATTGGCTGACCGCGATGGTCGTGGCGGCGTCGCTCGGGAACGCGTGCACGGCACCCCCGCGCAGCGCGTTGTTGTTGCGGAATTCGCTGGCGTTGAGGCTGAGGTTGGCGTCCGCGACGAGGATCGCGCCGCCTTCGTCGAGGGATTTGCCATCGACGAACGATAGACCGCTCAGTGACACGGTAATCGCCGTCGCCGCCATCGCGGGCGCATCGATGGCGAACACGCGCGAGGCCTGGTTGCCGCTGAGCGTCAGCCGCGAAGCCCCCGGGCCGGTCACGGTCAGGTCGTCGAAGATGACAATCTCGCCGCTGGTCAGCGTGAGCGTTCCGGTCAGCGCGGACTGGAACGTGATGGTATCGGCGCCCGGACTGCGGTTGGCCTGCTCGACCGCGTCGCGCAGACTGCCAGCGCCGTTGTCGGCCAGCGTGGTGACGGTGTAGGTCGCGGCGGCGGCCGGCAGTGCGATGATGCCGAGACCGGCCAGGATGGCCGCGCGCAAAAGCGCCGCGCCCGCTTCGCGGCGCGTGTTGGACTGGTGCATGATGATCCCTCCGGGCCTGCTGGGCCCCCCGGCCGGGCATGATAGCGGCCTGTGGCGCCGAATCCAGTGCATCCCGTCGCACTTGATCACTCGGAAAAGGCGCTCAAGAATCAGCCCGACCCGACGCAAGGATGATGCCGATGAACACAGTCACACCCCCGTTGCCCGTCGCCGTCTGCCCTGGCTGCGCGCCCTCGCCACCGTGGCGACGGTGCTGCTGGTGGTCCTGCTGGCGCTGATGTGGTGGTGGGATCACGAGCCGCGGTCGCTGGATGTCCAGCACGAGGCCGAAGCGCGCGCCAAGGCCAACAGCCAGCCGGTGGTCATCGGCAGCGTCACGACCGCCACCCTGATCGCCACCGTGGAAACCCTGCTCGACAAGCGCGGCGGCTACATCAGCAACGACATCATGCCGCCCGGCGTGCTGATGGATAACATGCCGAACTGGGAGTTCGGTGCCCTGGTTGCCAGCCGCGACCTGGCCCGCGCGCTGCGCAACGATTTCAGCCGCTCGCAGACCCAGAGCATCGAGGACAAGGATCTGCAGGAGGTCGACACCCTGCTGGCGACCCCCAACGATCGCTGGGTTTTCCGCAGCACCGAAAGCCAGTATCGCCGCGCCACCACTCACCTCTACGGTTACCTGGCGCGCCTGGCGGATGCCGACCAGACCAACGCCCAGTTTTTTGCCCGTGCCGACAACCTGTCGGACTACCTGCAGACGGTGTCCGCGCGGCTGGGATCCCTGTCGCAGCGCCTGTCGGCGAGTGTCGGCCAGTTGCGTCTGGATACGAACCTGGCGGGTGATCCCAGCGCGGAGCAATCTACGCCGGCGCCGGGCGCATCCGTCGTGAAAACACCCTGGACCCAGATCGACAACGTCTTCTACGAGGCCCGCGGCTACAGCTGGGCCATGCTGCAGCAGCTACGGGCGATGGAGCGCGATTTTGGCAGCGTGCTGCGTGACAAGAACGCGTTGATCAGCCTGCGCCAGGTGACGCGCGAGCTGGAGGAATCACTGCGCGACCTGGACAGCCCCGTCGTGCTCAATGGCCGGCCCTTCGGGTTTTTCGCCAACCATTCGCTGGTGATGGCCAACTACATCTCGCGGGCGAATGCCGCGATCATCGACCTGCGCAAGCTGCTCGATCGCGGTTGAGGAAGACTGAGGCGGCGGCGTACTTCGTGAAACAACCCCTGCGAAGTCCGCCGTCGTCGCCGAAAATGGCATGGAGCCCGTGATCGACCGGTAGCCGACAGGACCTGCCGCGCACGACGCCGCCAGCGGCCGCCATTCATCCCGGAAATCCGCCGCTCATCGCTGGCTCCCGCCGGTTGATAAACAATGCTGTAGCCGCCGCACACTGCGCGGCTAGCTTGGTGCGCAACGAAGCCCATCCGCGGACGTTGCGCATCATGTTGATCCTGAAGAATCTGCATAAAACCTATCCCAATGGCGTGCACGCCATTAACGATGTGACTCTGGCAATTCCGAACGGCGTGTTCGGGCTGCTCGGCCCGAACGGTGCCGGCAAGTCCTCGCTGATGCGCACCATCGCGACGCTGCAGGAGCCGGACAGTGGCTCGATTCACTTCGATGGCGTCGACGTCGTCAAGGACAAGGCCTGCCTGCGTCGTCAGCTCGGCTATCTGCCGCAGGATTTCGGGGTCTATCCCAAGGTCAGTGCGCTTGAACTGCTCAACCACTTCGCGGTGTTGAAGGGGCTGACGCACAAGGGCGAACGCCGGGAAATGGTCGAGGGCCTGTTGCACCAGACCAATCTCTGGGAAGCACGCAAACGTGCCATTGCCAGCTATTCCGGCGGCATGCGCCAGCGCTTCGGCATCGCCCAGGCGCTGCTCGGTGCGCCGCGGCTGGTGATCGTCGACGAACCGACCGCTGGCCTGGATCCGGACGAGCGCAACCGTTTCCTCAACCTCCTGGCACGCATTGGCGAACACGTCGTGGTGATCCTGTCCACGCATATCGTGGAGGATGTCACTGACCTGTGTCCGCGCATGGCGATGATCGGCCGTGGCCGCGTGCTCCTGCAGGGACGACCGCAAACGGCGATCGACACGCTGCGCAATTGCGTCTGGCAGTGCGCAGTCAGCGATGCGGCGCTGGCTACATACCAGCAACGCTTCACCGTGCTGTCGACGCGTCTGGTGGGAGGTAAGCCGCGCATCAACGTGTACGCGCAAACCCAGCCCGACGACGGCTTCGTGAACGTCGAACCCGCCCTCGAGGACGTGTACTTCCTGCAGCTGCGCCAGCAGCCGGCCGTCGCGGCGGCAGCCTGAGGGCATGGCTATGTGGACTGAATTCTTTCGCTTCGACCTGCGTTACCACCTGCGCCAGCCGTTGCTGTGGGTCATGGCCATCGCCCTGATGGCGATCGCCTTCACCAGTGCCGGCAGCGACGCGATGCGTGTGGGCGGTGCCATTGGCAACGTGCTGTTGAACGCGCCGGTGGTGATCGCCCGGCAACTGAGCGTGCTCAGCATCATCTCGATGTTTCTGGTGGTCGTGTTCATCGCCGGCGCGGTTTTGCGCGACAGCGAAGTCGGCATCGCGGATCTGTTGTTCGCCACACCGATCGGCAAGCGCGACTATCTGCTCGGTCGCTTCCTGGCCGGCTTCAGTGTCTGCCTGCTGATCTTTGCGTTGATCACACTCGCAATGATGCTGGGCGCGCAGCTGCCTTCGATCGATCCCGAACGGCTCGGGCCGTTCTCACTCACGTCGTATGCCTGGGCCTTCGGCGTGTTCGTCGTGCCGAATCTGCTATTCATTGCCGCGCTGCTGCTGCTGCTGGCGGCTGTGACGCGCTCGCTGATCATTGTGCATGTCGGCGTGCTGGCCTTCATGGTGCTCTGGGCCATGGCTGGCAGCTTGCGCGATGGCGCTGGCAGCGAGTCAATCGCCGTGCTGCTCGATCCGTTCGGCATCCGCGCCTTGACCCAGGCGACGCGCTATTTTTCCGCCGCCCAGTCGAACAGTGAGCTGCCTGCGCTGAGCGGTCTGCTGCTGATCAATCGCCTGATGTGGACGGGCATCGCGCTGGGCTTGTTCGCGGCGACCGCAGGCTTCTTCAAGCTGCAGCAGCCGGGTCGCGGACGGCGCCGGTGGCGGGCAGCCAACCCCGTCGATGCGCCGACGTCACCCACGCAGCAGGCCAGTCCGCGCCGCATCCTGCCACAGTTCAGCGCCGGTACGACCCTGCCGCAGCTGTGGTCCCTGCTGCGCTTCGACGCCAGGTCAGTGCTCAAGAGTCTGCCATTCCTGATCATGCTGCTCCTGGCCCTGGCCAATTTCGTCACCAACTACAGCATCGGCGGCCTGCGCTTCGACAGCACGCCGTACCCTCTCACGCGCTTGCTGCTGGAAGAGCTCGACGGCGGCATCGGCTTCGTCCTGGTTATCGTCGTGTTGTTCTATAGCGGCGAACTGGTATTCCGTGATCGCCAGGTGCGAATCGCCGATGTGACAGATGCATTGCCGGTGCCGGTCGGCGCGCAGCTGCTCGCGAAGGTAGGAGCGCTGTGCGCGGTGATCCTGGCATTCCTGTGCAGCGGGGTAGTTGTCGCGATCGGGATCCAGTCGATCAAGGGCGGCGCGCCGATCGAAATCGGCCTGTACGCGCAGTCGACGCTGCTCAGCGCCGCGTATTACGCCGTACTGGCAGCGAGTTTTGTCGCAATCCACGCCTGCGTTCCCCACAAGTTCGTGGGCCACCTGCTGGCGCTGGCCCTGCTCGCATCCGGCGCGATGCTGAGCAGCATCGGCGTGAGTCACCCGCTATGGCGATTCAACGCACTGCCGGCACTGACGTATTCCGATATCAATGGCTATGGCCATCTGCTGCAGGGCTGGCGCTGGTACGCACTGTACTGGGGCTGCTTCGCTGCTGTGCTGTTGCTGCTGGCGCTGGTGTTCTCGTCCCATGGCCGGGCCGCGGGACTGCGGGCACGCTTGGCCGTCGCGCGCCAGCGCTTGCACGGGCGGATGGGGGTTAGCCTGGCCGTGGCACTGACCGGCTTCTTCTCGGTTGGCGCGTGGATCTACTACAACACGAGCATCCTCAACCAGTACGAGAGCAGTGCCACGCAATTGGACCATCAGGCCGAGTACGAACGGCGCTATCGCAAATACCTGGCGGTGCCGAGCCCGAGCCTGACCCGCGTCGAGACCGACGTGGCGATCTTTCCGGCGGAACGGCGGGCCACTATCCGTGGACGCTACGAGCTGCAGAACAGGACCAATGCGGCGGTCGATACGTTGGTAATCCAAACCGACCGGCAGGCGGTCACGACGTTTGAACAACTGCCTGCGCACCGGGTGGATGTCGACGACGCTGAATTCGGCTTTCGCGTCCTCACGCTGGAACGACCGCTGGCACCAGGTGAGCGTTTCAGTCTGGGGTTCCGGGTCGAGGCGAGCAAGTCGGGCTTTGACAGCGATGCGTCGCCGGGCCTTATCCATGGCAATGGCACGATGCTCACATCGGAGAACTACTTTCCGAAATTTGGTTATGTGCAGGCGTACGAGCTGGAAGATCGCAATGAGCGCCGTGAACGCGGCCTTGGCGAACCGCAGCGCATGCCGAAGCTGGAGGATCTGGCCGCGCGCCAAAGCAACTACTGGAAGCTGTGGGGGTTTGACGCCGACTTCATCGCGTTCGACGCGACCATCTCGACCAGCGCCGATCAATCCGCGGTGGCGCCGGGACGCCTGGTAAAGACCTGGGAACAGGACGGTCGTCGCTACTTCCATTACGTCATGGACCGCCCGATCCTGCCGTTTTTCTCGTTCCAGTCCGGACGTTGGCAGGTGGCGAGCAGCGATTGGCACGGTCTTCCGATCGAGGTCTACCACGACCCCAAACATGGCTACAACACCGGCAGCATGATCCGCGGCACCCAGCAGGCACTCGACTATTTCACCGAGCACTTCGGCCCATATCCGCATGCGTCGGTTCGCATCGTCGAGTTTCCGCTGTATCAGGGCTACGCGCGCAGCTTGCCCGGCGTCATCCCGTTCTCCGAGTCACTTGGCTTCATCAATGATGTGCGTGACCCTGACGGCGTCGATCACGTCTTCTATATCACCGCACACGAACTGGCCCACCAGTGGTGGGGCGACCAGGCCATCGCCGCAAATGTTCAGGGCGGCGGCATGATCACGGAGTCGCTGGCCGAGTACTCTGCACTGATGGTCATGGAAAAGGTCTTCGGCGCCGAGAAGGTGCGCCGTATCCTGCGCTACGACCTCGACCAGTATCTCGCCGGCCGCGGCCAGGAACGGGTGGAAGAGCTGCCGCTGTACCGGAGCGAGAATCAGGTCTACGTCCAGTACCGCAAGGGCAGTATGGCGTTCTATCGACTGCGCGAGGTAATCGGCGAGGCCGCGCTCAACCGCGCGTTGCGGCGCTTCCTGGACGAACATCGCTATCGCACCCGGCCTTATGTGACGAGCGAAGATCTGCTTGCTGCAATCCGCGCCGAAGCCCCCGCCGACGCGCAGACGCTGATCACCGATCTGTTCCAGCGGATCGTCGTGTACGACAACCGCGTCGTGTCAGCAGACGCGAAACCGTTGGCCGATGGGCAATGGCGGGTGACGTTCAAACTGCGGCTGTCCAAGTCGGAAGCCGACGGTAAGGGCAAGGAGACGCCGCGCGACTACGACGAGCCGGTCGACCTCGCCATCTTTGCGCGGGGGAGCGATGCGCAGCCAGGCAGCGAGCGCGTGTTGTGGCGTCAGCAGCGCAGTCTGCCGGCGGGTGAATCGACGATCGAAGTGACGGTCGGGGAAGCGCCGTTCGAAGTCGGCGTCGATCCGTACAATCTGTTGATCGATCGTGCGGCCGACGACAACCGCAAGCGGGTCAGTGTGGCGGAGTAGGCGACCGGGCGGCGGAAGTGTTCCGTGCGAATGGCCGCCAGGCAACCGCTTCCGCCGCTCTCCCGGTTCGATTCCACGCCATGAATGGCAGGCCTGATTTCAACGCGCGGCGTTCACCACGTTGCTGTCAGAGCTGGTTTTGCTGCCGGAACCGCGCCGCGCGCCGGCGCGACATGGGTACGCGCAAGCCATCTTTGAGGATCAGCACCATGCCGCCGGTAGCAGTCGGTTTGAGGTCGACCACGCACTTCAGATTGACGATCTGCCGCCGGCTCACCCGCAGAAAGCGCTGTGGATCCAGGCGCGCTTCCAGCTGGTTGAGCGAGCGCAGCATCAGGGGACGGTTCTGATCGAAATGCACGCGGGTGTAGTTGCCTTCGGATTCGAACAGCACGATCTCGTCGAGCGTGACGAACCAGCAGCGTTCGCCATCCTTGATGAACACCTTGCCATTGGTCGGCGCCAGCGGACGCTCCGTTGGCGCGTCCGAGCGGGACTGCATCTTGCCGATGGCCTGGGCAAGCCGCTGAGGTTCAATCGGTTTGAGCAGGTAGTCGAGCGCGCTGACCTCGAAGGCGCGGATCGCATAGTGATCGTAGGCGCTCGTGAAGATCACCGCAGGGGTACTCTCCAGTGCGGCCAACAGGTCGAAACCGCTGCCGTCGGGCATCTGGATGTCGAGGAAGATCACGTCCGGTGCCGCTGCCTCGATCAGTCGCAGGCCTTCGGCGACGTTGCTCGCCTCAGCCACGATCTCGATTTCGGAATGGGCGGCCAGCAGGCGCCGCAATTCGACACGCGCCAGGCGTTCGTCATCGATCAATACGGCTTTCACGCGCACGCCTGCGGCAGTTCGATGCTGGCGACCACCCAGCCGTCGCGCTCCAGCAGGCTGCACGCGGCATCGGTTCCGAACAGCAGGTTCAGCCGTTTGGCGGTATTGGCGAGGCCCAGCCGGGTGGACTCGCTCGACTCGCTCAACCGGCCTTGATTAGCGACACTGAGCAGCACCCGGTCGCCGTGGCGCTGCGCACTGACCCTGAGTTCGCACGCGCCGGTGCTGCGCTCGACGCCGTGCTTGACCGCGTTTTCCACCAGGGTCTGCAAGGCCATTGGGGGCAGTTTGACCTCCTCCAGGCCAGGCTCGATCTGCAGTCGCAACTGCAGGCGATCGTCGAAGCGCAAGTGCTCGATGCTGAGGTAGGCATCGATCGCGGCCAGTTCCTCGGCCAGGCGCGCCGTCGGCGAGGCGCCGGCCTGCAGGCTGTGCCGCATCATGCTGGCCAGGCGCGTCACCGCCTGCGCAGCGGCATCACGATCCTGGTAGATCAACGAGCGGATGCTGTTGAGACTGTTGAAGAAGAAATGCGGGTTGACCTGGGACTGCAAGGCGCGCAGCTCCGTGTCCTTGGCATTGACTTCGAGTTTGAGCAGATCGAGTTCCATGCGCAGGGCGCGGCGCCGCGACAGCGCGGCGGAATAGCACACCGTCCACATCGCGAAGACGGCAAACCAGCCAAGCAGGATGAAGGCGATGAGCACCGGTACTTCCGCCGGCTCTGCCAGCAATGCGCCGTTGCGGATAATCAGGTCGACCAGCACCAGGGCCGCGGTGGCCAGTGCAGCCAACGCGAGCAGACCGATAAAGATCGGCCTGAATGGCACTGCCGCATTGCCATGCAACCAGCCGCGGCGGCGCAGATAGCCGCGCCACTGATGTGAAAGGGCGAGGCCGGCGCCCATGCACAGCGTCTTGGCCAACGCGAAGCGCCAGACGCTTTCCCAGGGGCCGAACGACGTCGAAAGCACGCTGAGCGCCGTCAGTGCGCACCAGCCGCCGAGTTGGCAGGCCCAATAGTCGTGGTCCGATCGTGTACTACGCGCTTGAGCCATCGCCTTCTTCGTGGGAATGTCCGATCCGGTTCCGGCGAGTGTGCTGAGATTGTCGTTGTCCCGGCAAGGGCCGGTCGTTGGATGCGATGTGCTTTGGCGGGCATTGACCCGGCCATCCGTGGCGGAGAACCAGCACCGCAAAAAAAGCGCGGCCGGTTGCCGGCCGCGCTTTGCAATCACCGCGTGATCCGCGAGCAGGGGATCAGAAGTTCGGCTTTTCCGGGGCGTCCTTGTACGCCGCGACGCCCGCGAGGATTTCCTGCTTGGCGTCCTGGGCATTGCCCCAGCCCTGCACCTTGACCCACTTGCCCTTCTCCAGATCCTTGTAGTGCTCGAAAAAGTGGCCGATGCGATCGCGCCAGTGCTGCGGCACGTCGTCGATGTCGTTGATATGGGCGTAACCGCCGAACACCTTGGTCACCGGCACGGCGATCAGCTTGGTGTCTTCGCCGGCTTCGTCCTGCATGCGCAGCATGCCCACCGGACGGCAGCGGATGACCGAGCCCGGGATCAGCGGCAGCGGCATCACGACCAGCACATCGACCGGATCGCCGTCGCCGCACAGCGTGTGCGGCACGTAGCCGTAGTTGCAGGGATAACGCATCGGGGTGGAGAGCACGCGGTCGACGAAGATCGCGCCGGTGGTCTTGTCCACTTCGTACTTCACCGGCTCCGCGTCCTTCGGAATCTCGATGATGACGTTGATTTCGTTCGGCACGTCCTTGCCGGTCGGTACGAGGTCGAGGCCCATGACTGCTCCTGGAACTGGCCCCGAGGCGGGGCGAAGGGCGCGAAGGATACGGCAAACGCTGCTGCGTCGCAGCATGCGGCGCCGGCGGTCCGGGCGTCCCCGGGCAGGGCAGGAGTGGCCGATATGGCGGGCGGTGCGCCCGGCAGCCAGGGGCGAGGGCAGGGCGCACGGCCGGGGATGTAACGATTCGCTACATCACCAGGCCCGGAAACGGGGGATGCCGGGGCCGCGTGGGCCCCGGCGGGTCTGTGTCAGCGCAGCAGTGGAATCAGCAGCAGCGCGACGATGTTGATGATCTTGATCAGGGGGTTGACGGCCGGGCCGGCCGTGTCCTTATACGGATCACCCACGGTGTCGCCGGTGACGGCCGCCTTGTGGGCGTCCGAACCCTTGCCACCGTGGTTGCCGTCCTCGATGTACTTCTTGGCGTTGTCCCAGGCGCCGCCGCCGGTTGTCATGGAAATGGCCACGAACAGGCCCGTGACGATAGTGCCGATCAGCATTCCGCCCAGGGCCTGGGCGCCCAGCAGGAAGCCGACCGCCACGGGTACGGCGACAGGCAGCAGGGACGGCCACATCATTTCCTTGATGGCCGCCTGGGTGAGCATGTCGACTGCGCGGGAGTAGTCCGGCTTGGCCTTGCCTTCCATGATGCCGGGAATCTCCCGGAACTGCCGCCGCACCTCTTCCACCACGGATCCGGCGGAGCGGCCCACCGCCTCCATCGCCATGGCGCCGAACAGGTAGGGAATCAGGCCGCCTATGAACAAGCCGATGATCACCATGTGATTGGAAAGGTCGAACGTTGTCGCCTTGCCCACCACGGCGAGGTTGTGGGTGTAGTCGGCGAACAGCACCAGCGCGGCGAGACCAGCGGACCCGATGGCGTAGCCTTTGGTCACGGCCTTGGTGGTGTTGCCGACGGCGTCCAGCGGGTCAGTCACAGCGCGCACTTCCGGCGGCAGTTCGCTCATTTCCGCGATGCCGCCGGCGTTGTCGGTGATCGGGCCGTAGGCATCCAGCGCGACGATCATGCCGGCCATCGACAGCATGGCCGTGGCCGCAATCGCAATGCCATACAGCTCGCCCAGCGAGTAGGCGCCCCAGATTGACGCACACACCGCAAGCACCGGGTAGGCGGTGGACTTCATCGAAATGCCGATGCCGGCAATGATGTTGGTTGCATGGCCGGTGGTGGACGCCTTGGCGACATGCCGCACCGGGCTATATTCCGTGGCGGTGTAGTACTCGGTGATCACCACCATGGCGGCGGTCAATGCCAGGCCGATCAGGGCGCAGCCGTAGAGTTTCAGCGGTCCGGCCGTCGCGCCGGCGAGCAGCATGGTCGTGATCGGATAGAACGCGATGGCCGCCAGCACGCCCGAGACAATCACGCCGGCGTACAGCGCGTTCATGATCTTTGCGCCGGGCTTGGCTTTCACGAAGAACGTGCCGACGATCGAGGCGATGATCGACACGGCGCCCAGGAGCAGCGGATACAACGCTGCCGTCGAAGGATCGACGCCGATTTTCGTCGCCATGATGCCGCCCAGCAGCATCGTCGCGATGACGGTGACCGCATAGGTTTCAAACAGGTCCGCGGCCATGCCGGCGCAGTCGCCGACGTTGTCACCCACGTTGTCGGCGATCACCGCCGGGTTGCGCGGGTCATCTTCGGGAATGCCGGCTTCCACCTTGCCGACCAGGTCGGCGCCCACGTCAGCGCCCTTGGTGAAGATGCCGCCGCCCAGGCGCGCGAAAATCGAGATCAGCGACGAGCCGAAGGCCAGGCCGACCAGGGAATGGAGCGCATCGTTGGTGGACTGGCCCATCTTGAGCAGGATGAAGAAGTACCCGGCGACGCCCAGCAGGCCAAGGCCCACCACCAGCATGCCGGTGATGGCGCCGCCGCGGAAGGCGACATCCAGTGCGGCCGAAAGGCCGGACCGTGCTGCCTCTGCCGTGCGCACATTGGCACGAACGGAAATGTACATGCCGGTGTAGCCGGCAAGCCCTGAAAGGACGGCACCGAGCGCGAATCCGATCGCGCTTCCCCAATTGAGCGCGAACCCCATCACGGCGAACAGCACGACGCCGACGACGGCGATGGTCGTGTACTGCCGGTTCAAGTAGGCACTGGCGCCGACCTGGATCGCCGCGGCGATTTCCTGCATCCGTTCGTTGCCGGCTGGCTTCGCCAGGATCCAGCGAATCGACCAACCTCCATAAAGAATCGCCAGAACCGCACAGCCCAGGACGATCCACCAGCCGTTCTCTTGCAGCATCGAACTCTCCCGTCGTTCACGCACGCATCAAAAGGCAACCCGAGGTGCCGGCAGCGTAAGGACGTGTTCGGTGCTTCTTCCAGACGCGAACACGCCGGTGTTCGCGAGCCCGTGGTCCGGGCTTGCGAACCTGACGACACTCTCAAGCGGAAGTACAGCAGACCAACGGGCCGAGTATAGCCAGCGTTTTGCGTTTGTGGCTTCTTGCAACGCAAAAGGTGTCGCCTGCGCTACGCGGAAGGGCGATCGGCACCCCAGTGCAGGGGCGCAGGGTGGGATTTGCTACGGCTTTGGCGGCGCCGCGGCGCCGCGGGAACGACCGGCGTCGGTGCCGGTCGTCCGCGTGTCACGCAAAAATGGCGAAACCGGTAGCGATCACTTGTCGGCGATGCGGTATTCCGGCAGCTTTTTCGCTACCAGCACCTTCTTCAGCCGCGCGTACTTGGGCAGGCCGTCCTTCCCGTAGGGCGGGTAGGCTTCGCCGCGGATCAACGGTTCCAGGTAGCGGCGGGCCGCCTCGGTGATGCCGTAGCCGTCGCGGCTGATGTAGTTCTTCGGCAGCTTTTTCTCGTGATTGGCCACCTTGGCCAGCGGTGCAGCCTCGATTTTCCAGCGGTACGGCGCATCGGACACGCGCTTGATCACCGGCATGACCGCATTCTTGCCGGCCAGCGCCAGTTCCACCGCGGCCTTGCCGACCGCGCTGGCCTGTTCGAAATCGGTCTGCGAAGCGATGTGGCGGGCGGAGCGCTGGAGATAGTCCGGAAGCGCCCAATGGTATTTGTATCCAAGCTTGCTCTTTACCAGTTGCGCCAGTACCGGCGCGAGTCCGCCCAGCTGGCTGTGGCCGAAGGCGTCGCGCGTGCCCGCTTCGGCCAGGAACTGGCCTTCGGCATTGCGCAGCCCTTCGGAGGCGACCACGGTGCAGTACCCCACGCGCTCGACCGTCGCCTTGACCTTCGCAAGGAACGCTTCTTCGTCGAAGGCGATCTCCGGGAACAGGATGATGTGCGGCGGCTCGTCGGCGTTCTTGCCGGCAAGGCCGGCGGCCGCGGCGATCCAGCCGGCATGACGGCCCATCACTTCCATGATGAAGACCTTGGTCGAGGACTCGGCCATCGACTCGACGTCGTAGCCGGCTTCCAGGATCGACAGCGCGGTGTATTTGGCCACGGAGCCGAAGCCGGGGCAGCAGTCCGTGACCGCCAGGTCGTTGTCGACGGTCTTGGGCACGCCCACGCAGGTGACCGGATAGCCCAGTGCCTTGCCGATCTGCGAGACCTTGTGCGCCGTGTCGGCGGAATCATTGCCGCCGTTGTAGAGGAAATAGCGGATGTCGTGCGCGCGCAGCACGTCGATCAGGCGTTCGTACTGGGCACGGTTGTCTTCCAGGGACTTGAGCTTGAACCGGCAGGAACCGAATGCGCCGCCCGGGGTGTGGCGCAGGGCGGCGATCGCCGCAGCGCTTTCCTTGCGGGTGTCGATCAGTTCTTCGCGCAGCACGCCGATGATGCCGTTGCGTCCGGCCAGGACGGGAACGCCATTGGCGCGCGCCGTCTCTATCACGGCGGCGGCGGTGGCGTTGATGACAGCGGTAACGCCGCCGGACTGGGCATACAAGAGCTTGCCTTGGCTCATGGGGAACTCCTTCGGACAGCCGGTCGGGCCGGCTTTTATGCAGTGGGGGAATGCTCGGACGAACAGCGACGGCACCGCCGCGCAGCCGGCAACACGAAGGCCTTCGTGGGGGCCGTGTGCGTTGCAATTGTTTGACTAACCGGGTTGCTGCCGCTAGCGTTCGCGGGAGAGTCTAACCTAGGCCCCGGCATGCCGAGGGCCCTTCCCCAGGAACCATTTACCCATGCGTATCGTGCTACTCGGGGCGCCCGGCTCAGGCAAGGGCACCCAGGCGAGCCAGTTGAAGGCCGAACTGAACATTCCGCACATTTCCACCGGCGACCTGCTGCGCGCGGCGGTCAAGGCCGGCACGCCGCTGGGCCTGAAAGCCAAATCCGTGATGGACGCCGGCCAGCTGGTGTCTGACGAGATCGTCCTGGGCATGCTCGAGGAGCGCCTGGAACAGCCCGACGCACGCGCAGGCTTCATCCTCGACGGCTATCCGCGCAACCTGGCCCAGTGCGAGGCGCTGGACGCCCTGCTCGCGCGCCTGCGCCAGCCGGTGGATATCGCCCTGCAACTGGTGGTTCCGAACGAGCTGATCGTCGATCGCCTGGCGGGCCGGGCTGCGGCAGAAGGTCGCAAGGACGACACCCCCGAGACCGTGCGCGAGCGCCTGCGCGTGTATGCCGAACAGACCGCCCCGGTGGCGGGCTATTACGAAAAACGCGGCAAGCTCACCGTGCTGGACGGCGTGGGCGAACTGCGTGAGGTCTACCAGCGCATTCTTTCGGCGTTGCCGCGCGTCGCGGCCTGAGCCGCACGACATTCCGGATTCGCGCGGAGGCCGGCGTGCCTCCGCGCTGCGCATGTCCCGAGGTTTCCGCAGCGCCCGTTTCTAGCCCTGCGGCTCCTCGCGCTTGCGGATCAGGAGTCGAAGCACGCCCTCGTCCGCCGATTCGTCCAGCAGCACATGGCCGACCCGCGTGCAGTGCACCTGCACATCGATCAGGGCGTGCGGGTCGTCCGCGACGAGGCAGATCACCTGGGACGGCAGGGCATCGCGCAACGCCGCGCGCAGGCGGCGCAACGGCTGGGGGCAGACCAGGCCGCGCGCATCCACCAGAATGTCGTAGTCTTGCGCGCGCGTTGGCATGGCCAGTACGGAACGATGGATGCGTGAACTGTTTTTGATCGTACGCGATATCCTGCGCTTCAAGCGGGGTCCGCAGGATCTCCCCTACGCGCCAAACCTGGTGGCGATCGTGGTGATCGTGGCATCGGCCCTGGGCGTGCTGGAGGGGCAGGTTCCACGCAAGGCGGAAGTTTCCGTCTACGCCATCGTGTTCGGCGATCTCTATTGGCTGCTGGTCACCTACCTGCTGCTCCAGGTGCGCCAGGTGCCCGAGCGATTTGTCCAGACCACGCTCGCCTTCTTCATCACCGACGCGCTGTTCGTCCTGGCGCGTATCCCGGCGGACCTGATCCTTGCCGGCGTCGCGCCGAACGCAACGGAACTGGCGCCCGGCCAGGCCTGGGCTGCCCTGCTGATGCTGGGTCTCGTGATCTGGCAGCTGTGCGTCAAGGCGCATGTCTTCCGCCATGCCCTGAACATTCCCCTGGCCGGCGGATTCCTGGTGGCGCTCTCGTGCGTGGCCGCCCAGATCATCCTGATCACGGCGCTCTTTGCTAACCCCAAGGTCTGATCGATGCATCTGCATATTCTGGGAATCTGCGGCACCTTCATGGGCGGCGTGGCCGCGCTGGCGCGCGAACTGGGCCACCGGGTCGATGGATCGGACGCGAATGTGTATCCGCCCATGAGCACGCAGCTGGAGGCGCTGGGCATCGGGCTGATGACGGGCTACCACGCGGCGCACCTGGAACCGGCGCCGGACCTCGTCGTCGTGGGCAATGCCCTGTCCCGCGGCAATCCGGCGATCGAGCACGTGCTGTCGCGGCGCCTGGCCTATGTCTCCGGCCCGCAGTGGCTGGGCGAGACGCTGCTGCGGCAGCGCCGTGTCTTCGCCGTGGCGGGTACGCACGGCAAGACCACCACGACCGCCATGCTGGCCTGGATCCTGGAATCCTGCGGTGCCTCGCCGGGTTTCCTCGTGGGAGGCGTTCCCGGCAATTTCGGGGTGTCGGCGCGCCTGGGCCGGGGCGAGGCATTCGTGATCGAGGCCGATGAATACGACACGGCGTTCTACGACAAGCGCTCGAAATTCGTGCACTACCGCCCGTCTGTGGCCATTCTCAACAATCTGGAATTTGATCACGCGGACATTTTTCCCGATGTGGCCGCGATCCAGCGCCAGTTTCATCATCTGGTGCGCACGGTGCCCGGCAACGGACGCCTGATCGTCAACGCCGAGGACCGGCGTCTGGCAGAGGTTCTCGCCCAGGGGTGCTGGACGCCCGTTACCCGGTTCGGCATGGACAGTGGCGACTGGCAGGCGCGCCTGCATGCAGCCGACGGCTCCGTGTTCACCGTCGTTGTCGAGGGCACAGAGCGCGGAACGGTTCGCTGGGACTTGATCGGTCGCCACAACGTGATGAACGCCCTCGCTGCGCTGGCAGCCGCAGACCAGGCCGGCGTCGACACGAGCGAGGCGATTGCCGCCCTTGCGCAGTTCCAGAGCGCGCGGCGGCGTCTGGAAACCGTCGGCGAGCACGGCGGCGTGCGGGTGTATGACGACTTCGCCCACCATCCGACTGCCATTGCCACGACGCTGGCGGGCCTGCGCGCACGCGTGGGCGATGCCCGAATCCTGGTGGGCATGGAGCCGCGGTCCAATTCGATGCGCCTGGGTGCCCACGCGGACGAGCTTGCTCCGTCGTTGGCCGATGCGGACGCGGTCGTGTTTCTGCAGCGCGCGGAACTGCCCTGGGACGCCGCCAGGGTCACCGGTGCGCTGAGCGGCCGCGGCCGCGCCGTGCCGACGGTCGACGCGCTGCTCGACGCCCTGCGCGACCAGGCGCGGGGCGGTGACCACGTCGTGTTCATGTCCAATGGCGGGTTCGAGGACGCGCCGCGCCGGTTCGTGCGGCTGCTCGCCGGCGGCTGACGGCCCCCAGCCGCGACCGCGGTGTCGCGCTAGACTGCTCGCGTGAACCTCGACGACATTCCACTGTTTCCGTTGAGCACGGTGCTGTTTCCCGGCAGCTACATCACGCTGCGGATCTTCGAGCCGCGCTATGTCGACCTGGTGCGCCATTGCACGCGCACCGGCAGCGGGTTCGGGATCAGCCTGATCCTCGAAGGCCGCGAGGCCGGCGAGCCGGCCCTGCCGGCTGCCGTGGGCACCCTGGGGATGATCGAGGATTTCTTCACGCTGTCTGACGGACTCCTGGGCATCCGGGTCCGCGGCAGCAGGCGCTTCAAGGCGAAATCGACCCGGATCCGCGATAACGGCCTGATTCATGCGCAGGTGCGCTGGTGGGCCGAGGAGGCGCGTATTCCCGTGCCGCCTGAGTACAGCCTGCTGTGCATCGTGCTCGAACGCCTGCTCGAGCAGGTCGGTGGCGATCACGCCAAGGCCGAGCGCAGCGCCTTCGACGATGCCAGCTGGGTGAGCTTCCGCCTGGCGCAGCTGTTGCCGGTGGAGGACACGGAGCGCCAACGCTGGCTGGAGCTCACCGATCCGATCGCCCGTCTGGACGAACTCCTGCACTGCATCCCGCGGTTCCAGAGCGCCTGACTCCCGCCGCTTGCCGCCGCGGCGCGCCTGCACCATGCTCGGTGGTCCCTGAGCGCGCGAAATGGAACCACGCATGAGTCATCTCACCGGCCGTACCCTGTTCATCACCGGCGCATCGCGCGGTATTGGCCTGGCGATCGCCCGGCGCGCCGCCCGCGACGGCGCCAACATCGTGATCGCGGCCAAGTCCGACGTGCCCAATCCCAAATTGCCGGGAACGATCCACTCCGCCGCGGCGGAGATCGAGGCGGCGGGCGGCAAGGCCCTGGCGCTGAAGGTGGACGTGCGCGAGGAAGACCAGGTGCAGGCCGCGGTGGCCCAGGCGGTGGCGACGTTCGGCGGCATCGACATCCTGGTCAACAATGCCAGCGCGATCTGGCTGGCCGGTGTCACCGGCACGCCGATGAAGCGCTACGACCTGATGCACCAGGTGAACGTGCGTGGCAGCTACTTGTGCACGCAGGCCTGCTTGCCGCACCTCAAGCGCGCGCTCAATCCACACGTGCTGATGCTCGCGCCGCCCATCAACCTGTCACAGAAGTGGTTCCAGCATCACACGGCGTACACGATGTCCAAGTACGGTATGGCGATGGCGGCCTACGGCCTGGCGGCGGAACTGGCCAAGGACGGCGTCAGCGTCAACGCGCTGTGGCCGCGCACGGTGATCGACACGGCCGCCCTGGCCATGCTCGGCGGCATGGCGCGTCCGGAGAACTGCCGCAAGCCCGAGATCATGGCGGACGCTGCGCATTGGATCTTCACCCAGCCCCCGCGCAGCCTCAGTGGACAGTTCCTGCTCGATGAGGATGTCCTGCGCAAGGCGGGCGTGACGGATTTCGACGGTTACGCCGTCCAGCCGGGCGCGCCGCTCTTGCCCGACCTGTTCCTGGATTGATCCCCCGTCGCGGCGGAAAAGGAGATTTCATGCGCTACCTGCACACGATGGTTCGCGTGCGCGACCTGGATGCCTCGCTGCGGTTCTTCTGCGATGCGCTGGGACTCCACGAGACGCGTCGCAAGGAATACCCGCAGGGCCGTTTCACGCTGGTGTTCCTGGCGGCGTCGGAAAGTCCCGAGGCGGAAGTGGAGCTGACCTACAACTGGGATCCGGAAGACTACGGCACCGCGCGCAATTTCGGTCATCTCGCCTTCGCGGTGGATGACATCTACGCCGCCTGCGAGCGGTTGCAGGCGCAGGGCGTCACGATCAATCGTCCGCCGCGGGATGGTCGCATGGCCTTCGTGCGATCGCCTGACCTGATTTCGATCGAGCTGCTGCAGAAGGGGGATGCATTGCCGCCACGCGAGCCCTGGACGTCGATGCCCAATACGGGCACCTGGTAGTCGCGCTGCCGGGAGCGTAGCGCGGCCGCGGTGGCGGCCGCGCCGGTCAGGCCTGCGAATCCAGTGCCTGGCGCAGGTCGGCAATCAGATCCTCTGCGTGCTCCAGTCCGATGGACAGGCGCAACAGGTCCGGCGGTGAGACGGGATGCGCGCCCTCCACTGAAGCGCGATGCTCGATCGTCGACTCGCAGCCGCCGAGGCTGGTGGCGTTGGTGATCAGCTGCAAACGTGCGGCGACCGCCAGGGCGCCGTCGCGACCACCGCGTGGGCGCAGGCTCATCATGGCGCCGAAGTCGCGCATCTGCGCGCGCGCGGTGGCGTGGCCCGGGTGCGTGGCCAGTCCCGGGTAATGCACGGCGGCGATCGCCGGATGTCCCGCGAGGAATTCGGCTACCGCACGGGCCGTGGTGCAGTTCCAGGCCATGCGCGCCGGCAGCGAGCGCAGCCCGCGCAGCGTCAGCCAGGCATTGAACGGCGACAGCACGCCGCCGGTGATGTGGCGGCGGTGCGCGACGCGGTCGTAGCGCGCGCCTTGCTCCGCGAACACCAGCGCACCGCCCATGACGTCGCTGTGGCCGCCGAGGTATTTGGTGGTCGAGTGCAGCACCACGTCGGCACCCAGGGCGAGTGGATTCTGCAGCGCAGGCGTTGCGAAGGTGTTGTCGCAGGCAACCAGCGCGTCGGCGGCCCTGGCCGCCTTGGCGACAGCGGCGATGTCGGTCACTTCCAGCCCGGGATTTGAGGGGGTTTCCAGCCAGACCAGGGCGACATCCGGGCCCAGTGCGCGTTCGACCGCTGCGGTGTCGGTCATGTCGACGGCCCGGGTACGGATGCCCCGCTCCGGCAAGAATTCCGTGGCCAGGATGCGCAGCCCGGCGTAGCAGTCACGCGGGATCAGCAACTCGCTGCCGGACGGCAGGGTTTCCAGCAGGGCGGTCGCCGCGGCCATGCCCGAGCCGAAGGCCAGTGCGGCCGGTCCGCCCTCGAGGGCGGCCAGCGCCGTCTCCAGCCGCGTCTGGGTCGGATTTCCCTCGCGGACGTACTCGTAGCCCGCCTGCCGCTCGCCCGCGGGGCCGTGGCGGAAGGTGGTGGCCAGATGAATCGGCGGCGATAGCGCGCCGGTTTCCGGATCCGGCGCTCCGCCGGCGTGCACGGCCAGTGTTTCCAGGCGCATCGATCTCTCCCGCGGTGGTGAACGGTTCGAGTGTGGCCGTTACGACGCGGCCGACCAAGAGCCATCCGCGCGCCGGGCGCGGCGCAGTGGCCCTCGACAGTGCCGATGGACGGGATCGTCATATCCCCCGGCCGTCCGTCGTGGCGGTGCGTCGCGCATAATCGCCGGCCACCCAGTCCCTGCGAGACGACCGTGAACGCGCCAGATACCACCGCTGACCTCCTCGCCTATGCCGACCGCTACTACGTGCCCGTGTACCGGCCGCGACGGATCGTGCTGGAGCGCGGCGCCGGCTCGCGCGTGTGGGACAAGGACGGTCGCGACTACCTCGATTTCGGCGCCGGCATTGCCGTCAATGCGCTCGGCCACGCCAATCCGGAGCTGATCGGCGCACTGGCGGCGCAGGCCGCGCGGCTGTGGCACACGAGCAACGTCTTCGTCAGCGAGCCGCCGCTGCGCCTGGCCGAGGATCTGGTGCAGTCGTCGGGATTCGCCGAGCGCGTGTTCCTGTGCAATTCCGGCACGGAGGCCAACGAGGCGGCGATCAAGATGGTCCGCCGCTGGGCAGCGGCCCAGGGGCGCAGCCCGGACCGCCGCGTGATCCTGACGTTCCAGGGGTCCTTCCACGGACGCACCCTGGCCGCCGTCACCGCGACGGCGCAGCCGAAATACCAGGAGGGCTACGAACCGCTTCCCGGTGGCTTCCGCTATTGCGCGTTCAACGACCTGGCTGCCGTCGAGGCGGCAATGGACAGCGGCGACGTCGCCGCGGTGATGGTCGAGCCGGTCCAGGGCGAAGGCGGTGTCGTGCCGGCGGAGCCCGGCTTCCTCAAAGCCCTGCGCGGGCTGTGCGATCGCCATGACGCCCTGCTGGTGTTCGACGAGATCCAGTGCGGGATGGGCCGCACCGGCAAGCTGTGGGCCTGGCAGTGGGACGGCGTTGCGCCCGACATCCTGACTGTCGCCAAGGCCCTGGGCGGAGGCTTCCCGATTGGCGCGTTGCTCGCCGGTCCGCGCGTTGCCCACACTCTGCAATTCGGCAGTCACGGAACCACGTTTGGCGGCAATCCGCTGGCGGCGGCCGTGGCCCGCGTCGCGCTGGCCCGGCTGCGGTCGCCGGAACTGCTGGCCAACGTGGAACAGCAATCGCAGGCGTTGCGGAAGGGGCTGGAGGAAATCGACCGGGATCTCGGTCTTTTCCATGAGATCCGCGGCCGCGGCCTGATGCTGGGTGCGGCGCTGGCCGAGCCCCTGCGCGGCAAGGCCGGCGACATGCTCGACCGGGCGGCCGAGCACGGGTTGCTCATTCTGCAGGCGGGGCCTGACGTGCTGCGTTTCGTGCCGGCGCTGAATATCACGACGGCGGAGCTGGCTGACGGACTGGCCCGCCTGCGATTGGGCCTGGCGGGCTTTGCTTCCCGTGTCGGCAACGGATAGTGCGGGGACGTAGCCCGGGACCGTTGCGGCCCCGGGCTCGCGGCGTCTAGCCCTTGAGTGCCGCGCGCAGGGCGTCGCGGGCGGTATCCAGGGTCTGGGCGATCACGGCATCGTCGTGGGCGCTGCTCAGGAAGCCGGCCTCGAAGGCCGACGGAGCCAGGTAAACGCCGCGTTCGAGCATGCCGTGGAAGAAGCGGTTGAACAGCGCGGTATCGCAGGCAGTCGCCTGGGCAAAGGTTTCCACTTTTTCCGACGTGAAGAAGAGGCCGAACATGCCGCAGATGGCGTTCGTCGTCATCGGCACGCCGCACTCGGCGGCGATCGTCGCGAAACCGTCGCTGAGGGTGTTTGTCCTGCGGGCGATATCGGCATAGAAGCCGGGCGCCTGGATCAGTTCCAGCATTGCAAGACCGGCGGCCATCGCGACCGGATTCCCCGACAGCGTTCCGGCCTGGTAGATCGGTCCGCTCGGGGCGATCTGGCTCATGACGTCGCGGCGTCCGCCGTAGGCACCCACCGGCATGCCGCCGCCGATGATCTTGCCGAAGGTCGACAGGTCCGGCGTGATGCCGTAGTGCTGCTGCGCGCCGCCCAGGGCAACGCGGAATCCGGTCATCACCTCGTCGAAGATCAGCAGCGCGCCGTGGCGCGTGCACAGATCGCGCAGGGCTTTCAGATAGCCCTCGCGCGGCAGGATGCAATTCATGTTGCCGGCGACCGGTTCGATGATCAGGCCGGCGATGTCGCTTCCTGCTTCCTCGAACAGGCGCTCGGCGGCAGCCAGGTCGTTGTAGGGCAGGGTGAGGGTGAGGTCGGCAAGGCCCGCCGGAACGCCCGGGGACGTCGGCACGCCAAAGGTCAGCGCGCCGGAACCGGCTTTCACCAGGAAGGCATCGCCGTGGCCGTGGTAGCAGCCCTCGAATTTCACGATCTTGTTGCGCCCGGTGAACCCGCGGGCCAGGCGGATCGCCGCCATGGTCGCCTCGGTGCCGGAATTGACCATGCGGACCATTTCCAGCGACGGCACCAGGCGCGTCACCGTTTCCGCCATGGTGACTTCTGCCGGGCAGGGTGTGCCGAAAGAAAGTCCGTCGTCGATGGCGCGCGCCACCGCCGCGCGAACGTGCGGGTGGTTGTGGCCGACGATCATCGGCCCCCAGGAGCCGACGTAGTCAATGTAGCGCTTGCCCTCGACATCCCAGAGATAAGGACCGTCGGCGCGTGCGGTGAAGAACGGCTCGCCGCCGACGGACTTGAACGCCCGTACGGGCGAGTTCACGCCGCCCGGCAGTTTCAGGCGGGCGCGTTCGAAGAGTTCGTGATTGGTGGTCATGGCAGGTTCGATCATGGGGATGGGAAGAGCGAGGCAAACCGGCTCGCCGCGCGGGTGATGTCGCCGGTTCCGAACACGGCGCTGATCACTGCGACAAAATCCGCGCCGGCTTCGATGAGAGGGCCGGCATTTTCCGGGGTTATGCCGCCGATCGCCACCCGTGGGACGTCAAGCGCGGCCGCGCGCCGCAGCAGTTCCGGGGTGGCGCGCCGGGCTGCCGGCTTCGTGGAGGAGGGGTAGAACGCCCCGAATGCCACGTAGTCGGCGCCCCGCGCGGCCAGGGACCGGGCGCGATCGAAGTCGTCGTAGCACGACACGCCGATCACGGCGGAGTCGCCCAGTCGGGTGCGTGCGGCGGCGATGTCCGCGTCGTCTTCACCCAGATGGACACCCGCCGCCACCTGCGCCGCCAGCTCGACGTCGTCGTTGACGATGAAGCCCGCGTCGTGGCGCGCACACAGTGCCGCGAGGGCGCGCGCCTCTTCAGCGCGCCGCGCGGCATCCTGCGTTTTGTCGCGGTACTGCACGAGCCGGGCACCGCCCGCCAGCGCGGCGGTGACGGCGGCCACCAGGTCGGCGCGTGGCCCATCCGTGATCACGTAAAGGCCGGGGCGGGCGAGCAGGGGGTGGCGCATGGGCGGCTCCGCAACAAAGCCCGGCAGTCTACCGGTGTTTGGGGCCCTGGCTATTTGAATGCGGCAATGGCCGCTGCGACAATCCGCGTCCCCTATTCCAGCCGATCCAGCCCCATGTCCGAAGCTATCGCCCCGGCCGCCACCGACGCTCCCTATCGCACCTTCATGTGCGTGGTCTGCGGATACATCTACAACGAAGCGGAGGGCTGGCCTGCCGATGGCATCGCCGCCGGTACGCGATGGGAGGATGTTCCGGAAACCTGGACCTGCCCGGATTGCGGCGTGACCAAGTCCGATTTCGAGATGGTGCAGGTCTGAACCACATTGGTTCGGTCCGTTTGGCCTGCCGGCCCGGACCGAACCGCCGGATTGCCCGCCCTCAGTTGATCCGGGGAGAGGGTCCGGAGCAGGCGATGAGCTGGTTGAGGACCGCCTCGGCATCATCCGCCTGGGGGGCGAGCGCCAGATAGCGCCGAAAATCCTCGCGCGCGGCGCGCAGGTGTCCGAGCTTCACGTAGAGGTTGCCGCGCTCGCGCAATTCCGCCAGGGACAGCGGGTCGAGCGTCACGAGCCGGTCGGCGCAGCGGACAGCCTTGTCCCAGGCGCCGCGTTCCTCGTAGCCCGCCTTCAGATTGCGCAGCATGCGCGCGATGATCGCCCGGTGGCTGGCCGGTTCGAGCAGGTGTGCGAGCCGCTGATCATCGACCTCGCGGGCGGACAGCTCGCTCCTGGCGCGACGGCGCAGCTCATTGAGGTCGAGCGTGCGGCCACGATGGAACGGATCGAGCACCACGATGCCTTCCTCGACCGGCAGCCGCACCAGGAAATGCCCGGGGAAGGAAACCCCCTCCAGCGCCAGTCCCAGCTTCTGGGCGACGCTGATCTGGATCACGGCCAGTGAAATGGGGTTGCCCAGGCGTCGGTCCAGCACGTCATTCAGATAGCTGTTGCGCGGATCGAAATAGTTGCGTTCGTCGCCGGCGAAGCCCAGTTCCCCGAAAAGAAAGCCATTGAGGCGGGACAACTGCGCCGTTTCGGACCCGGCGCTGGAAAAGTCGGCGGAGAGCTGCGCAGCGTAGGAAGCGATCCGCTCCTCGTAGGCCGCGGGTTGGAGATCGGGGTATTCGTCTTTGGCGATGAGAAGGGCTGCCGAGAGCAGCGAGATATCGCGGTCTGCCGCGTGTTGCAGGCCTAGCCAAGGATCGTTCATTCGATTCCTCCGATGGCGCTGGACCCATGGTAGCGGAATGGGGTGTCGAATCCAGTGTTGGATGCCACGGCTTGGTCATTCCCGCGACACGCACAGGGCACGTGACGGTGGTGGTATCAGCGTGCAAGCGATTGCCGCCCGCTGGGGCGGTCGTGCGGGAGGATCCATGAAAGCGTTTGTGCCAGCCCGCGATGAAGATTGGCGGGAAGCGTCGCAGGAATCCTGGCTGCTGGTGCCTTACCGGCCGGGTTTGCCATGCCACCACGCCTTGCGCGTGGCGGCTGATGGGGCAACGGAAAGCGATGGCCTGCCGGTCAGCGGTGAAACTCCAGCTTGTCCCCGGGCTTGACCCCGATCTTGGCGGCGGTACCGGCGTTGAGCTCAAGCACGTACTGGGCGGGGCCTTCCGACGGGTAGGCCGGGCACGGATCAGCCTTGCACGGCTGGACATCGTGCTGAACGTTGACGAGCTTGTAGTTCTTGTCGAAGTAGAGGATGTCCAGTGGAATCAGGGTGTTCTTCATCCAGAACGCCTGCATGGCTTCTTCCGGGAACAGGAAAAACATGC